>NZ_JAQIVI010000745.1 GCF_028618695.1 Natrinema soli | reverse complement strand
CGCCGTCCGACGCGCTCTCATCGGTGGGGGAGGCCCCACCGGTCGCGGCGTCGGTAGCGCTCGCGGCGGCTTCGTCGCTGTCACTCTCGTCACCGATGGCGAACCCCGTCTCTTCGCTGAGCCACGCCGGTTCGTCACCGTCGTCATCGTCCTCGCCGGTGAACGCCGACGAGCCGGCGCCGAGTTCCCACTCGTCCTCGTCGACGGTCTCGTCGACGTCACCGGCGAACTCGAACTCTTCGCTGTCGGCGCGGTCGACGTCGATCGTACTCTCCTCCTCGACGTCGCCGAGGGCGCTCGCGAGGCCGCTCGGGATCTTCCCCCGGTACTCCTCGAACAGGGACTCTTCGGCCCGCTCGAGGAGGTCCATCGAGAGGTTGTATGTCTCGCTGCTCGCGTCCGGGCGCGGAACGAGTTCCTCCTTCTCCGGGTCGACGTCGATCAGGACGCTCTCCATCTCGCGGAGGTCATCGAGACTGTCCTCGAGCTGCCCGTTCGCGATGAGGGTGAGGATCGTATCCGGGTCGTTGATGAACGCCTGCACCGTCGCGGCGACCTCCGCGTACGTGTTCAACCCCTTCTTGATGAGATAGGCGAGGATGACTTCCCGCTTGAACAGCTCCTCTTGGAGTTTCTCGGTGCTCCAGCCGCGGTCGAACTGAATCTCCTCTAACGTGTTCGAGTCCCCCATCTTGAGGTACTCGTCGGTCTCGGCCTGCCACTGGTAGACGTCCTGAACGTTGATCTCGTCGTGTTCGGCCTCGTAGTGATTGATCTCCGTGAGGGACTTGTTCCGGCGGACCTTCCGGCCCTGGACTCTGGTCTGCGTCTGGATCGAGACCAGATCCAGCGCCGTGAACATCGTCTTCGAGACGTTGATCGGGTCCGTCGTGAACCGCTTGAGAACCTCGTCGACGGAATCGGCGTGGAAGGTGGTGTAGGTGGTGTGACCGGTCGACATCACCTGGAACAGCGTTCGATCCTCCTCGCCGCGGATCTCGCCCATGACGATGTAGTCGGGCCGCTGGCGCAGCGCGGCCTCGAGCAGGTCGAACTCGTCGACATCGCCCTGCTCGTCGTCGGCGAACGAGGGACGGGTGACGCTGGCGATCCAGTTTCGCTGGGGCAGTTCGACCTCGCGGGTGTCCTCGATGGAGACGATCTTCGCGCTCGAGGGAATAAACAGGGAGACGGCGTTCAACGAGGTCGTCTTCCCGGACGCAGTCCCCCCGGCGAAGATCAGGCTCTTGTGGTTCTCGATGGCGAGCCAGAGGAACGCCATCTCGTCGAGCGAGAAGGTGTTCCAGTTGATGAGATCGATCGGCGTGAAGGGGACGTCCTTGAACTGGCGGATGGTGTAGTTGGTCCCGTGATCGGACACTTCCTTGCCGAGCGTGAGCTGTGCACGCGAGCCGTCCGGCAGCGTCGCATCGACCTGTGGAAGCCGCTTGCTGATCCCCTTCCCCGAGCGCTGAGCGAGTTTGACGACGAAGTCGTCGAGTTCGTCCTCGCCGTGGTAAATATTCGAAATGATCTGTTCGTACTCGGAGTGGTAGACGAAGACCGGCGAGTTGTAGCCGTCGACGGAGATGTCTTCGACGTTGATGTCGTGTTTGATGCCGTCGATGCGCTCGTACCCGATGAAGTCCCGTTTGAGCAGGTAGAGCAGTTTCTCGACCTGGTACTCGCTTAACGTGTCCGGATCGTCCGCGAGGATCGCCGGCTCGGGTCTGACCTCGATCCCCCCGAGTTGACTCGGCCCGTTGCCGATTTCCTCCTCGTCTTCGTCGTCGAGGAGCCCCCGGAGCGTCTCGAGGATCCCCTCCGAGGTTTCCCCGGAGGTTGCCTCGAAGAGATCGTATCGCTCGAGAAGCCGCCGCGTTTCGTCCTCGATAACCGTCCGTCGGCCGTCTTCGGTCGCTTTCTCTTTGATGCCGTCTTCGGAGTACTTGATCGCCGTCCTGAGTTTGCCCGAGAGGAACTCCTGCAGTTCGTTCTCGATCTCGTTCTGGTACGGCTCGATCATGTAGTACTTCTTCTCGTTTTCCTTCTCCGAGTGGAAGATGACGACGTAGGCGTAGGGTTTGTTCACCCAGTAGCGCTCGATCTCGCGGAAGTGGGTCTTCTTCTCGAGCGGCACTGCCTTCTCGAGATCGTAGCGATTGGAGACGGTGGTATTGCCCGCAACCGTCGAGAAGAACTCGTCTTCCTCGATATCCTCTTGAATGTTGACTGTCCGTTCCTCGACGATATCGTCCAGTTCCAGCGCGGCGTCGTTGCCGGCCGCGAGGTGTCCTTTTATCGTGTCAGGATCGAAGCCGAGAGCGTCCTCCTCGTCGTGGCGGACGATCTCGCCGTCACCGTCTCGCGGACGACTTCCGTCGTCCTCGTAGTAATACTCCCACTTGTAGTGTTCCCAGGTCCAGGTATCCTTGACGACCGGCGTCGTTTCGGGATCGGCGTACTCACAGAAGCGGTCCCAGAGCGCGTCCGCGTTGTCGCCGGCGATCGGTACCACGTGGTTCGCGAGGTCGTCCGGGTGGTGGCCGAGATACGTTTCCGGGTCGAACTCGACCCGATTCCAGTCGTCCCCGCTGGGGACCGTCGTCCCGACGTCCTCGTCGGTGTCGAGCCCGAGCTGATCGTCCGCGTCGGCTGGCTCGTCCGGATACAGGACGGATACCTCGTCGCCGTGCCCGTATTCGCCCATGAACTCTTCCCACGTGTACGTCCCAACGCGGATGGCCGAGTTCGATCTCGGCTCCGACTCGTGGGCCCGTTCGTCCGCCGACGCAGGGTCGGACCCCTCCCCCTCAGAAAAGTCCCCGGCATCCGACTGGTCGGCCTCGTCAATAGCCATTGAATCCATCCATACAGTCACCCCTCAAAAAATTCATCCGCCCATTACCATTTCTGATAATTCTGCGCGTGCGAGGTTTCGACTGTTTCTGCGCTGCGTCGTGGTCTAACGCGACTCGAGGTTTCGTTTCGTCTCGGATTCAGGGTGATGCCACGTAACTCAGAACGGTTCGTCTGTGAAGGGAGACAGCACGCTTATATCCGCTTTTCCCTGTTTTCTATGCGAGTGTCAATGACAACCAGCATGCGTGAGGGATCTATCAGTAACCGTTGGAACCGCACCGACCTATTCGAGACGCGTTCGACTCCCTCGGTGGCAGCGGTCGGACTATTCGATCGTCGCTGGCGGTGGTGATCGTCGATGACGGAACTGACGCTCCGACCGTTCTTCTGGCGGCCGACGAACCTCTTCCCGGAGACGCGACTCGTCTCGCGGACGCACGACGGCATCGTCGAGAGTTCCTACGGCGAGTTCGGCGAGCGCGTCCGATCGCTGCTCGCGGCGCTCGCCGACCGCGGCTTCGGCCACGGGAATCGAATCGGGACGTTCGGCTGGAACCACCACCGGCACCTCGAGGCCTACTACGCCGCGCCCCTCTCGGGCGCGCAGTTGCACACGATCAACGTCCAGCTTGGCGACGAGGACATCGTCTACATCGTCGACGATGCGACCGACGATATCCTGTTCGTCGATCCGGGCGAGCCGTTCGAGACGATCGAGCGGCTCTGGTCGGAGCTCGACGTCGAGCAGCTCGTCGTGATGGATGAGACGGTTCCGGAGACGGAGATCGACGTCGTCGCTTACGAGGACCTCATCGCGGAGTACGACCCGATTTCGGAGGACGAGATGCCGGATATCGAGGAGGAGTACCCCGCGGGGATGTGCTACACCTCCGGCACGACCGGCCGCCCGAAGGGCGTCGAGTACACGCACAAGATGATCTACGCCCACGCGATGATGGTGATGACGCCGGCCGGACTCGACATCAGCGAGCGCGACGTCGTCATGCCCGTCGTGCCGATGTTCCACGTCAACTCCTGGGAGTTCCCGTACGCCGCGACGATGGCCGGCGCGACGCAGGTCTACCCCGGTCCGTCACCGAGCGCGGCGGACCTGCTCGAACTGGTCGAGCGCGAGGGCGTCACCATGACGGCCGGCGTTCCCACGGTCTGGATCGATCTGCTCGAGCACGTCGATGAACACGGCGGCGACCTCTCCTCTCTCGAGCGGATCGTCGTCGGGGGAAGCGCCGCACCGGAGGAGATGATGCGCCGCTACGACGAGGAGTTCGACGTCACCGTCGAACACGCCTGGGGAATGACCGAGACGATGAGCATCGGTTCGGTCTCCCGGCCGAAGGCCCGCATGGCCGACTGGGACCCGAGCCGCAAGTACGAGAAACGCCGCAAACAGGGCCTGCTTTCGCCCGGCCTCGAAATGCGCGTCGTTGACGACGCGGGCGAGGAAGTCCCGTGGGACGGTGAGTCGGCCGGCGAACTATGGGTCCGCGGGCCGACGGTAATCACGGCGTACTACAACCGCCCGCAGGCCGACGAGGAGGACTTCGAACGCGGTCCCGCGAGCGATGCGAGCGGGACGTCGGAGGACGCTTCGTCCTCCGGAAAGTGGCTGAAAACGGGCGATATCGTCTCCGTCGACGAGGACGGCTACATCGAGGTCGTCGACCGCGCGAAGGACGTCATCAAGAGCGGCGGCGAGTGGATCTCGTCGATCGCGCTCGAGAACGCGCTGATGGCGAACCCCGACGTGATCGAGTCCGCGGTGATCGGCGTCCCCCACGAGAAGTGGCAGGAGCGCCCGCTTGCAACCGTCGTCACCGCCGAAGACGCTGACCCCGCCGAGGACGAGTTACACGACCACCTCCAAGAAACGCTCGAGCAGCCCGACTGGTGGCTCCCCGACGAGATTCGCGTTCTCGAGCGGATCCCCAAAACGGCGACCGGAAAATTCGACAAGCAGGGTCTGCGCGAAAAGCTTGATGTGGGCGACGACGAAACGGAGGACTGATGAACGATCTATTCGATCTCGAGGGCCGGGTTGCCGTGGTCACGGGCGGTGGACGAGGTATCGGACGCGCGATCGCCGTCGAACTGGCGAACGCGGGGGCATCGGTCGTCCCGAGCGCCCGCTCGGCGGACGAGATCGAGGCCGTCGCGGCGGAAATCGAAGACGCGGGCGGCGATGCACTCGCCGTGCCCGCAGACGTGACGGACGCCGACGCCGTCGACGGCGTTATCGACCGAACCCTCGAGGCGTTCGGCGGCGTCGACGTCGTGGTCAACAACGCGGGTTTCAACCCCGACGACGCGCTCGGGCGGCCGGAAGACGTCGATACTGCGGCCCTCGATCGCGTCCTGGACGTCAACCTGAACGGTGCGTACGAAGTGACGCGAACGGCAGCGGACCACCTCCTCGCAAGCGACGACGGGTCCGTCATCAACGTCGCGAGCGTCGGCGGGCTGGTCGGGTTGCCGCGTCAGCATCCCTACGTCGCCTCGAAACACGGCCTGATCGGACTCACGAAGAGCATGTCGCTGGACTGGGCCCCCGAGGTCAGGGTCAACGCCGTCGCGCCCGGCTACGTCTCGACGGAACTCACCGAAGAACTCGAGGAAAACGATCGGCTTCGCCAGTCGATCCTCGACCGCACGCCGCTGGATCGGTTCGCCGAACCCGAGGAGATCGCCGGTCCGGTCGCCTTCCTCGCGAGCGAAGCCGCGAGTTACGTGACCGGTTCCGTGCTCGCGGCCGACGGCGGCTGGACGGCCCGATAGAACGCGGTCCCACGCTCGCTTTCGGTTATTCCCACGTTGCGCTACAATGGTAGTGAACGGGCGCGCGAGGTCGCCGAGCGTGCACACGCCTTGATGGAAGACGTCGTTCTGCCGATCGAACGCGAACGCGCCGGCGGGATGGCCGTTCAGTGTTGTGGCGCGAACGGCATCGGCAAGGACCTCCCGCTCTCCGGGTTCTACGAGTCGGCCCGGACGTTCCGCATCGTCGACGGCGCGGACGAGGTCCACCGTCGCGTCATCGCTCGGGCTACCTTCGAGGACGGTTCCGAGGCGGAACTCGAGCCACTGACCCGCTTTGGGATCCGAATCGAGAGCGACGGACGGAGCACTGACGACTCGCTTGCGCCCGGCAGTTCTCCGTTGTAGTTTCGGTAGTCCACTCCGCGTGCCTGTCGTTCACTTGGAACGATCGTCTAGGACAGTAGTACGTAACCGACGGGCTGGAATGGGGGCGAGACTGCATCGGCATCAACGCCTCGAGTGGCCGCCGTCGTGGTTCGCGACCGCCACCTGCGTTCGCTAATTGGGCTGCATTGGGCCTCGAGACTGATTGTAAGACGGGCGTGGCGGGATTCGAACCACGGTCGTTCCGCTTCGCTCCACTCCCTGATTCGAATCCCGCACGGTCCGTTATCGGCTTCGCTAACGCTCAGCACGATAACGGGCGTGACGGGATTCGAACCCGCGATCAGAAGGTTAGGAACCTCCTGCCCTCTCCGCTAGGCCACACGCCCCGGCGTGAAAAGAACGTTAGTTGGTTTCCGTTTCCGCTTCGGTTTCGGCGTCGGTGACCGTCTCCTCTTCGGAGGTGACGGGCTCCGTGTCGACGAACTCGTCGTCGTTACGATCTGCCTCGTCGACGTTGCCGCTACCGCTACCGTCACGCATTTCTTCGAGTTCCGTTTCAACCTTCTCGCGCCCCTTCTGGAACTCACCCATCGCCTCACCGGTCGACCGTGCCAGCTTCGGGATCTTGTTCGCCCCGAAGAGCAAGACCGCGATGATGAGAATGATTGCGAGCTCCGGAGGCCCCATGCCGCCGGGGATGAACAGCGGTGCAATTTCGGCTACCATCTCTATGCGTGGCTTACCCGCTGGCAATTATAACCTTTTTGGACCACTTAGGTAAACAAGACACCGCGACAGTCCGTGTGAGGACGAGATTCGTCGAGAATGATAGTGCCTCCCACGGGATGGGAGAAACGCGCCGGTTCGTTTCACATCGCCATCGCGATCTCCAACCGTTCCGCGAACGAAACTGTCTTTCCCGCTTGTACGGTATTGTCGAGCGATGGTAACGACCGGCGATACTGCACCCGACTTCACCGCACCGCTCGCAAACGGCGACATCGAGGAGTTTACGCTCTCCGAGCGCCTCGAGGAGGCACCGATCGTTCTCGCCTTCTTCCCCGGCGCGTTCACCGGCGTCTGTACGACCGAAATGTGTACGTTCCAGGATCGCCTGGCCGCGTTCAACGATCTCGACGCCACCGTCTACGGCGTCAGCCGGGATTCGCCGTTTACGCTCAACGAGTTCCGCGAGCAGAACGGGCTCGAGTTCGGCCTGCTCAGCGACTACAATAGGGAGATCATCGACGACTACGACATTCCGATGGACTTCGCCGATCTGGGCGTCTACGGCGTCGCCAAGCGGTCGGTGTTCGTCGTCGACGCCGACGGCGAGATCACCTACGCGTGGGTCAGCGACGATCCCGGCGTCGAACCCGACTACGACGAGGTCGAGGCCGCCGTCGAGGACGCCGCCTGAGCGCACACCGAGCTCCGACCCGCGACGTCGCAGGGCTTTTTTAGTCCGCAACCGACGACTCAGTATGAGCGATTCTGCCGCCGACGAGGACCCCCGCCGCGTCTACTCTCCCGACAATGACCACAACTTTCCCGACGAGAAACTGAACTCGGTCCTCGAGTTCATCCTCGACGACGAGGAGATCACCGCGTATCTCGAGGCGCAGAACGTCAACGCGGTCGATCGGATGCGGTACAACGATCACGGGGCGAAACACATCGAGATCGTCCGCAACCGGGCGCTGTGCCTCTACGATCTGCTCAAAGCGGGCGGCGTCGAGTTTAACGGCGCGAGACAGCAGGGACTCGACGAGGAGGACGAATCGGTTATCGTTGCCCTCGCCGCGATGCTCCACGACGTCGGCCACGTCGTCCACCGCGACAGCCACGCCTACTACTCGATCCCGCTCGCTGCGGACATCCTTAACCGGGTCCTCCCGGAGTTCTACGACGTCACCGACACCGTCCGGATGAGAGGCGAGGTGCTCCATGCCATCCTCTGTCATCACCGATCCGAGACGCCCCTGACGACCGAGGCGGGTGTCATCCGCGTCGCCGACGCGCTGGACATGGAACACGGCCGCTCCCGGATTCCATACGAACACGGCGGGCGAGGCATCAACACCCTCTCGAGTCAGGCGATCAAGCGCGTCTCGCTCCAGCCCGGCGACACCACGCCCGTCATGGTCGAGATCGAGATGACTAACGCCGCCGGCGTCTACCAGGTCGACAACCTGCTCAAGGCCAAACTCAAAGACTCCGGCCTCGAAGAGGAGATCCGGATCGTCGCGCTCAATACGAACGAGAATCACGAGCAGTTGGTCGAACGGATCGAGCTCTAAAGACCCACCTTTTGCGCTGCGGGCTGGCAGAGCCAGCCCTCGGCAAAAGCTGGACCAAAAGCACTCCTCCCTCCGTTCGCTCGCGCTGCTCGCTCACATCACTCGTCGGCCCGCTCGCGCCTTCGGCGCTCGCGGTCATGATCGGTGAAGCGCCTGCCCTCCCCCGGGTCGCGAGTTCCTCGCAACGCTCGGAACTCGCTCCCGGCCATACAAAACAGTCAGTTCGTTACTTCGGCGAGTTCGAATCGCCCGTCCGCTCGCTCGAGATACCCGCGATCCCGAAGCGTTCCGGTAATCGAGAGGACCGTCCCTTTCGTGACCGCGAGGTCGTCACAGAGGTCCTCGGCGGTCGCGCCGCCGCTCGCAGCGAGATACAGGTAGACGAGTTTCGCTCGAGCGGAATCGAGATCGGTCGGTATCGAGACGGCGAGGTCAGTCGTCGCTGGCTGCGTCATACTTCCACGTCTCTCTTTCGACGATAATAAACCCTATCTACAACAATTGTCGAAAACACGGCGACGAGACGCCAGTCATCAGTGTCGATACCGTGTACGTCACTCATCGAATCCGCGGCGATACGAGGAGTCGACCGCTCGAGCGGCCGTTCTCATGTATAGGCGATTGTCGTGACCGGGGAGCGATGACAACCGTTAGCAGGACGGCTACGGGCGTCTCGCTGGCTGGCGTCCGACAGTATAACTTACGATCGGCGATATGGGTAACCCAATGTCGATGCAACTCACCGTCCTCGCGCTGCTGACCGGACTGTTGGCCGGGGCAGTGTTTCGGTTTTTCACTATCCCGATCCCCGCCCCACCGGAGCTCCCCGGTATCATGGGCATCGTCGGGATCTACCTCGGATACAAAGTTATCGAATACGCCGATATCGGTATCGACCTCCTCGAGACGCTGGGATTGTAGCGACCGATCGAGTGACGAGAGTCGGCCGCTCAGGCTGTCGACCTGTTGCTAAAGAAAAGCCGCATGAAAACCCACAGTACCATCAAAAGCGCTGCGGGCGCGAACACTACCGCCACGAACAGCAGCGGGCCGGCCAAGACGGAGCCGCTGACGAGAGACGCGACGATGCCGAGCAGCGAAACGGTACCCATAGATTCGATATTCGTCGGGATGAGTATAAACGATTCTACTCGAGACGACGGCCGGATCGCACGCCGAGAAAACGAAAGCGACGCCGCGGTCAGTAACTACGCTCTTTGGGCTCGTAGGTCTTGTTCTCGCCCTCGAGGATGACCGGTCGGTAGAAGATCGAGGGTTCGCCGTCGTCCCACGAAATGAGCGTGTGTTTGAGCCAGTTCTCGTCGTCGCGGATCTGATTCTCCTGTCGCCAATGAGCGCCGCGGAACTCGTTGCGCACGAGCGCACCGAGCGCGATCGTTTCGGCGACATCGATCAGGTTACGCGTCTCGATGGTCTGCTGGAGGTCGGTGTTGAACGTCCGCGACGGGTCGTCCACGTAGACGTCCTGGTACTCCTGGCGACACTCCCGGATGAGTTTCAGCGCCTTCTTGACGCCCTCTTCGGTGCGGAAGACGTTGACATAGTCGGTCATCGCTTTCTGGAGTTTCGCGCGGATCTCGGCGTGCTGGACGCCGTCGTCTTTCTCCATCAGGTGGTCGACGCGCTCGCGGGCCGATTCGACTGTCCGCTCGAGGATGCCCTCGGCGTCGGCAGTGACGCCCCCGTCTGCGGCGACGCTTCCGCTCGTATCGAGTCCCGCTTCGCCGGGGGCGACCGGGAGTTCGGTGTCGGTTTCGTCCTCCACATCGTCGCCGTAGCCGGTCCGAATCTCGGGCTCGCCGAGGTCGTCGCCGGCGGCGTGGCGGCCGG
>NZ_JAQIVI010000744.1 GCF_028618695.1 Natrinema soli | reverse complement strand
TCTAGTTACTGACTATTCTAGCTTGGTGTCTCTGGATCCCCCGATCTGCTAAACTAGAACGGATGGTATTATAGAACATGCCGAGGATTTCGTCGTCCATGGGTGTCATCCATTCGGCCGGATGTCTAATTTGAATTGGATCATTTAACAACACTTGTGACCATTCTACAGTGCGAATATCGTTTCTAACTGGATCATATAGGCCAAAAGCAACTAATAGGCCCGCCACTCCATGCACGACATGTATTAGCGATGGTGCGATTAACTCGGCTATCGGTCCCCCCGTTGTCACTAAGGCCAACCCGCCAACAGTTATCATTACGAATCTTCTATATTCAGATACTACATACTCGGAATAAATGAAGTAACAAAGCTCTAGGATAACGATGACTCCGATCACCAGATTGTACCAAGCAAAGGTATCTAGTCCGTCCATTCACTATCACCGGTTGTTATTTTCTGTCGGAGCTGACGATGGCGTATTATCATTAGCCCAATAAATATAGCAATTATTGTATTAATGGCGCTTCTGAATACGTGAAGAGCAAAAGGCTCCACTTCAGTGGCGAGGAGCAACACGTGATACGTCGCCATTGCGACCATACCGAGGGTGAGGAGAGCAATCGCCGTTCCGAAAGGTGAGTTGCGGAAGATCCGCCAGGAAAGGAGTGCGAACACGCCAGCTACAGTACTAATTATGATTACGATAGGGATGCTGGCATATTGGATCACAGGATGGACCATAGTGTAGACATCACCACCGTTGCCTGTCAAACTACACCATGAAATCGCGCCGGTGAAAAACGCGTTGCTGGTGGGTCAATCTAATACCGCATTATAGTACTGGGAAGCAACGTCGGGAATTAGAAAACAGGTGTGAGTGCACCAGTACTAGGTTATCTGTACTAATACGAGAGTTGATTCTTGTCGAACCACGTGTGGTGGCAGTAATCTCGTATAACCCAAGCCTCACCGATTACGACGACGCTAACACCCTCGTCGAATTCTACTCCTCACCACTTCACCCACTGATTTGGGATGTGGATAACAAAACGGGATCATCTCAAGTAAGCAAATGCGATGGCACTAACTGAAATCGACCACGTGAGCGAGAACGAGGAGATGCAACAGTGTATCGACGCCTGCTTCGAGTGTGCTCAGGCATGCGAGTGGTGCGCTGATGAGTGCGCCGATGAAGGTGAGGGAATGGCCGAGTGTCTCCGCCTTTGCCGGGACGTCGCTGACCTGACGACCATGCACGCGCGATTCATGGCCCGAAACTCCGGATACAGTTCGGATATCGCCGCAATCACTGCTGATGCCTGCGAGGAATGCGCTGACGAATGTGAGCAGCACGATGCCGAACACTGTCAGGTCTGTGCAGACGTCCTCCGCGACTGCGCAGAGACCTGTCGGAACATGGCATCGGCCTAGGGTTCCAAACACCTCGATTTGTAGCTTCAAGACTGAACAGCTCTCAACCGAATTCCCACAAATACTAGGCGATGGGCCCGATAGCGAGGTACACAGCCGGCAGCAACGTTGTACTCGGATGCTGGTTAGTTGCTAGTTCAATCATCTTCGGAATGCCAGCGATCAGTCGTTGGAATGCTGTACTCGTCGGCCTTGTGATCGTTCCCATCGCCGGCTACAATTTTTATAAGGCTGATAGACGACACCCATTGAATTCAACTGGGGCTGGACTTGTCACAGTCCTCGGATTCTGGCTCATCGTCGAACCGTTCGTACTCAGACTTGAGGGACTACCATTGTGGCACGACGTCATTTTAGGCACGCTTATAGCGAGCTTTGGGAGCTACAATACATACATTGCAGCTATCACCGGACAGACCTCGTCTTTCCGGATAGCTACGGGATAGAGCGTTTGATTCACTCACAACCACCGAATCGGCAATGAGGGACAGTCTGCACTCGCATCAACAATGAAATTACTTGACACGACGTACAAACGGCTTGAAGAATACGCCACAATCGGCAACGGGAATATGGTCGTTTTAGTCGGCCATAATGGCTCAATCGACTGGTGTCCGTTACCTCCCGTAGAGTCATCGAGTGTTTTCACTGCGCCACTCGATTCCGATCGAGGAGATTCCCCCGCCAACCGCAGCCGGTACCGCCGATCTCCCAACCGAAGGTCGCCACTCGTACGATCATCTGGACTATCGATACATCGGCGAACACTTGCCTTGATTACTGGATTTGTCGCAGTAGTCATAAGCGTAGTTCTCGGTCAACGCCTTCTCACCCTCGACAATGATGCAGAGACAGAAACTAATGATAGGAAGACGATATACGGATTACAATAGCTGCTGTATTTACTGAGTAAACTCATGGACGATCACAACCACTCAACGAACGGCGAAAATCCGTCTGAAGACCACTCTGACCACAATCATCGATGCACCAAAACCAACGAGACAGGTGGTGCCGAGGGGGAATCAGAACCTCAAGTAGAACAGTCGATGCTTGAGGAAGAGGCAACGGACGCAAATGAAGCCGAACAAGCGATTGAGAAACAACACGAACACCAGATGGATCATGACGAAGGAGGTCATGGCCACGGTGATCATGGTGGAATGCACGAGGGCCACGAAGAGATGTTCCGCCGTCGGTTTTTCATCTCGACGCTGCTCTCGATTCCGGTCCTCCTCTACAGCGAGATGCTCCAGGAATGGCTGGGATTTTCCGTTCCAGCGTTTCCCGGAAGCGAGTGGATTAACCCGGTTTTCGCGGTAATCGTCTTTGCGTATGGTGGCATCCCCTTCCTCCGGATGGCCGCCCCCGAGCTGCGGGATCGGTCGCCGGGGATGATGACGCTCATCTCGATGGCGATCTCAGTCGCGTTCGTCTACAGTTTGGCGAGCATCGTCCTCCCGACCGAGTCAGCGTTCTTCTGGGAACTGGTGACTCTTATCGACATTATGCTTCTCGGTCACTGGATCGAGATGCGCTCGGTTCGACGGGCCCAGAGTGCGCTCGATGAACTCGCGCAGCTCATGCCCGACACTGCCGAACGGATTACCGAAGACGGTGAAACCGAAGAAGTCCCGGTGAGCGAACTTTCCGAAGGCGACCTCGTCCTCGTGCGACCCGGTGCCAGCGTTCCCGCCGACGGCGTCGTTGAGGAGGGGGACTCGGACGTGAACGAGTCGATGATCACCGGCGAATCGATGCCGGTTTCGAAGGAACCAGACGACGAGGTGATCGGCGGGACTATCAACGGCGATGGGAGTCTTCGCGTCCGTATCGAAGCAACGGGCGAGGAGACGACCCTCGCGGGGATCATGCGCCTCGTCGAAGAAGCACAAGGGAGCAAGTCGCAGACGCAAGTACTCGCCGATCGAGCCGCCGGCTGGCTGTTCTACGTTGCTGTAGCGGCAGCAGCCGTGACCGCCGTCGCGTGGACAATCGCCGTGTCGTTCAATGCAACGGTCATTGAGCGAGTCGTCACCGTCCTCGTGATCGCGTGTCCGCACGCACTCGGGCTCGCCATCCCGCTCGTGGTTGCAATCAACACTTCACTGGCCGCCCGAAACGGGATGCTGGTACGGGATCGTATCGCCATGGAAGAAGCGCGAAACTTGGATGCGATCATCTTTGACAAAACAGGAACGCTCACCGAGGGCGAACACGGCGTCGTCGGTACAGCGACCGCGGACAGTATCGACGAGGGAGAGGCGCTAGCTCTCGCAGCGGCGGTTGAAGGGGACTCGGAACACATGATCGCCCGTGCCATCCGTGAAGCAGCTGCTGAACGAGGTGTTAGCGTTCCCGAGGCGGAGGACTTCGAAGCGATGAAAGGTCGTGGAGTTCGCGCGCGGGTTGGAGGTGAAGAGGTCTACGTTGGCGGTCCGAACCTTCTGACCTACCTCGAAACTGATGTCCCGTCGGAGCTGCGGCGATTTGCCGATGAAGCCGGGGAAAACGGACAAACTGTCGTATACATCGTTCGAAATCAAGAGCCGATCGCCGCCTTCGCCATGGCGGACGTAATCCGAGACGAGAGCTACCGGGTCGTCGATGCGCTCCACGAACTCGATATCGAAGTGGCGATGCTGACCGGCGACTCGCAGGACGTGGCCAATGCAGTGGCCGACGAACTGGGAATCGATACTGTGTTCGCGGAGGTACTGCCAGATGACAAAGACGAGAAAGTCCAGGAGCTACAGAACCAAGGCAAACTCGTGGCGATGGTCGGCGACGGTGTCAACGACGCTCCCGCGCTGACTCGGGCAGACGTCGGCATCGCTATTGGAAGCGGGACAGACGTAGCTGTTCAGTCCGCAGACGTGATCCTCGTGCAGAACAATCCGATGGACGTTGCCCGTCTCGTGAAGCTGAGCAAGGCGAGCTACCGGAAGATGCAGGAAAACATTGTCTGGGCCGCCGGGTACAACGTCTTTGCTATCCCGTTAGCCGCGGGTGTTCTCGCGCCAATTGGGATCTTACTCTCGCCAGCAGTTGGTGCGATCCTAATGTCATTCAGTACGGTTATTGTCGCAATCAACGCGCAGCTACTCCGTCGCGTCGATCTTTCCATCCCGAGTTTGCCAGGCGTGTCATCAGCTAAAGGCGCACAACCATCCGATTAGAATGATCGACTATCGATAGCAACTAATCATCATATCACTCATTCGGTGAAATGAACTCAATCTATCTCACTCTTGGTGTAATTCTTCTCATCGGAACCATAATCGACCTTCTCTGGACAACACTCTGGGTTGAGGGCGGCGCTGGTCCACTCACGTCTCGTTTGATGGTGTGGACGTGGCGATCACTACGACTGATCGGTACCCAAAACTCACGGCTGCTCAGCCTCTCAGGACTGTTAATCCTCGTGCTGAGCCTCGGGGGATGGGTTTTACTGCTCTGGTGCGGATGGACGCTTATTTTCGCTGGGGCAGAGAACATCCTCCTCGATACACTCAATCGCGGTCCTGTGTCGTGGACCGATAGGATCTATTTCGTCGGATACACGGTTTTTACGCTTGGAATTGGCGATTTCGCTCCACGAGAAGGGATCTGGCAGGTAATTACGATACTCGCAACGGGAAGTGGGTTGCTCTTCGTAACGCTTAGCGTCACCTATACGCTGTCAGTTCTCGATGCAGTCACCCAGAAACGCGCGTTCGCCACCAACATAAGTGGATTCGGCACGCAAAGCGAGGAGATCGTTCGAACGGCCTGGAACGGAGAGGAATTTCAAGGGCTTGATCTGCCTTTGAACACATTCGTAACCCAACTTACTATCCTTACAGAGAATCACAAAGCCTATCCCGTTCTTCACTACTTTCACAGCGCTCAGGCCGACCGATCCCCGGCCGTCGAAATCACGGTCCTTGATGAAGCCTTGACGCTCATCCGGTTCGGCGTCCCAGAGGAACACCAACCGAGTGAGATCGTCGTTCGAAGCGCCCGCAAAAGCGTCGAGAGCTACCTCGAAACGCTGCACAAGACGTTCGTCGATCCTGCGGACAGTCCCCCTCCCTCACCAGATCTCGGGGCCCTCAGTGAAGCAGGTATCCCAACTGTTTCGAACGAAGAATTCGAGAGATCGCTTGACGAGTTAAATATGCGTCGGCAAACACTGCTTGGTCTCGTCGAATCGGATACCCGGCAATGGCCTACAAAACGAGATACCTGAATTCCACTATAGCCAAAGACCGTAACCTTCGAAACGCATTATCCCAGTTCAGCGACAGTCTTTATATGGCTCTACGTTAGGATATGTTATAGGAGATACCTATGGCTGAATCTGAAACCCATGAGAACGAATTTCGCTCGACCCTCGCCGGGATTACTGTCGAAGGACGTGCTCACTCCCTTAGTGCGTGGTTCGTCCTCGCGTTGCGTTTAGTCATAGGGTTCGCGTTCTTTTATTCTGGTGCCGAGAAAGTCATTGGCGACTTCGATGCACAACCATATCTCGTAAACGTTGCTGGAACGAACGGCAATCCCCTCGAAGGACTGTTCCTCTGGATGGGGCAAACCCCCTGGTTCGTGGATTTCGTAAACATCGCGGTCCCGTGGGGAGAAGTTGCAATCGGACTCGGTATTCTAGTTGGGTTCCTCACTCGCTTGGCAGCCTTTTTCGGTGCACTCATGATGCTCTTTTTCTACTTCGGTAACTGGGACTTGGCGCATGGTCCGATAAATGCCGATTTCATGTACATGCTCGTGTTTCTATCAGTCGCTGCATTCGGAGCTGGACGCCTTCTTGGCTTAGATGGATATGTTGAACAATATGAGATCGACGGCCAACCTTTGATCAAGAAGTATCCGCTTCTTGAGTATGTCCTTGGATGAGCTACTCCACCCTACCTACCTCCAGTTATTTCCCAACGTACCTTGAGGTACGGTTCCTGCAGCAATGACGGAACTTGCAAGATCTATGTCTCGATGACCGTGCCTATCGCGGTTGTAGACTAGAAGAGTGCAAAAACAGAATGACGAAACTGAATGCGACTACGATGCCAACAACAGCATAGATGTGATTTACAGGCAGTACAAGGCCACTACTTACGATTGCCCCGGTTGCGAGGATGGCGTATCCAATCGAACGAGTCTCCCGACGTTGATTCTGTACTATGCCTCGGGTTATCGCTGTACGTTCCTGCTCCTGTGCGTCCAGTTCGCGTTCCAGTTTCGTGGGAAGGCGGAGAAGAGCCCAGAGAGAGGCTTCAATGTCGGATCGGGCTTCAGCGAGTTTCATCCGGGCTGCTCGCTGGAGGAAGCCGTGTTCGCGGAGGAATATCTGTGCGGCTGCGAGGAAGTCAAAGCTTGGATCGAGCTGCCTGAGAACGCCCTCACCAATTGAGCCTACCCGGATAACTAGCATGACGTCTGGGGGAAGGCGAAATGGAAAGTCGTGGAGCATTCCGATCACGACGTCGATGATCTGTTGCCAGTTTACCGACTCGCTCCCCTCCAAATCCTCGATGATTAACTCAATAACATGTCCAACGGCGACCCTATCCGCGTCAGGATCGAGGGCACCCAGGGAAACGAGTTCATCGATTATGGCTTCGACGTTTCGATTCACAGCGGCTAGATAAAGATTCACGACACTCGATTGCATCTCTGGCGTAAATCTACCACTCATCCCGAAGTCATAGAGGACGATTCGACCCTCATCATCTACGGCAAGGTTCCCTGGATGAGGATCACCGTGGTAGACACCGTGTTCGAGGCCCATCGTAAAGTATGCATCAGCAACCGTCTGCGCAACGGTCTCTGGATCATGCCCATTTGCTTTGAGTCTATCAACGTCTGTAATCTTCGTCCCTCCCACATACTCCATGGTGAGAACACGCTCCGAAGATACATTGTGATAGACGTGTGGGATATGGACTGTCTCGTTATCATCGTCAGCGAAGTTTGACTGGATCTCATTCATCATCCGGGCTTCCCGTTCGAAGTCGAGTTCTTCTAAGATGATACGGTCAAAGTCATTCGCCATGTTTTGAAGTGAGAACTGGAGGCGATCAGGAGCAATGAGTAGTGCAAGCGGAGTTAGTCGGCTGATGATACGGAGATCGGTCTCGATGAGGTCCTTGATTCCGGGACGCCTAACCTTTACGACAACTTGTTCTCCCTCGTAGGTTGCCCGATAAACCTGTGCCAGTGATCCACCGGCAATCGGTTCCGGGTCGAAATCGTCGTAGGAGTGATACCCGATATCCTCGGCGAGAGCCGGAATCATTTCACGATACGGACCTGCTGGAATAGCATCTTGGAGCGTAACGAACTCTTCTGCATACACCTGTGGGACGAGGTCAGGTCGAGTCGAAAGGACTTGCCCGATCTTCACGAATGTCGGCCCAAGATCAAGCATTGTATCTCGCAGGCGTTGAGCGCGCCGTTCGTGTTCGCCACGAGATACAGAACGGGATTCACCGACAAGGAGAAACTGACGTCGATCACGAAGAAAGAGTATTGCGAATGGGGCAAGTTTACCGAGGATCCTGACCAGTCGAAGAAAAAATCGAAGCATTGTGTCGTCGTAGAATTATTCCGCCCACTCTTAATAGGTATGTGCTACAGCTACTTCGAAATGTCTAATCAATAGAGCGACCAACCGCAGGTAAAATGCCGATAGATCCGGTCTGCGGGATGGAACTAACACCCGACGATGCAGCGACTTCCGTCCGATACAGCAATGCGACGTATTACTTCTGTAGCGAAGAATGCCGACAACGATTCGAAGAACGGCCGACGATATATACAGAGTAACAGTTTTCCGGGCCAATCGCCACGGTTTTCGGTATCTCAGGTTGGGGTCTGCCGGTCTATAATACGATCTGCTCGCTCATTTGGAACATCCGCTTTCACGGCCGAATAGATGTATCGATGGCTGTGTCGTTCGAAAGACGCGTGTACCTTTCTGAATCACAAGAGAACACCATCCTTTCAAACCATCACACATCCGTTAGTCTAATTCTGGTTGTGGGGGGCTCAGAATTACTCCACGTTAGAGATAAATCACATCGTGTTTTACCTTTATAATCTTCGGTACAGATCTGAGAGTTTGTGACGATGATACAGTATTCCTACAGCGGCTATAAACAGGACTGTAGCAGTTTCGTATCCATAAACACCGAGTAGTAACACAGTAGAAGAACCACTAACGCCGCTTGTGAGTAATGGAGCAAACAGTGGTCCAACACAGGCGGGGCACGCTGCGATCCCGAGAACGCCTCCAATTGCTGAACGAGCGAGGTCGAGTAGCGCATCGTAAACGAGATACGACATAGCAAGGAGACCTGCTAATTGGTATGGAATTACAGTCAATGTGATAAAATCACCAGTATACAGGAAAACTGGACTCCATCCCAGTGATCGGCCCCACGTCATTCCAATACCATTCGTACCAGTGAGTTGCCCGAGGTGAGATGTACCTGGGCCGATTAACCCAGAGAGATAGAGCAGAAGGAGCAAGTACGTGATACTGGAAATAGCAGCAAGGAACTGAACGAATGGTCGCACCGAAACAGGGTGAGTATGCCAGATAACCCACACGGAGACGGTGGTCCAGATAAATGGGATGAGAAAATGCGTGATCCGGACACCTATATCACCCGTGACGTATGCGTAAATAAGACCGCCGATTATCTGAATAGCGAATAGCGTGTTAAACCAGGTGGCAGTCAAGAGAAGCCGCCTAAGAGAATTACTCTCGAATGTTGGTTGCGTCATAGTTATGGAAATCCAAAGTATTGTTCACCTCTCAAGCTCTTATAGTGACTAAAAGGTTACTGAGCAAAAAACGATTTGAATTGCGTACATTTCTCCAAACCGACGGTCCATACTGAAATCCAAGTCTGAGAGAATATAAACCCGAACTATATTGGGCTAGGTCCCGATTCTATTTGCATGCCATCTGGACCACATTTGACTGGTTTCGACAAGACCTATGACTAATACGTTATGTTTAAAAGAACGACTATCGAGGAGAGATTTCGAACGGCACAGACGGACGAGATACGCACTATAATCAAATCTTTGACCGATAGAAACGAACCACGCATTAATAAAAGGAATAACTCTGAAACAACCACAAATAACCTGCTAAGACAATGCCAGTAGACCCGGTTTGCAGTATGGAAGTCCCTGAGTCTAATTCAGAAACCGTCATTACCATCCGTTCTAGTTTAGCGACTGGCTGAAACGGAGATCACGCCGAAATTGCGTCGAGTCTGACCG
>NZ_JAQIVI010000743.1 GCF_028618695.1 Natrinema soli | reverse complement strand
CGCCGGCGTCGACGGCCGCCGTCGCTCGTCGATCCCTCGTCGCGGCTCTCGTCGCAACTCTCGCTCGAGCGATCCGAACCCCGCCTCGCACACGGACATCATCGGAGCGTGTCGCGGTCGGCTGCGAACCGCACCCGATCGTCGATCGTCGGCCCGAGTGAGAGTTCGACGTGTCCGTCTCCCAGAATTCGGCCGTCCTCGACGGAGACGCCCCACGTCTCGAATCGGAGCCAGCCGCGCATCTCGTCGGCGTGGGTCGGGATGTCGGCGTAGTCGATGTCGTGTTCGGGGTAGTCCGAACTCGAGTGCGCCATGTCCATGTCGGAGTAGACCGTGTCGTGCTCGTCGAAGAACGCCTCGAGCGCCGCCGCGTCCTCGGCGACGGCGTCGACGACCGCCTCGGAGGCGGCACGGAGATCGTCGGTCTCGAGGCCGACGTCGCGAAGTGCTCGCTGAGTTCGCTGGTCGAAGTGCATACGCGCTGGTTAGGCCGGGAGGCCTTTGATAATTCCGAGTCCGTATCGGAGCTGGTTCGATCAGTTCGGCAACCTCTTTTACCAGGGTCCTCCTTCGTTCGCTTCGTCACTCGGTCGAACGTCTGCTCACGGGCGCGTAGCGCCCGTTCGCACGGCCCGTGGGACCGAAGGTCCCACATTGGCAAAACCCGTTGATGCTGTCAGAACGCAACGCGTTCTGAGTGCTAATCAGAACCGCTAAGCGGTTCTGATGAGGCCAAAAGGCCGCCGCCCCGGGGATTCACCCCGCTCCGGCGGAAAACCGTTCGCATCGCGAGCGGATGCCTGCGTACCGCCACGCGTTCAATAATCAGCCGCCACCGCGGACAACGTGACCGTATTTCAACAGGGCGACAAAGACGACTCCGCCGACCGCATTACCGATGGTCGCCAACGAGAGGAACATTACGTAATCGACCACCGAGACGGCCGGTGAGACAAACACACCGAACAGCACCTCGACGTTCCCCGCGATCGAGTGCGGAAGGTGGAGAATACCGATCGAAGCGGTAACGAGCCAGATGATGAGCAGGCGACTCGTCGTCTCCTGTGCCGCAGTGACCAGCCACGCCACCAACCCCATGAGCCAACCCGCGAGGATGGCGGCGACGAACAGCCACCTGA
Organism: Natrinema soli; assembly: GCF_028618695.1. Next base: position 3,584 of record NZ_JAQIVI010000743.1, on the reverse strand, counting down.
GATCGTGGTCGACCAGCTTGTGGGCGATCGTTCCGAACGCCTCGGGTGAGGCCACCCCGAGATTGGGCATCAAGGTAACGATGAACGCGGTGAACACCGCACCGCCCACGATGTTACTCGCCCAGACCAGCCCCCAGACTCGAGTTAACTTGTCGAACGATACCTGACCGTCGAGTACTGGCATCACAGCGAGGGTCGTATGTTCGGTGAACAGCTCCGAGCGTGCGATAATAACGAAGATGAATCCCACGGAGTAGGCGCTCGCCAGCAGCAGCTCCGTCCCGAGATCGCCGTAGGCCCCGTCGCTGAGCGTGAGCAGGACCGCCATCAGTAGCGGCCCGAATCCGATGTCGAGACCGGCCGAGAATCCCGACAGCAAGAGCCCGATCGGTTCGCGCTCAATCTCGTGGAGACCGGATTCGATGAGCGACTCGAGGATATCCGGAGCTGGAGTCTGTTCGCTGGAGACAGCCGATTCTGGGTCTGATCCTCCCATGCTATCCACGCCCCTCATCCGCGACCTTGGCCCTCAGTTTCTCGAACCCGATCATACGAATACTACTGTGTGGGCGTGGAAGAAAGATCGGTCCGACGAACGCCACGAGACGTCACAATCGAGTCGCCGGTTGCCGAACCTATACCGGGCAGGCGATCATACGGCCACCCATGGAACGTAGGCGCGACCCGGTCGAACGGGCCGAGGAGCGGACCGGCGACGGGTCGGTCGACCTCTACGACGTCTCGACGTGGGAGCCGCGATCGGTCGTCGACCTGGTTGCGTACACGCTCTACAACGCCGTGAGCTACGGATTCCGTGCACTCGTCTTGCTGATCGCGATCGCCATCACCCTCGTCTTGCTCGTCTCGCCGGCCGCGGTCGTCCTCGAGGATCCGTTCGTCGCCGTCTTCTTCGGGCTCTCGATCGTCCCCGCGGGGTTGCTCGCGGCGTACATCTGGCACGCGGACATCACGACGAGCGAACCGCTCTGGCTGCTCGTCGTGACCTTCCTGCTCGCGGTCCTGTTCGCGACGTTCGCGGCGCTCGTCAACTCGTTCAGTCAGGCGCTGCTCGGGATCAGCGGGGTTCTCTTTTTCTACCTGATCGTCGGCCCCGTCGAGGAGACGGTGAAGCTGCTCGCCGTTCAGGTGTTCGCCTACCGGAACGACAGTTTCAATGCCGTCATCGACGGCGCGGTGTACGGCGCCGTCGCCGGGTTGGGATTCGCCGCCATCGAAAACGCGCTCTACATCAGTCGCGTCATCGGCGAGGCGAACCCTGAGACCAACATCCTCGTCACCGCCAGCGGGATCGCGACGGTCCGTGCGCTCGCCGGGCCGGGCCACGTCATTTATTCGGCGATCGCTGGCTACTACCTCGGACTGGCGAAGTTCAACCGCGACCGCGCTGGTCCGATCGTCCTCAAGGGGCTGCTCGTCGCCGCGTTCGTCCACGGGACGTACAACGTCACGGTCGGGATCGTTCCCGGCCTCATCACCGAAGTCCTTCCGATCGGCTTCGGAATCGCGTTCGTCGGCTACGTCGTTCTCTACGACCTCGCGATCGGCTACTACCTCTATCGCAAGATCGATCGCTATCGCCGGACCTATCAGTCCGTCACGAGCGATATCGATGGCGAGTCGCGGCCGGAACTGACCGAATTCGAGCCGCCCCAGCGCTGACCGAAGTTCGGTGTCGGTCCGTCCGCAAACGGCGATTCCAGAACGCAGCAGACGGGTGCGAGACCCGCTCGGACGCGCTGGCGGCGCAGGCAGCGAGACGAAGCGTTTGCCGACGGGCTCGCGACCCACCTCGAGCAGCTCCGAGCGCTGCAGTCCGAGCTGGACGAGCGAGTCGAATCGGTGAGAGCAGGCCGCGCTCCTCATCGAGCGACAGGTGGAACTGCTCGAGGAGTGCCAGCGACGACTGGACGCGACGGACGAATAGACCGCCCAGTTACTCGAAGCGGGCCTCGAGCAGCCGTTCGACGTACTTCGCGAGTACGTCGACCTCGAGGTGGATCGGGTCGCCGGGTGCTTTCTCCGAGAGCGCGGTCAGCTCGTAGGTCGTCGGGATGACCGCGACCGTTACCCGGCCGTTCTCCGCGTCGAGGTCGGCGACGGTCAGGCTGATGCCGTCGAGCGTAATCGACCCCTTTTCGACGACGTAGCGGTCGTACCCCTCGGGGAGGTCGAACTCGAAGAACCAATCCTCTTCCACGGATTCGACGTCTGAAACCGTCGCGACCGCGTCGACGTGACCCTGGACGACGTGACCGTCGAACCGGCCGTCGGCCGGCATCGCCCGCTCGAGGTTGACGGTCTCCCCCTCGGCGAGGTCGCTCAGGTAGGTCCGCTCGACGGTCTCGGTCGCGAGAAAGACCTCGAACCACTCGCGCTCCGCGAAGCGTTCGACCGTGAGACACGCGCCGCTGACGCTGATGCTCTGGCCGTGCTCGAGTCCCGTCGCGACCTCGTCGGCCCCGATCCGGAGCCGGAGGCCGTCGTCCGTTCGCTCTCGAGCGACGATCTCGCCGGTCTCCTCGACGATCCCCGTGAACATACTCGCAACTGGCGGGCGACGGGAGAAAGCCGTTCCGGGTCCGGCCGCCGTCTCGGCGTCCGTCTCGATCGGCCGCGACTTGTCGCCGCGTTTTTAGCGGTCGCCGCGCTATCTCGGTGTAATGGCCGGTATCATCGACACGATCAAACTCGCGGGCACGCTCGTCTTCGCCATCCCCGCGGCGCTCGCCGGACTCGACTTCCTGCTCCTTCGCGAGCAGACGGGCATCGGCCTGACCCTCATCGGCCTCGCGATCGGGCTCGTGGTCATCCAGCACTGGCTGACGATGCCGACCGACATTCCCGAACTCGTGGCCAACCGGGTCGTCGGCACGGTCGCGAAAGAGCCCGACGATCCGGACGACGACCGGTAACTGGGGTTGGCGATCGGCGATCGGTACCGCCCGCTCGAGCGGAACGCCGTATCTGCTCGACGGAAACGGAACGGGGCTACTCGAGACGACACGGGCACAATCCATTCCCGACTCGAGCCGAAATGGAACGATATGGGTACCGAGTGCACGTACTGCGGCAGCGATATCGAACGACACGATCCCGTCTACGTGAACGAAGGCGAGAACGATCGCACCAACCAGACCGGGCAGTTCTGCAACTACGCCTGTCTGGACAGGCACATCGAGGACGAGAGCCTGACGTCCGGTGATGCCTGTGAGTGGACACCGGAATCCTGAGCCAGCAGGTCCCTACCGGTACCCGAACACTACTCGGAGCACCATCGTCGTGCAACTTACTCGAGCAACGCGGTCGGCTCGAGCGACTGCGACGGAGACGCGAGCCAGTCGGGTCGCTCGCCCTCGTCGTTGATTGCCAGTACGTCTGCGATCCGAAGCCAGTCGTCGTCGTCGACGCGTGCGGCCACGTCGAGTCGTACGACGGTTCCGGACCCGACGTCCTCACCGCCGTCGATCGGCCGCTCGCTGGGCTCGAGCCCGACGCCCGAAACCCGCGTCTCGATCGCATCGCCGTCGCCGAACCCGAACGATCGGACCTCCGCCTCGAGGTCG
>NZ_JAQIVI010000742.1 GCF_028618695.1 Natrinema soli | reverse complement strand
CGAGTCGCTGACTGCCGCCGTCGAAACGCCGAAGGCGATCGATGCCGGAGGACGAGTGGAATGAGCGTAACCGACATCGACGCCGGCGACCTCGCGGAATCGGTTCGGGCGGTTCGGGAGACGGAGCCGCTCGTTCAGTCGCTGACCAACACGGTGACGATCAACGACGTCGCGAACGTGACCCTCCACTGGGGAGGGCTCCCGGTGATGGCCGACTCGTTCGGCGACGCCGGCGAGATGGCGGACCTCGCGCGCGCGGTCCTGATCAACACCGGCCAGGTGCCGGACGGCCGCGTCGAGGCGATGCACGAGGCCGGGAAGAAGGCGAACGAACGGGGCATTCCGGTCGTCCTCGACCCCGTCGGCGTCGGCTCGACGCCCTCGAGAGAGGCGGTCGCCGAGAGCCTGCTCTCGGAGATCGATTTTACCGTTATCAACGGCAACTACGGCGAAATCAGCGCGCTCGCGGGCGTCGAGGCCGAGGTCAAGGGCGTCGAATCCGTCGGCGAGTACGAGGCGATCGAACGGACGGCCGGCTCTCTCGCCGAGTCGACCGGCGCCACCGTCGTCGCCTCAGGCGTCGAG
>NZ_JAQIVI010000741.1 GCF_028618695.1 Natrinema soli | reverse complement strand
CTCCTCGTGGGCCGCGAGATACTCCGCCTCCTCGCCGCCGCGGCCGAAGACGAAGGAGTCGCCGCCCTTCAGCCGGACGACGGACTTGCCCTCGCGAGCCAGTTCGACCAGCCGCTCGTTGATCTCGGACTGGGGCGTGCGTTCGCCGCCCGCCCGCTTCCCGACGTCTTCGCGGCGGTCTTCGGGGAGCGTGTCGATGATTTCGGGACCGGGAAGCTTGTCGTGGAGGACGACGTCGCTCTCCTCGAGCAGGCGTTTCGCCTTGACGGTGAGGAGGTCGGGATCGCCGGGGCCGCTGCCGACGAGGTAGACGGTGCCGGGGTCGGCCTCGATATCGGTTCCTGACATTCGGTACTCGCTAGCTATTTCCCCTCGGGCTTATCTTCCTCGGAGACGCCGTCGTCGTCGCTCTCGGCGTCATCGCGGGCAGCCTCGATCAGTTCGGCTGCGCCGCGGTCCGCGAGATCCCGCGCGAACTCGCGAGCGGCCTCCGCGTGGGTCTCGACCGGCAGATCTCGGCTGCCGGCCACCGATTCCTCGCCGTCGCGGTCGAAGACGCTCACGGTCGCGTGGACGTGCTCGCCCTGGACGACCGCGTAGATGCCGATCGGAGCGATACACCCCCCGCCGAGTTCCGCCAGAACCGTTCGCTCGACGGTCGTCTCGACGCGGCTCCGCGGGTAGTCGATCGCGGTCTGGATATCGCGCGCCGTCTCGCCGTCCCGCGCGGTCACCGCGAGCGCTCCCTGTCCCGGTGCGGGAACGAACGTCGACGTCGGCAACTCCTGATAGTCCACGTAGTGGGCGAGCCCGCTACGCTCGAGGCCCGCCTGCGCGAGGACGATCGCGTCGTACTCGGTGTCGACCTCGCGGCCGAGTGCGCCCTTCTCGAGCTCCGAGAGGTCGTCGAACCACTCGTCGGTGGTGCGGTCGTACTCGGCCTCGAAGTCGTCGTTACCGGTATTGCCCTTCCGCTCCTTGTCCGCTTCCGACCGCTCTTGATGTTCCTCCTGGAGTGCGGGTGCAAGCAGCTTCTCGAGTCGCGTGTCGACGTTCCCGCGCAGGGGCTCGACGGTGAGATCGTCCCGCTCCGAGAGCAGTTGCGCGCGCCGGCGCAGGCTCGAGGTGCCGACGATCGCGCCCGCGGGCAGTTCCTCGAGCGTCGTCCCGTCGGGCGTGACGAGCGCGTCGCCCGGCCGCCCTCGCTCGGGAACCGCGGCGGTCACGAGTTCTTCGGGCTGTTCGGTCGGCATATCCTTCATCGAGTGGATCGCGCCGTCGAGATCCCCCTCGAGGACGCGCTCGTCGAGTTCGCGGACGAACGCGCCGGTCTTTCCCAGCCGGTGGATCAACTCGTCTCTGATCTGGTCGCCCGTCGTCTCCACGGTGACGAGTTCGACCTCGTACCGGCGATCCTCCAAGGCTTCCTGCACCAGTGAAGCCTGTCGCCGGGCGAGTGCGGACCCCCTCGTCGCCAATCGCAGCGTCCCGCGCGTTCTCATAGCAACCAGTCGGGTCCTCGAGTATGAAAAGCGCACGCTTGTCCGGCGCGAGAACAGCGTGGGCTACCGATACCGTGAGTTTCTGTCATGAACGGACGTTCGACTCGAACCCGGCCGAATCCGAGACGAAACTCCGTTTGCGTGGTGATCACACGCATTATTTTTACGATACACGTTCGGGATGCTATTTATATTCTGTGGGGAGGATATATTCGACCGGATGACGAAGACCCTCTACGAGCGACTCGGCGGCGAAGGCGCGATCACGGCGGTCGTCGACGAATTTTACGACCGCGTCATAGCTGACGAACAGGTCGCGGGTTACTTCGACGACGTCGACATGCAGAAACAGCGGGCTCACCAGGCCCAGTTCATCAGTTCGGTCACCGGCGGCCCGGTCGAGTACTCGGGCGCGGAGATGGAATCCGTCCACGCGGATATGGGCATCACCCCGTCGGACTTCCAGGCGATCGCGACCCACCTCGAGGACGCGCTCGCCGAGTTCGGCGTCGGCGCGGACGACCGGGAAGCGGTGCTCTCGGAGATCGCGAGCTATCAGGACGCGATCGTCACTGCGGCGGACTGAGCCGTCGGCGCTGGCTCGAGACCGTCACCGCCGAATCCGAGAAGATGTCGACGGTGATCGACGACGAATCCCTCGCGGACGCGACGACGGAAGCGCTCGTGCTGGAGTGCCTCGGTTCCGGTTCCGTTACCCTTCTCTTCTGGGCTCGAGCTACTGCCTGAGTGGCTACAGCGCGTCCTTGTACGCCTCGAGCGTCTCCTCGACGTCTTCTTCGGTGTGGCCGTAGCTGACGAACTGGCATTCGAACTGGTTCTGTGAGAGGAAGACGTCCTGCTCCTTCATCTGCCTCCAGAAGATGCGCCGCCAGCGCTCGGTCTCGGCGTTTTTCACGTCGCCGGCGTTCTTCGGGGAGTAATCGTAGCGCGGACAGGTCGGGTCCTGCCGGCAGCCGGCCGGGCACTGCTCCTCGAGCGAGTCCGACCCCTGCTCGCGGTTGTCACCGCTCGCGTCTTCCGGCGTGCGTTGCACGCCGCTCGGCCCTTCGCGGGTGAATATCACCTTGAACATGCTGTCGGTGCCGGTGACGGTGTAGCTGGGTGCCTGATCGGCGACGATGTCGGTTAATCCGCGGCGCAGTCGGTCGCCGAGCCCGTTGACGTGGCCGTAGACGTCGTTTTCCGCGGCGAATTTGAGGGTCTCGAGGCCGGCGGCCATCGTGACGGGGTGGCCGGAGAAGGTGCCGGCCTGGAAGACGTCGCCCGTCGGTGCGAAGTGCTCGATGATTTCGGCTCGGCCGCCGATCGCACCGACGGGGAAGCCGCCGCCGATGATCTTCCCGAAGGTCGTCAGATCGGGGGTGACGCCGAACTCGCTCTGAGCGCAGCCGAGGCCGCCGACCCGGAAGCCGGTGATCACCTCGTCGAAGATGAGCAGCGAGCCGTGTTCCTCGGTGATCTCCCGGAGGAACTCGTGATAGCCCTCTTCGGGGTAGACGATGCCGTAGTTGCCCAGAATGGGTTCGGTGAGGACGGCCGCGATGTCGTCGCCGTGGTCCTCGAACACGTCACGGATCGCGTCCTCGTCGTTAAACGGCACCGGAAGGGTGTGTTCGGCGAACGACTCCGGAATCCCCGCGGAGGAGGGTTTCGGATCGTCGGCGTCGCCCTCGACCAGCGTCGACTCCTGTGCGCCGTGGTAGCCGCCCTGCATGACGACGATCTTGTTCCGCCCGGTGTACCCCCGCGCGAGGCGCACGGCGGAGGTAGTCGCCTCGGTCCCCGAGTTGACGAACCGGATCTTCTCGACGCTCGGGACGTGCCGGACGACGAACTCCGCGAGATCGACCTCGACCTCGGTCGGGGTGCCGTACATCGGTCCCTCACTGGCCTTGCGCTGGATACCGGCCCGCACGGGCTCTGGGAGGTCGTGACCCAGCAACAGCGGCCCGAGTCCCATGACCCAGTCGATGTAGCGGTTGCCGTCGGCGTCGATGACGTGGCCGCCCTCACCCTTTCGAACGAAGAACGGATAGGGTTCGATCGCCGCGCGGACCGCGGAGTTGACGCCCCCGGGCAACACCGACAGCGCCCGATCGTACAGCTCGCGTGAGTTGTCCTCGGTCATAGGCAGGGGTTGGATTTCGGGCGGGAAAGTTGTACCGAGGTCGGTCGCTGAACTGCTGCGGCCAGCCGCTGAACCGCCGGCCGGCCGCCGCCGAACCAGCGGTCCCGCGTCGAACGCGTTCGGCTCGAGCCGGGGACGCTCGAGTCCCGTTGAGTCTCGCCGATCGCGACGGGGTTTCATCGGCTATCGGAGCGCGGCGGATCGGAAGAAAAGCGTCGAACGCCACGTGAATCAATACGGCGGTGTCCGATCGAAACCACAGCGGACAGCACTGCGTCGGCCGCGAGCCGGGTGAGGTCACAGCCGACGTGACGCCCGGTTCGGACGGGCGTCGAGTCGCCGAACCCAGTTTGTTAGACACCGTGGAACGCGGGTCACGTGAGTCACCTCACGTCGCGGTCCGTCGGCGGGCGGACCGCGATCGGTCGACCGCGTGATCCGACCTCAGACGGCATCACGACCGGTTTTGCCGGTGCGGATCTGGGTCGCGCCCTCGACGGGCATGACGAATATCTTGCCGTCACCGGGTTCGCCGGTTTCGGCGCCGTCGCGGATGGCATCGACGACCTCCTGGGCCGGGATGTCCGCGACGACGCACTCGATCTTGACCTTCTGGTGGAGGTCGACCGTGTACTCTTCGCCGCGCCACTGCCCCTTCTTCGCGGGCTGTGAGCCGCGGCCGGAGACGTTGGTGACGGTCAGCGACGGTGCGCCGGCTTCGGCGAGCGACTGCTTGATCGCGCCGAGACGGTCGGGGCGGACGATCGCCATGACCATCTTGATCTGGCCGTCGTTCGGCTCGCCGCCGTCAGCGCGAATGACTCCGTCGGAGCCGCCGTCGGCCGCGACGTCGGGCTGTCCGAACTCGGGGTAGGTGTCGACGCCGTGTTCGGAGACGTCGAGCCCGTCTCGCTCGTGTTCGGGCGAGACGCGGGCCTGTCCCATGGCCTTCAGCGCACCGAAGACTGCGGCGGTTGCGACGACCGTCCAGACGGTGATGGCGACGACGCCTGCGAGCTGTGCGATGAACGCGTTGACGACGCTATCGACCATGCCCGGAGCGGCCACGAACGGGAACAGCAGCGTTCCGAGGACGCCCGCGGATCCGTGGACGGGGAAGACCGCACAGACGTCGTCGATCTTCAGACGCTGCTCGACGAAACTGAAGACGATCGGCAGCTGTGCGCCGGCGAGCAGACCGACGACCAGGGCACCCCACCACGCAGTGACGTCAGGGATTGCAGTAATGCCGACGAGACCGGCCAGTAGGCCGTTCGCAACGTAGAGCGTGTCGACTTTGCCGGTTTTCAGGAGGGCGACTGCGCCGGAGCCGATGGCACCCATCGCCATCGCTAGCGTCGTCGTCAGCACAACGCGGCCGAGGACGGCTCCGTTGAACACCATCTCGCCGTCGGCGTTCTCGACGAAGATCGAGGCCGTCCCGACGTTGAACCCGTACCAGCCGAAGGCGAGCAAGAGCGTTCCCAGCACCGCGAACGTCATCGAGTGACCGGGAATGACGTTGACGCTCCCGTCACTGTTGTACCGATCCATGCGCGGACCGAGTACCCAGGCTGCGGTGAGACCGGCGATGCCGCCCATGCCGTGGACGATCATCCCGCCGGCGAAGTCTTGAAAGCCGGTTCCGACGTACTCGAGAATGTACCCACCGGACCACGTGATCCCGGTAACGACTGGGTAGATGACCGCCGCTAGCAGGAAGGTGTACGCGACGTACGCGCGGAGTTTCGCGCGTCCGGCGACGGCACCGGAGACGATCGTCGCCGCCGTCATCGCGAAGACGGCCCCGTAAAACCAACCGCTGGCCCACGAACCGGGATCGTTACCGGCGACCCAGTTGAAGCCGCCCCCGCCGACGAGACTGCTCACACCGGCTCCGACGAGGAAGAACGTGACGACACCGACCGACCAGGTCAGCAGGTTCTTCGTCAGCTGGTTGGCGACGTTCTTCGAGCGAACCTGACCGGCCTCCAGCATCGCGAAGCCCGCGTGCATGAAGAAGATCAGGAAACACACCACCAGGATCCACGTGTAATTGAGCGCATCGACGAGGACGCCAACGTCAGCGACCTCTCCGGACTGCAAGAGCGTCGGCTCCATCAGGCAGCCACCCCCGTTTTCGTCGTTTTGTCACCGATACGTTGTAGACGTATGTCCATGTATGGTCCGATCGAGCGCATGGTTGTATTCTGAATCACGTCTGATGCCGATGGACTAACCTCATATAAGGGTTAGCGTTGTCGGATGTCTAATAATCTCCGAGTAGTAGGGGCAACCGAACAAATCTAAAGGTGATCTAATGTGTATAAGGCAATTCGATCTTGCGGATTTTCCGAGCAGTGGTTATATATTCTCTCTTTGTAAACCCGGAAAAACTCGAGATAATTCGGATCGCCGCCGTAGCGACCCATTACACCCCCTCGAACAGCGCAACTCGCCTCGCGCGCGGCAGATATTGCCAGTTGTTCGACATCGTTGGGCAAGGTGTGGACGTTCGTTCGAATGCCACCGGCTGCTCGCGCGGAGTCGGTCGTTTCGACGGTGCGCTCACCGATTCACCCTCGGCTCGACCAGGGGTTTCCGGCTATCGACCGCCGGTCAGCCCTTCGGCGACGTCCTCCGCGAAGTAGGTAAGAATCAGATCCGCACCGGCGCGCTTGATCGACAGCAGCGACTCGAGCCCCGAATCCTCGAGATCCAGCCATCCCTTCTCGGCGGCGGCGTGGAGCATGGCGTACTCGCCGGAGACGTTGTAGGCCGCGACGGGGTGGTCGAACTCCCGGCGGACGGCGCTGACGATGTCGAGGTACGGCAGCGCGGGCTTGACCATCATCACGTCCGCGCCCTGCTCGGCGTCGAGTCGGACTTCCCGCATGGCTTCCCGCGAGTTCGCGGGGTCCATCTGGTAGTGACGGCGGTTGCCGAAGGACGGTGCGCCGTCGGCGGCGTCCCGGAAGGGGCCGTAGAAGGCGCTCTCGTACTTCGCCGCGTAGCTCATGATCGGGACGTGTTCGAATCCCGCTTCGTCCAGCGCCGATCGGATGACGCCGACCATCCCGTCCATCATCCCGCTCGGTGCGACCATGTCCGCGCCCGCGCGAGCATGCGAGGTGACGATACGCTCGAGACGCTCGAGCGTCGCGTCGTTGTCGACGGTCATCGTCGGTTCGCACGCGGGCCCGTCCGCCTCGACGATGCTACCGTCGGTTCGCAGCTCTTCCTCGAGCGGGCCGCAGTGGCCGTGGTCGGTGTACTCGCAGAGACAGACGTCGGTGATGACGTAGGCGTCGGTCTCGCTCGTGATCCGCTGCAGCGCTTCCTGAATGACGCCGTCCTCGGCCCACGCACGACTCCCCTCGGGATCTTTCGACTCCGGGATGCCAAAGAGCATGATCGCCTCGACGCCCGTCTCGAGTACCTCCTCGACGCGATCGACGATCCCGTCGATCGGGACCCGCTCGTGACCGGGCATCGTCTCGATCGGGACGCGCTCGTGGGTCGTTGCGTCGACGAACACCGGCGCGATCAGATCGCTCGGCTCGAGGCTCGTCTCGCTGACGAGGCCGCGAACCCGGTCCTGTCGGAGCCGCCGGGGGCGATGAGTGAGGTCCATAGACGTGCATTCGCCGGGAGTCGCAAAAGCGATGCGCTCCGGCCGGTGGTCGGACTCGAGGCGGCGGCTGCCGGTAGCAGTACCCTCATCCGTCGGGATCGGTGACTGCCTGATGCGATCGCGTCCCGGCCGCCGGGAGCTGCGACGAAGGGTGAACTCGAGTAATGCGCTGGCGATACGAGGAGACCGTCCTCGCGATGTGTACGCTCGCCTTCCTGGCGACGATGGCCGCCAGGCTGGTGATCAGCCCGGTCGTGCCCCGGATCACCGCCGAGTTCGGCGTCTCGAACTCGGTGATCGGGCTCGCGCTGACGGGGATGTGGATGGCGTACTTCTGCTCGCAGTTCCCCAGCGGCGTCTTCGGTGACCGGTTCGGCGAGCGCCGCGTCATTCTGGTCGCCGTCGGCGGGACGGCCGTTGCGAGCGCGTTCCTCGCGATCGCACCACTGTTCCCCGTCTTCGTGGTCGGCACCATCGTGCTCGGGGCCGTCGCCGGCCTTCACTACAGCGTCGCGACGACGCTGCTCTCTCGCACCTACGACGATATCGGGAC
>NZ_JAQIVI010000740.1 GCF_028618695.1 Natrinema soli | reverse complement strand
CCTCTCCGAGAGCGTGCGGCGCCTCCACGACGAACAGCACGCGGCGACGCCGGGCTACAGCGAGCGCGCTCACCACCTCGATCGGCTGCGAACCACGCAAGCGCTGTGTAACGCCCTCGAGGTGACGCCGTGGCAGCGCGACCTGGCGCTCGGCGTCATGGACGAGATCGACCTCACCGAGTTCGGCAGCCAGCGAGCGATCGAGAAGGTGGCGCTCGTGGCGATTCGCCACGTCGTCGACGTCGACCGCCAGCAGTACTTCGGGCTGGACGAGATCGACGCCCAGACGCTTTCCGCCGACCGGATGGAGGAGCTGTTCGCCGAGTACCGCGCCCACGATATCACCGACGAGGAGTCGTTCAAGCGGCTCGCGGCCGACTACGGGCTGGACACGACGAGCCTGAATCGGCTCCGCCGGGTGCTGAAATCGCAACTCGAGGACGAGCTCCCGGCCTACGGCCGCAATCCGTACCGGGATCCGAACCTGCCGGACGCGACGGATTCGGAGACGAACGCTGCCGACATGGCTGCCTCCGGATCGGAGAGCTAACTGGTTGTTGACTCGGACCGGCCGCTACCCCGCGATGCCCCCGCTTACTGGACCGTTGGCACCCAGTTTTGAGGTGCCTGCACCGCCGCTCACATCGTCTCTTCCTCGCTTCTCTCTCCCTCGCCTCGAGCCACCTCCAGCCGCCTCCAGCCGACTGCCGGTGACCCGCGACTTTTCCGTGGTGACTGCCTAGCATCGCTATGGCCGACGCTGACACCGGACCGACGCCGGAGACCGCGGATCGACTAACGATCTATGCCGACTACGTCTGTCCGTTCTGTTATCTGGGAACCCGCTCGCTCGAGCAGTACCGCGAGGGCCGCGACGAGCCGCTGGCCGTCGAGTGGCATCCCTTCGACCTGCGACGCGGGAAACGGAATCCGGACGGTTCGATCGATCAAGGCGTAGACGACGGCAAGGACGACGAGTACTTCGAGCAGGCGAAACAGAACGTCCGCCGGCTGCAGGAGGAGTACGGCGTCGAAATGGCTCAGGAGATCGCAACAGACGTCGACTCGTTCGATGCGCAGGTCGCCTCCTGGTACGTCAAACAGGAGTATCCCGACCGGTGGGCGGCGTTCGACGACTCGATCTACACGGCGCTGTGGCAGGACGGCCGCGACATCGGTGACATCGACGTTCTGGCCGACCTCGCCGAGGCCGTCGACCTGCCGTCCGACGAGATTCGCGATGCTGTCGCAGACGAGAGTCTCCGGGCGGAACTCGAGGATCGATTCACCGAGGCACAACAGCAGGGCATCACCGGCGTGCCGACGTTCGTCTCGGACGGCCGCGCCGCCCGTGGCTCGGTGCCGCCGGAACACTTGGAGCGGCTCGTCGAGGGCGAGCGGTAGGACTACTCGAGTTTGTCGAGTCCGTCGAAGAAGTTCGCCTGCGGACCGACGAGCGTCACGAACTCGTCGGCGAGCGAGACGGACACCGTCGCGGGCGGCTCGAGGCGCCGTCGGTTGCGCCCATCGCTGATCGCGTAGGCCGTCTCGGTTCCGGAGACGGTGAGCGCGAGCGCGGTGTCCGGTTCGACGACCAGCGGCGGCATCGACTCTGTCGCGGCCATCTGCGTGACGACG
>NZ_JAQIVI010000074.1 GCF_028618695.1 Natrinema soli | reverse complement strand
GAGCATTGATCCAAACTCACTCTACGACCTGCTCACCTCTCAAACTGCGCTAACTAGACGGTGCCCCATTCAGCATCTTTTCTTTTTCCTTACTCATGGCTGCCATCGGGTACCCCCATTCCAATAGGTGTTTCCGATGATGCCTAGTATCGTTCAGTTCGCACATGTAGTTACCAAGTCACCGAACTCATTTCACCCAATATCTGAATACAAAGAAATCGCACTACCAACTACTGGTTGCAAGCGTCCCTCTGGTTCGCTGTATCAGGCTTCGGCTTCAATCTCAAGTGATTCGTCTCGCCGACTGCGGAGCGTGTTCGGTGATGTTCCTGCGATATCGGCGATATCATCAAGTCTGACCTCATCGTGGATGCGTCGGAGATCGAAGCGGCTACAGTGGTCAGCTCGGATATGACCGTCGATCCCGAAGGTGGTATTGATCTAACTGCCGAGATTGATCTTCAGGGTGCAAATCCTGACACAGTGACAATCGTTGGTCTCTTCTACGACGTTCAGGGCCGCTTCCGTGGGGCCATATCATCGTTCAAACAGAACCCAGCAGCGACTGTCGCGATGAGCGCAGGAACAATATCAATCCGAACGCCGCCGAGCCTCCAAGGTCAGCAGGTAGACTCTCACAAGATCGTCGTTCTTGACGGATTCATCTAATCAATATTCTCGAGGGTCGATATGCTCTATCTCCTCGATATCTGGATAGAGCGTATCGGTCGAAACGATCGGTTCGCCGAGCATGTCGGCCGTCCCGAGATGGACTGCATCGAAGACGTTGAGCTTCTCGTATCGCTTTCGCAACGTCGCCGCCGCCTCCATCACGTCGACAGTCAGCGGGACAAGGTCAACCCCTTCGTCGACGATCGCTGTGTGGGCGTCCGCGAGTTGGTCCCGATCCCATTCACCCTCCATGACGTACTGGACTTCAATTGCTGTCGCAACCGACGTTTTCGGCTCCTCAATCGCTTCGAGATCGACGCTGCTTGCGAGCCAGTCATCAGTTTTCAGGAGCGCGAGGATCGGATCCGTATCAAGATACACGTTTGCGCTCCAGTCGCTCGCGGATATCATCGCCGGCCTGCTCTGCGGTGAAGTCATGCAGTCGGGCATGGCGTTCTTCGCGAACAACGAGGCGAGCACCGTATCGAAGCGCCTCGGAGCGGGAACTGAACATACCTTCTTCGACCAGTTCGTCCAGTTCTTTTACCAACTCCGGCGGCATGGATACTGGAACTGACTTTCGATCACTACTCATGTCTATACCATCGCTACACAATCGTATAAAGTTCTCGGCTATCCTGTTGGCCTGCAATAGACTACATACACACAGTCATAATCATTTCTCGGAAACGGATCATAGAGTTTTAACCAACAGAAGTCGCATTCTTCCACGAGTGTTGGTTAACAGTAGTTGGTAATACGGTTTCTTTATTCAGAACTCAGAGTGAATCAAGGCTAAGACAGAGTCTACAGTTTGAATGACTCACTGCTGCTCGAGCGTTCTTATCTCAGGTGGCGCGAACGAGCAGCATCTTCTCGGTGAGTTTGACGTCATACTCACTGACCGAGAACGCGACCGACACCAATTCGCCGGTTGTGACGAGCCGATCGAGCGCCTCAGGGTCGATCGTATCGGATAAGATGATCCCGTAGGTTGGTCCCAGCTCGGTTGACGGGCAGTTTTCGAGACTCGCGATCGCTTTGATAATTGCGATGCTCGGCGGCGTTTCCGACTATTCGTATTCGATTTGCTTAGTTATCATGATTCACCTCCTCCGCTAGCCCGGCACCTGCTCCATGATATCGCTCGCGTTGGGATCGGCAGTTCGGACAGGCGTGGAGCGTTCCGGTGTTGTCCGCAAACACACGCTTGTATTGTTCTGTGACGTGCGCGCCACAGTTCGAACACTCAAGCATTATCAGGCCCCATGTCCGTCTGCTCGTACATGGTAATCGTCGTCTCGAGTTCGGCGATTGCATCTGCGAGAGTCAACGGTTCGGCCAGGTGCTCCTCGAGCGTTTGCAGATCGGCCAGCACTGCTTCGAGTTCGGCTTGCACTTGTTCGTCAGACCAGTTGTCGGTAGACTCGCTCATCACGACTCACGCTCCGGGCAGCCGGGCGCATGCGACAGGTTGTCCCGTCCACCGAGTTCGGTCAGCAGCTCGCGTTCGCAGTACGTACACCGGACGTACGTCTTCCCACCCTGTTCCGGCGGTTCGACATGCCGCGTGTATGTCGATTTCTCGGACTCACTCTGAGTAGCCTCGGCGGCTCCGGTCCCGCCATCGGGAACCACCCGCTCTGTACGAGCAGTCATCTTGGCTTCCGCACGCAGGCGCAGTTCTCGGCCCGTGTCAGTTTCGTAGTGTTCTGCTCGCTGTACAATCTGTTTTAGCTCTCTGAATCGGCTCATCTGTCAAACCCTCCACCCCTCTCAAGGTGGGAACAACACCACGTGCTGTCACGGTCGTCGTCACTGGTCGAAGCGGTCGCTGTGGAGCCTGCGATGGGAATAGTCCAGGAAGCCGAACCTCACGTCTCGTCTTCGCTCGGATCCACACGTCTAATTTGGCCGACCTGTCCGTGAGCACCAGCCAGTACCAGCGAAACGCGCTCGAGCATCGAGATGTCGGTCACAATCGTGTTCCCATCCTTCTGGAGGACGACCACACCGCTGTTATGGACCCAGACAGAGACGCCGATGCCCCAATGATGCCATCGACCCGGTGAGAGTGCTCTCGATGGGAGTGAGAGACTCTCGTCACCACGATCGGTCGCCGCTTGAACGCCCTGGCGAAGCGCCCACACTTGCGATTCGGTGAGTGCGTCTTCGGATGCGTCAACACTATCGACGTACGTCAGCAGATCGGCTATCATCAGACTTCACCTCCGATGATCCGGTCGACCTCAGCCAATTCGCGCGCTTCAGCAGCCTCATCCTCATATCCCACGTCAGTTGCATAGCGCTCGAGGACGGTCACGGCTCCGTCGTCGTCCGTGGCTGCTCGTTCGAACAGTTCTTCAAGGACAGCAACGACCACACGATTGGCGACCTGGCGGCCGGCATCAGCTGCTTCACTCTCGATGCGACCAAGCCGTGACTCGGGATACGCGTAGGTTTTCGAGGGCCTGGACTTCAGATTTGAACAGTAGACGACATCGAACACGCGATCGTCGTTGGTTGTGTCGAATCGCGAGTTTCCGTAATTATCGAGCAGATTGTAGTTGTTTGCCTCGGACCACTCAGCTACGGTCTGGCCAGTATCGGTGATCACGTGCACTGGTCGTCCCTGTGCGAGATCCAAACAGACGTCACCAAGTTTGATTGACTGTTCGCTCATCGGCTCACCTCGTCGTCACTAAGCGTGCGAGCAAGCGTTACGGCTTGCTGTTCAATCGGCTCGTGGTGGGCGTGTCTGGCGTTCAGAAGAGTAAGGTGCGCTCCAAGCCCCCACAGTTCTGCCCGATGAAGTTCGTCAGCAAACTCCGTGAGAACGTCGTCAGTCGTCTGGCGACCATCGATGAGCGCGTTAATCCGAGCTGCAATCCGCTGAGGGATTGCGTCTCGGCAAGAAGGATCTCGTCCTGTGTAGTCGGCCATCGTCTCGACGAGTCCCGCAAATGCCTCGACACGTCCGTCGACCGTGATGTCCCACTCTTCGAGGTCATCCTCGTCGACGGCGTACGTCACAGCGTCGGGTTCCTGTCTCTCGAGGAGAGCCTCGAGAGCCGCTCGCTTCCAGCTGCGGTAATCGCGGAAGCTCCAGAACGTGGCGAACTCTTCGAGCGTCTCGATCGAGTACTCGATTGAGATGTCGGCGCGAACACGCTCAGTCGTCTCGTCACTATGGTCAGTGATCCGAGTGACCGGCCCGCTAGCAGTTGCGAGGAACCGTCGTGGAAGTGGCGTTGTCTCACCGATAGATTGCGCTTCATCGGGTGTCTTCGCTGGCTGTGCTGTCGTCTCGTCTGCTCGTGACATCTGTGAAACCCTCCATCCCTCTCGAGGGTGCAACAACACCACGTGCGGTACGTTCGTGCGGATGCTGGTCGACTCTGGCGAAGTTACCCCACGATTTGGTGCTATTTTCACCTCGTGGGGTAACTCACGGCGCCGGTGGATTCGCTGTGGCCTGCAACCCGCAGGCCTCGAGTTCGTGGATCCGCTGTGCGTTGCGTGCAGCCTCGAGAACGGACGTTCGGATCGCGACTGCAACCCGATGTTTGCATGCACCCTGGTGGTGTTCGTCTGCTGGACACGGACAGCTGTGCGGCAAGCCGTCCTCGATCGTGACCAGATACTCGTGGTCCTCGGGATTTGCGTGACTGGCGTTGCGAACGAGGACGCCCTGCGTGACAAGTTCGAACTCGAAGGCTTCGTACTGGGCTCGCTGGAGCGTCCGCTGGGTCGGTTCAAGTCGCTCGATCGGATGTGCTGATGGTGATATTGACATAGACCTGGAGGAACTACCGTTAGACTGGTCGATCGTGTCAAGTCACACGCTCTCGCAGTCGGAGCAGATCAGTTGAACGCCGAGGTTACAGGCAGTTTCGCAGTTGTGCGTGGGAACAAGACCGAACTTCCCGCAGTAGTCACAGCTCGTGTTAGTGTGCTCAGGGGCGCCGAACACGTCGAAGCGGGACTGCTCGACGGTCGAATCAGACTCGGTAGTGAACTCAACGGCGAGTGGTTTCGTGATCCGGCTGGCAGTTTGCATCGTCTTTGAACCCTCTACCCCTCTCCGAGGGGGCAAACAACGCCACCGGCTGTTCAAAGAGAGCGGGCGTCCGAAGAGTGAGCGTCAAGCAATAGGGAAAGCCCGGCCCCTGGAGGAAGATGGGAGGCAGTGGGTTGGAGTAGGTTGGAAACCATGCACAAGAAACGTCACACAGCCCTTGAGGACAACCGGTTCGTTAGACCCAGTCACTCAGGAACTCGACAACGTCATCCAGCGTTGGATACACTTGGTTCACCTGTTCGACCGTCCGCCTCACCTCACGCGGGGCCATTTGTTCATCGCAGATAAACACCCCCGCATGATCGCTCATTGCTGAGAAATCTTTCCGATCGTACGTGAGGACACTTCGCTCCGCCTCCTGGGCTGCTTCGAGGACTGCAGTATCTGGTGCTCCTTTCTCAAGCACCTCTTCAACCTGAACGATATCGTGACCAGCGGATTTGAGTGCTAGAACATGTGCTGGGCGGACATTTTCATCGGCCAACAGACGCATGAAGATTATGCCTCTTTTCCTGCCTGAACAGCGTCCGGATCTCTCGGTCGCTGTTCCCGTATCTTCAGGAGTGTGTCCTGCTCTGTGCGTTCGATCTCACGGAGTTCCTCTGGATTATCAAACGCGTAGGCTAATGCAGTATGGACATCAGCGACAGTCACGCCCTCATAATTCGACGCGATCTGTTCGGGCGCCTCTCCACCTTCGTACTGGCGATAGACGTGGATCACACCGATTCGTGTCCCTTCCAACCGAGGATCACCACCGAGGACCTCCTCATCCCTTACGATTGCTTTCATTGTTCTAGTGTACGAGAGACAACGGCTTAAGTCTCCGGACTGGTCACACGGGCATTGTTCAGATTAGCTGGTTCCAGCAGTATGCGTAGCTCTGCAACCATGTTTCAGCGGATGCTGGATCGGTATTTCTGAAGCAGTTTCCGAACTGAGTAGTACGTCGTTTTATCTCTTTGAATAGACGTTCGACGGCATTCCGATTTCCATGTTTTTCGTATCGAAATCGGAGCCCAAGGTGATGGAGTGCAGCTTTAAGCCACGGAGCTGAATCGACGAGAAACACGGCGTCTTGGACATCGTGTTTCTCTCTCACCTCACTCAGAACATCTCAGTAAGTGCGGTTGTACGCGTTAGATAGAGTTTGACGTGGAGAAATTCGTTCGTTTCGGATTGACAGCAGCATACAGCCAGTAGCGCTGATCGTCAAGTTGGATCACAGTTTCGTCGAGCGCAACGTGATCGGGCTGGCTTCCCGTTGTCGGCTGTAGATTGGCTTTCTGTACCCAATTATGGATCGTCGATCTCGCCCGTTCGACACCGAATCTCTCTAAGACAGAAACAGTATACGAAAGTGATAATTCCGATAAATGGAGCTGGATACTTAATCGCATCAGCTCGCGCGGTGTCGCCTCTCGCTCCACAAAATCTAATTGAATGCCGCTACTAGAGCCGTTGAGGCGGCTGAATTCGGGCATGGACACCTAGAATTCTGACCGCCTCGCTTTTCAGTCCTTATCTGAACAGCGCCGTCACACGACCGGCTTTGGTCCGCGTGACGAGAGAGAGATCTCGCCGTTCTCTCGCTCGTCTTCTGTCACCAGGTCGTATTGCTCCTCGAGATCTCTACAGACGGTTTCTGCGACCTCGAGTGCGTCCTTGAGCGTTGGGACTTGGGCTTCGATCGAGCCCCAGTCCGGGTTCACATTCGGGTAGACGGCCACCTGGTAGGTGTCGCCGAAGCGGTCGTGCCAGCTCGACGATGGCTGGTACACCACTGTCGGTGCGATCGTTACCTCCATCGGTGTCGAAAACGTCACCTCGTCGACGATGAACCGAACCAACGAGAGGATGCACTGGCGCCGTCCCAGTGCCCACGAGCGGACGCTCCCCTGCTCACAATCCCACGCTGCGAATCGCTCCTCGATGCTCTCCGACGTCTCGAGTGCCTGTGCGGTCGCCAGTCGACTGACTGATTCGTGTATCGACATCTCTTGAGCCCTCTATCCCTCTTAGAGGGGCGAACAACACCACCGGGCCGATGCGTTGTCGTGTCACACCTGCTCGACGACCAGCTATGAACCGTGTTGCCGATCTCACCCACAGTCCGAACAGACGAGGTCAACGTTTCGGATCGTGTCTTTGTCGCAAGCCCCCGTCGTGACCAGACCATCTGTCCCACAGCTGTCGCACCTAGTTCCAGAGCGGGCCGCAAGAGCCGGCAGTTCACCGTGAGGATCGTGATCAGGTTTCTGGAACAGTGGATCGTCTCTGGTCTTGAACTCAACGAGGGTGTTATACAACTCTTCGCAATGGTGTTACTCTCAGGCAGTAGAGACCGTATCAGCTGCTCAGTGTATCTGCGAATTGAACGCTCCGGGTTCTACATCATGCGACCAAGAGAGAACCCTACTCCTCAGTGAGGTCTGGATACGGTACCTCCCAAAGATGATCGTCGGGATCGGCAAAGTACCCGGAGTATCCGCCCCAGAAGACCTCCTAAGCTGGTTTGACAATACGGCCGCCGGCATCCTCTGCTTCGTCGAGTATCGTCTGTCTTTCCCTTCAGGAACGCGAAGCCGATAGTGCTCCCCGTCGTTGGTGCCAGTCATGGATTGGCTCTGCAGCGGTCTCGCGATAGTTGGTTAAGTTCTCGAGCTGGATTACCGCTGGAGCATGGTGCTAGGCGAATCTGACAATCTCACGGGTCGCCATGTTGGGTTAATAGGGTTAAGCCCTAGCAGTTGCTGTTACTCGTCCGGCTCAGTTGTTGGAGTCCGACGGCGGAGCCACTCGAGACCGAGCGCGCCACTGAGTACACTCGCACCAGTAGTGAAACCAGGGACACTATCAGCATTGATATCTCCCTCGTCGTCTTGACTGCTATTCTGATTCTGTTCCTGACCGTCGCCGTTGAAGTCGTCGCGATCAGTACTATTGTCGGAGCCATTGTCCTGGTCTCCACTACCACTGTCATCGCTATCGGAGTCTCCATCGCTACCAGACTCGTCACCGCTCATTTCGCCGGACGAATTCCCGTTACTGCCATCGGCATCGTCGCCGGCGCTATCGTCATCATCACCGCTGGAGTTATCGCCAGGATCGTCACCGTCATCGTCGCCTGAACCGTCTTGCTGGGAGGACCGAACGGCGACGAGACGCTCACCTCCCTGAACGTAGAGGCCGTTTTCACCAGCGGTGAACGTCTCCGAAATGCTCAGCTCGTCGAAGGTGTCATCAGTGACCGCCCATTTCTCTGCCCCATCGTGAATATCGAAACCGGTGATCGAGTTCTCGTTATAGTAAAGTCTGGCGTAGACGATCGCAGTTTCGCCGGCGATCTGTAGGTTGTGGTACGGGTCAATTCCACCAGGCTGGTGGGACCACCCGTCGCCTGATATGTTATATCGCCCGCCGCCAATCGTGACATCACCCGTACTGGCAGGAGAGAGACCTACGTTGAGCGCGCGGAACGTCCTGAGGCTCTCGTCTGGATTAAACGTTAAGTCGGGGGAATAATTACTGCGGGCGTAGATGGTATCGTCGGTAACGATCAGTCTCCCATAGTTGCTTCCCGTCTTCAGGACGACCCAATGAGTTTCTCCGGAATGAGCGTCGAGCACGACGAAGGCCTCGTGTTCCTCATCCTCGGGAGTTGTGTAAATACGATCATCTTCGATTGCCACTGGCGTCGGTTGGAACTCGTAATCCCTTGTGACGTAATTTCCTGGTGGCTGATCGGGGTCTTGTGCGTCCACTCCGACAGTCTCTTGCTTCCACTCGAGATCGCCGGTATCGGCATTGAATGCATAGAGCTCGCCGTCAGCAATGACGTAGACGGTTCCGTATGCAATCGCCGGGCTGGTCATCTCCGGTTCAGCCTCGAACTCGGCCTCCCAGATAAGCGAATTGTCGTCGGCATTAAGCGCGGTCAGCTGATCACCGGCGACATAGACGACCCCATCTGAGACAGCGGGCGTTCCAGTCGGATTAAACTCCTCGTCTTTCTCCTGAAAGCGGCGCCGCTGCCACTCAAGCGTCCCGTCTTCAGCGTCAAGGACGCGGAGATCGTCCGAAGTTCGCAAGAATACGCGACCGTTCGAGACTGCGAGATCGCCGGTCGCATCATGTGTCCAGGCGACGGTATCGGGTTCAGGGAAGCTGTCCGTGGCACTATATGCGCTGTTGGCGGCGTTTCCACGATAGGACGACCAGCCTGGCGTTTCCTCAACTGGCGTTGGACTCTCATCGGCCGTTTCATCCCCTGCCCCAACAGAGGCAAATACCCCACCAGCTGCGAGTGCCCCACCACTTGCAATGAAAGAACGTCTCTGCCAATTAGACATACTTCCTACGAGTCAGACCACCTATTAAGTTCTTAATGTACACTTTCACGATTTAGATACACGGAGTCCTTCTCTTGGGAATATTCAAGGAGATTCACTTCCACCATCTTAGGAATATGAGAATGATAGAGATCCAAATAGATCTCTTTCACATCTTCTCCTGAAACTTGAAGAAACGTATCAACATCGTATTCTAACCGTGCTACTTCGTCGGCTAAGTCGGCGAGTGCCATCGGAGTGTGATATCTCTCAAGGCAATACAGGGCAAATCGCCGCCGTTCATGCGACAAGATATTAAATAGAACATCATTGGTTAACTGATCATCTTCATCGGCCTGGGAAATATCATCAAGCGTGTAAGCGTTGCCATGATAGGGGCTATTATAATATTATCGGGTTATATAACGGAGTGTCGTGGGAAGCGGATAGAGGATAAAACGAGGGACATCACCTACACTGAACTAATGACGAGTGACAAGCCTGACGCACTGTCGATCCTGGCAAATCTCACTGGTTATCCTCGAGACCGATTCGAATACATGGACAAGATACGCGACCGCTCGGGGAGGGAACCAACGCCGATCGTCGACTGGGAACAGGAGGGCGCGTGGGACGATCTCGACGCGAGTGAGCTAGAAGACGATCCAGACGATGCAGACTGACAAATCCGGAGTCGTCTAAATCTCCTACCATGGCCGTTCCCCGTGCTGTTTTCGACACTCTTGTATTCTGATAAAACACCGAACAAATATGTACGATTTGACGGGATTCCAGCGTGACCTGCTGTACACGATCGCCGGCCAGGACAACCCACACGGACTCGCACTCAAAGAGAAACTCGAGCAGTACTACGAAGGCGAGATCCACCACGGCCGGCTCTATCCAAATCTCGATACGATCGTCGACAAGGGCCTCGTCGAGAAAGGCGAAGCTGATCGACGGACAAACGTCTATACGCTCACGGCTCGTGGCCGCCGCGAGATCAAGGCGCGTCGCAAGTGGGAAGACCAGTACGGGGGCGAGCTCCTATCAGAGTAGCAGACGATCGACACAATGGGCCAACAGACGGCTCCTAACCCGCGTCTATACCCTAATTCCGGTTCTTTCAACGCGATCTCCCGAACCTCGTAGACGGGTTCGTACTCCGACCCGGATTTCACGATCAACTCATAGCGCTTGAGTTTCGGGAGCCATCCACGCAGCGTTCGATCGTGGTACTGGGTTGTCCGCGCGCTCACAATACGCTTCATACACTCCACCGCTTGTCGCTGGATGGAATCCGCCATGACCTCGAGTACGAGTCGCTGGTCACGAGATAGATCTGAGAGTTGGGAGCGAACCACGGCCTGGTCCGCGTCGGGTTTCGAGTCGTCGATCACAGCCCACGTGACTCGGTTGGCCAAGCCGTTTGCGGTATTCCGAACGCTGTGAGAGAACAACGCGATCGCGTCCCAAGCATCTGAATCCGAACACCGGGCGATGTACTCGAGCTCGCCGCCACCGATCACGCCGGGTTCGACGCCGACGCTCGCGCGTTTCTCGAGAATTGGGCGATCGAACACGCCGGGAAAGCGACACTCACGCCTCGAGGGGACCGAAATCGTGACTATCTCGAGGGACTGGCGGCGTTAATCGACGACGTAGCCGGCGGCGGAGTTCGGCTTTCGAGCGGGATATCGTCGTTTCGGCGGATGCAGTGCGGAGTCTGGGGACGGTTCGGTAGTAGGTGGTGTTTTTTGCGCGCGTGGTCTATAGGCCCGTCTATCAATCTGTTCTCAAGGCGGCACATCGGCTGTAATCGAACGTACTCGAGTCGGCGCTATTCGACCTTGAGAGCTCTGTCTCAGTGAGGACGAAGGAAGAGATGTGACCTCGCGTCAGAATTCTCCGCAGGTACCAACGAATCACGAATGAAACAGTCACTCTGACTGATTATATTTAGAATTCGACTATAATAGTGCCTAATACGCCCTGTTTCGGCACACCTAAAACTCACGAGCTACATGATTCCAATTGAAGTATGGAACTAACAGTAACCCGCGGGATAGCGTTGAACCGTCCGGCAAACCCGCCGATACGTCTCTCGTTCGGGTTGTTCTGGCTGGTTGATCTCGTCGCTACAGTGTTCCTCTTTCTCGTTCCGTACGCCACCGAACTTAATCCGATCACGACCAATTTCTATGAGCTAATCGGATTGCCCGGTGTCGTTCTTGCGGGAAGTATCTACGCCGCCGTGGTCGTCATGATCGGGCACTATCTCTCGAAACCATATGATGCACTGTTCGCTGTCGGAGCTGTTCTCGTGTACGCCGTCTGTGCGACTAACAATATCGTCCTCCTCATGAGCGGGGAGCCAGTCGTCGAAACGCTCGTCATCGCTTGAGCGAACCCTTAGAAAATATCGCCGATCACGATCTTCGCCTGCTCGGTCCCGCGGTGATCACCGTGGAACCGAGCAAGCGAAAATCTCGATTGGCACTATCTGCTGAATAAGTGATTCTCTTCGACCGTAATCACTCATTTCCCTCCTACTCAGAATATGTCATGAAAACTGTTCAGAGGCCGATGTCTGACGCACGTCATTAGAGGAACGTCTGGTTTTATGTATTGGTTCCTGACATCGGAGGTTGTGCAACCCAATCAATCACTCAGTCTGAAGATCGTAGACAAAGTCGCCGAACGTGAAGGAGTCCAACCCGAAGAGCTCAACCCACCGATCCACAACGCGATCAACACGGACGCACTTGACTCACTCTATGACGCACGCGACTCCGAGAGGAATCCGTCCACAATCGAATTCGTCTACAAAGGCTACACGGTGACTGTCGATAGTACAGGCGACGTGGATCTCGAGAATCGTGTCGCGGCCCTCGAGCCTGAGAAAACCACAGTGTGACCCGCTCTGAGCCCCGGAGCTAAAATTCGATCTCTTAGTAGTCGGTCTCAATGACTGTCTCAATAGTGGCTTCGAAAGCCACTGCTCGAGTCGAAAGCGTCTCGGCGATCTCTCAGCGCTGCTCGAGGACTTGGCGGGGAGGCCTAGATGAACTTCGGAACGTCATCGGAGGCACTCACCACTGCTTTCGTCTTGTTGCAGTCGTAGCAGTCAGCTGCACGTTCGATCGCGTCTCGTCGGTATGCGTAGTCGCCGTCGGTTCTGATTCGCATCCTCGTATACACGACCCCCGAAATCCTCGTTTTTGCGGCCAAAAGTTTTGCTGAAGACTCAATCTCATCCAAGAGAATAGTTCCTGTTGCACCAGGACTTGTTTTCGTAGCCAGATCCAGCACTTCTATTGTAGCGCCTTGATAGTCAGGGACGAAAACCTTAATTGCCTCTGTTGCTTCTTCTTGCGTGATTTCCGTCCAATACTTCGGTGAGAATTGTTTCTTGGCTTTTGCATATTTGTCTCGGTTCTTAACAGCCATATCCCGAGCGGCACTCTGAAATCTTGCAGCGGATGCGTCGCCATCTTGACACCAGGCGATTGGCGACTGTATCCCAGTGAGGGTTGCTCCAGTTTTGAGTATGTCCCTCCGTGTTCTTTCGAATGCCATGTAGTATCATGCACCTCCCGGAGCACTTTAAACTGTCCAGTAGTTTACCATCTGTTATGTGGTATATTTGGTCTAATTGCCTGGTGAGATTAGAGTAGATGTCCTTGACACGATCTCTGTCTCGTTGAGCCTCGGTCTTAAAAATAGAGCCGGTGAATGTAAGGATAATGTATCTTTTTAAACCCTGTAGTTGTTTGGAGAGAGGGGTTTTGTAGTCAAGGCATGAAGGACTATAGTGGGAGTACAGAGGGAAGTCAAGTGTGGTAACAAACCTCCAGTAGACATGAATAAGGAAACTGGGTTGGAGGTAGAAAATTATATCTAGACGGTTACATCAGCCCTCTGCGCCCTACGGAGCAGATCCATCGCATCATCGACTAACAGGTATCCTGAATCAACTGTTTCATCAACAGCACACTCTAACTCCTCAATGTACGCCTGTCGGTCAGAGTACAAGCTATTGATCGTCTCCTCCTCAAGACGGTGTGTACTCCCGTAAGTACCACAGCTTATGTCATAGTAGACCAGCGGCACATCAAGCACAGGAAGCCTGAGACCGCCTTTCGCGTTCCCATACTGATCTCTTGCAACCGTCACAGAACCATCATCAGCGACCGTCCGCTCAATTCGCGGGGCGCTCGGCGGAGCCTCACCTTCGATAAGCCAATCCTGCAACTGGTCCATCGCTGCCCGATACGCGTACCGCATTGGGAAGTAATTCACACCGCATACATCATAGCTAGTCCCCGGATCTCCTTCTGCGCGTTGACCGTACTGGCCGGCGATCATTCGATTCCACGGCGGATTGTCTTCGCCGAAGTCTCGCGCATCCATCGCCTGTGCCCAATGCACCAGCCAGTAATTGATGTGGGATGCACCGGAGACCTCCCAGAGCCGGAACAGGCCAGAGTCTTCCCGACGTACCTGGTTGGCTTCGCTTTCGCTCATCACCCACATCACCGGGGCAAGATCATCCCAGATATCGTCCTGATCTGCCGGCGTCTCTGCTGTCACGAACGGCAGGAAGCCATCTATCAGGTCTTGCTCAGCCTGGATGTTATTGATATAGTATCGAAGGTACTGCGCGGACTGTGACATCCCTGTGGCGACAACCCGCTCCACGTCTAAGTCGCGTAACGGGGCATTGCTCTTTCGTTTCTTGCTGGTATGACCGGGCTTCGAATTTGAACTCCTTGTCAGTGCCTGAATCGCTTGGGCGAAGATATCATAGGAGTACTCGTCGCCCGGGTGGTGAAGGCTGCCGTACCGATCAGGTTGTGCGGTCTTCAAGTCCTGATCAGTATGCGAGTCATCGACCCCTACCTTCTGTGATGAGGCGACCGCGAACGCGTATCCTTCGCGCATCGCGTAGTCAAACGTATTGATCCACGTGACAGGTGCGTCCCGTCCGGTAGAGACGTTCGGCCACTCGGCAACAAGTGTTCCGTTGAAGCCACGATCGTATGCTGGCCGATAGATGAGGACACGTGTCCGGTAGGGTGCGGGTTTCTCTGATGGACTCTCTCGTTGATCGATGGGGTACGGGTTAACAGGTCCGAGCGGTCGGGCCTTCCCTTGGACGAAGTATTCTTCTTCGATGTATCCGTGTTCGCTTACGTCATGGACGGCACCCGTCATCGGTTGGCCGGAGAGCGGCCCCATTACTTTCGGAGCTGGTACCTCGTCTTGGTTCCCGGCTGTAGCAACTGCTGAGAACAGTGAGCCAGCAGTCATAGTTGCTAGGCCGCCTAATACTGTGCGGCGGGTGGATCCCCAGGTGGACTGCTTTGCTGTCTCTGTGTCGTCACTGGTGCGATTCGATTGGTCCTTATTCTCGTCTTGCTTGGTATGATTTACCATTCCTTAGTCTAAGATAATTATCAACAGGATGTATATTAAGTAAAAAGCTACTACAGCTTTTCCCGGTAACTGAGGAAATTGAGGTATATCTGGGCAAACCTCGAAGAGGAATCAATCATGGCTGTAGGAATTGTCTATACGGTCGTGTTTAGTTTGTAGCATTGTGCCAGACGGCGAAGGCTTGGAGCCACGATTCTGCTGTTGATGGTTGTGCATGACTAAAACAATTTGAGAACGAAGAGGTACGTCGTTTTATCTCACGAAAGACACGTTCAGAACTGTTCCGATTTCCATGTTTTTCGTATTGAAATCGGAGTCCAGATCGACGGAGTGCAGTCTGGAAATTTTTTGCTCCATCGACGAGAAACACGGCATCGTCGAGGTCATGTTTCTCAGTGAGTTCCCGCAGGAACCGTTCTGTCAACGCGGTCGTAGTCGTCGAATACAGCCGTATATGGAGGATATTGTTCGTTTCTGGATCGACAGCAGTGTACAGCCAATAGCGATGGTCGTCGAGTTGAATCACCGTCTCGTCAAGCGCAACGTGATTCGGTTCCTCGTCAACCGCTGGCTGTAGATCACATTTGTGAACCCAATCATAGACTGCCTTGCGACTGCGCTCGACACCGAACTTCTCTAATTCTCGAACGGTATTCGAAAGCGAGAGACCAGCAAGATGGAGGCGAATACCGAGCTCCATTAGCTGACGCGGTGTCCGCTCTCGCTCCACAAAACACAAATCAATCCAGTCGCTACACCCGCTGAGACGGTCGATTTTTGGCATGGACACCACGAAATCGTACCGCCTCACTTTTCACGCTTAACGAAACAGCACCTCTGTTCTTCACCAAGCCCTTTTCCCCGGTCAGAACGAGATAGAGGATAGATCACTACCAAAGAATTATACCGTCTTCATGAGATGTCACAATTCCTGATGTCAACAATCACGATTGACACATTTGAGGTGAAAAATTACAAACCTATTCGCGATTCGGAGCCAATCAATATCGGTGACATGACGACGTTCATCGGGAAAATGATGCTGGCAAATCGTCTTTTCTCGAAGCTCTCCACATCTTTCTTGAGGGGGCACCGTCTAGTACTGTCCCAACCGTCGAGTGACTAGTTCTCAGCCTCCTCGATAGTCGGATAGAGCCGGTGTAGTTTCGTTCGAGCGTCCTCGTTTGTGAATTGCCAGTTGATCGTGACATTCAACTTATTGCGCTCAGCTTCCCACGCAGCGACCTCCGACTGGAGGGTCGCTGCGTTCGGAATTCGGCGGTTGAGACACTGGGTCTGGAGCGTGCTCCAGACGAGTTCGGCCATATTCAGCCAACTTCCGTGCGTGGGCGTGTAGTAGAACTCGAAACGATCGAGATACTCGCGTGCTTTCTCGGGCGGGAAGAACCGATAGAAGGCAGCCGGATTGTGCGTGCTGAGGTTGTCCAAGACTACCCGGATGCAGACCGCATCCGGGTAGTCGTCGGCAATCGCCTGCATACAGTCGATCCATTCACAGGTCCGCCGTCGTTCAGTCACATGGAGACGACACCGGCCAGTTAACGGCTCAGTCGCCAGGTGAAGCATTCGTTTCCCATTGCGTTCGTAGTGGTGATCTGTTCGAGCGACCGCTCCCGGTGACGCCGGGAGCGGGTCGCGGACGTGCTTGCGAAGTTCCTTGCTGGACTCGTCGAAACAGATGACTGGACGGGTCTCGTCGTACGGCTCTTCGTAGAGAGAAAGGATCGTTTCCATCCGATAGACGAACTCTGCGTTCTCTTTGGGCGGAATAAGCCAGTACTCAGAGCGGTGTGGCTTCAGGTCGTTTTTTTAACCGCTGTCGGACGGTTTCCTCGGAGATCGAGTCGAACTCGATCTCCTCGAGGGTAACGAGGCGGTCAGCAAGAAGCGCGTACGTCCAGCGAGTTCGGCCTTCAGGAGGCTCCGAACAGGCAAGTGCGACGAGGTGGGCTTCAGCTCGACCGTCGAGTTTCGGTTCGTAGTCTCGGTTGGGCTTGCGGCGGTGGATCGCCGCAAGCCCTCTCTCAGAGTACGCTTTGCGTGTGCGATAGGGCGTGGCGATCGAGCAATCGAGGTGCTCACAGATCGTCGGATCTGTGAGCCCCTCGTCGACCTTCAGGAGAATTTTTGCTCGGGTGATCGCTTCGGCTCTGTGTTCGCCTTTCGAGACGAACTCCCTCAGCTCGTTCCGCTCCTCGTCAGAGAGATCGACAACGTGCTTCTTTCGTCCCATGTGTATAGAGACGCTCTCAAAGGAGATAACCTAGACTGTCCACGTTTGGGACGGTACTAGTTAGCGCGGTTTGAGAAGTGAGCAGGTCGTAGAGTTGGTTTGGAATGACGCTCGCAGACCTGCTCAGCGAGAGCTACGCGGCGGAATTTGATGAATGTTGGGAGCGTGAGCGGACGGCGACGCCCGTCAGGGCGTTCGCCGTCCAGCTCCACGCAACCTTGTTCGCTTCGAGAGACACAAGCAATTCTTCGCTCACTCGGCGTTGAACGCTCTCATCAAGCAATCTGGCACTGGGTACATCGGCTGGCTGACAGCGTACCAGACCCGCCGACGGCTTCGCCGTCGCGGGTCGCGGTTGATGAAACCGCTGTCAAGATTAACGGCGACCGATCTTGGATGTACGCTGCAATAGACCTTGACACAAAGTTCATCCTGGATGTCGCACTCTTTGGTCGGCGAGGCACCGATCCAGCTGCTGCGTTTCTGCATGGACTTGCCGAGAAACACGATCTCTCCGAGGCCGAGTTTCTCGTCGATGGTGCAGGCTATCTGACTGCCCTCTCCCGAGTAGGGTTGAGCGGTCACCTCGACTATGTCGATCGAAACCACATCGAAAAGTGGTTTCATACTCTCAAAATACGGGTTGACCGCTTCCATAACTCATGGGTGGGCAGTCGGGCGAGTGTCAGAGAGTGGCTTGAACAGTTCGTACACTACTACAACACACAACGACCACATCAGTCACTCAACAGACAGACGCCAGCAGAGGTGCTAAACTAGACAGTGCCCTTGAGGGAGACAAACCGTCGAACGATCATTTTCATAAGCGAGAAGCTGAGTCCATCTCTTTCATCGCGAGGCTCGCAGACGTACCATCTGAACTCAAAGACGGACTGACGGAAGATTACCTCCCTGACGGGGACGAAGAGTTCACGATCAAGAAGGAATTCATGAGACGAGAGGGAACGACGCCCGGAGCCGAAACCTACGTCAATGAAGAGAAAATGGCTAAAGGGGCGGTTATCGTGGATGGAAGAGATCCAAGACGCTGACGTGGTTCACATTGACGAAACAGGCGTCAAACGCAACGGTGAGCAAGCGTGGATCTGGACGTTTAGGACCCGCCCAGCACACGTTGTACGCGGTCAGAGAGAGTCGTGGGAGTGATGTTCCCGCGGAAGTCCTCGGTGAGGACTTCGCGGGAACGGTCATTTGTGACGGATGGACGGCCTATCCGGCCTTCAGCAGCAATCTCCAGCGGTGCTGGGCACACATTCTCCGAGAAGCTGAAGACGCGGCCACGAAGCAGGACGAGGCGGTCCCGATCTACCGTGATCTCAAACAGTTGTACGTCGGACTCCAGACTCGGCTGGAGACCGACCTGTCGCAGCGTGAGAGAGCAGAAACCCACCGGATAGGATGCAGAGGGCTAGAAGAAGTGATTGACCAGTCAGTGCCCGACGGACCAGTAGCAACTCTTCTCGGGAAACTTGAGGGGACTCGACTACTGGCTCACCGACGAATAACGCCGCAGAGAACGCACTTCGTGAACCGGTCGTGTTGCGGAAGATCATCGGGACACTCCGGAACGACCAGGGGATGTTCGTTCACGAGACGATCTTGTCCCTGCTGGCGCCACGTCGCCAGCAGGGACGCAACCCCTACGACGAATTCACGCGAGTTGTCCGCGATAACAAGATGATCTCATGAGATCAGGTTGCGCCGGTTGTCGAGCCTGCGGGGTAACACGTACGATATTCGTAGGATCGACCGCAGTATCTCAGTTTTCAACCGTCGGTAGGGAAAGTGAAATGACGAAATCAAGCGATATCTAGCGATCTTACGAAGCAGATGTCGGTGAACAACGGTCAGGCGTTCCCCAAGAAGGGAAATTCATCGGCTAATCGTCGGCTTTTATTCGCTGTGTTCGAGAAGCGGCGTCTCGTATATAATCTCTCTTCCGGAATAATAAGAGGAAGAGAACCGCCACTAGTCCAATCACCGGGACGTACGTGTTAATTGTCGGGAAGAGCATGAACAACCCGCTCGCGAGAAGCACTAAACGTTCTGGAAGACGAACAGGAGTCAGGAAATAGCCGGTCATTCCCGCAGCGATAGCGATCGTTCCGGCGGCCGCTAACGGGAACCAGACCACCGTCATAGTCGGATCTCCGACTCCTAAGAGCAGATCATCGTTGAGGAGGAACGCGAACGGGATGAGGTAGGCTGGTAGCCCGTAAGCGAAGGCTTTGACTCCCGTTCGCATGACGTTCGAATTAGCGACACCTGCTGCTGCGAAGACGGCGATACAGATTGGGGGCGTGATCATCGATACCACGGCGAAGTAGAGACCGAACAGGTGCGCTGGGAGCGTTGCGACTCCAATGTTGATCAGTCCGGGAATGGCGACCGCTGCGGCGACGATGTACGCACCCGCGGTTGGCATTCCCATCCCCATGATAATGGCGGTCACTGCGACGAGGAAAGCGGTCAATATGATTGCTTCGCCACCGAAAGAACTGATGTACGATGAGAGGCGAACGTCCACGAGTGTAAGGGTTACCAGTCCGAGGATGATCCCGGCGAGTGCAGACGGTGCTGTCGCCTTCACAGTCATCCTCGGCGTCGTTTTCAGGACTTCCACGAACTCATCGCGGCCGAAATCCATCTCCGGTGAGATGTATACGACGATTCCGGCCACCACGGCGCCTGTGAGTGCGACGTTTTGGATCGCGTACGGCCAGATGGTGAGCGCGCCGATTATGGCGACAAACGGGATGAACAGCCAGAAGCCGCGCTTGAACGACCCTCCGAACGCAGGAATTTCCTCGTCGGGAAGTGTGCCAATGCCCTCGCGAGCACCGATGAAGTGAACGATGGAATATACGCCGATGTAGAACAGGAGCGCCGGTATCACCGCTGCGATGGCGATTCGTGGGTATGGGATCCCGGCGATATGCGCCATAATGAATGCTGCCGTTCCCATAACGGGCGGGAGGATTTGTCCGCCGGTAGAAGCCAGTGATTCGATCGCCGCTGCGTCGTCATTATCGTAACCGGTGTCTTTCATCAACGGAATGGTGATTGAGCCGGTCGTCACAACGTTCGCGACGGCGCTGCCGTTGATGGAACCGATCAGCGCGCTGGTTCCAACCGCTGTTTTCGCACCGCCACCGGCCATTCGTCCAGTCAGAGAGGTCGCCATTGAGTAGAAATGGTTGACGGCGCCGGATTCGATCAAGAACGCGGCCATGAGAATGAACAGGAATACGTATCTGGCCATGACCAAGATTGGAGCCGCGAGAATACCGCCGGTCGAGAAGTAGATCTGCGACATGGCTTGGGCCATATCGACTTGGGGCGTCAATGGGATGAATATTGGTACGTAAGTGTTCGGAAGAAAGAGATACACAAACATCGCTAGTCCGATCGCAGGAAAGATGATTCCTAACAACCGACGGGTCCCTTCGAGAACGATGATAACGCCGATCACACCTAGAATCATTGTGGACATCGATACTTCTCCGACAACTGCGCGACCGACGACCGTTCGGTAATTCAGCATCAAATACCCGAACGAGAGCGTCGTCCCGATCACCAATGACACATCTATGATATATCCGAAATATCTATTCCCGAGTTTCAACGGGAACTTCAGGAATATATAATTGAACGCGAATAACACATGACCTGTCAGTAATAAACCGTGCGGTATTCCAATAATGGGTGATGTGACTTGGAACAGAACCCAAATGACACCCAGCCAAAAGGCGATATAATCTCGATTCATTTTTTGGATGGGGATTAAAGCAGACCGGCTTCGTCCCAATAGTTCTGAGCCCCGTTGTGAAGTGGGGCTCCGAGCTTCACGTCGTCCGTTACGCTTTCTTCGTCGAATGCAGCATTGAACGCGGGGACGGCTTCTGCGATATCACCGCTCATCTCGTGCATTGCCTCCGCGAGTGAATAGGCGACCTCATCGCCCAGCTCTTCCGTGGTCCCGAGCGCACCGTAAAATCTCACGGTGTCCATGTCTCCCTGATCTTCGATTCCGGACAGGGTCTGTTGCCATGCTTCATCGCTTCTCTCGACGGTGTAGGGCAGATAATTGTACTCCTTGAACTCCTCTACCACCCCGTCTCCGACGCCGATGTAGTAGAAGTTGTTTGATTGCGTCAACTGCGTCCAGTCGGGATGCCCCTGTGGCATGACATGGACCCATGCGTCGAGTTCACCCGCATCAAACATTGAAATGATGTCGCTACCCGGAGCAGGGTTCCAGCTCCCGCCCCAGTTGATGAGGTCGTCGATCGTCGCGTCGTAGAGACTGAGCCACTGCCGGAGGAAGAATTCACCCGTCGTTCCTTCCGGGTAGGTAGCGAAGTCCAGGGCAAGTTCGTTATTGACGATGGCCTCCAAGGACTCAACGCCATGCTCATCTCGATACTCTTCGGTGATAGCCATACCGAACGGGAGTTCGACGCTTCCGCCGTAGATCGTCCGTAACTGCGAGTGCTTTTCCTCGTATGGATCAACACCGTTGTAGGCGGCGTGGAAGGTATTCGCGCCGACCTCCGCCAATTCAATCGCGCCGTCGATGAGCGAATCGGTCGCTACCCAGTGACCATTGCCGGGTTTGAGCGAGATGAGCCCCTCACCCGGTAGCATGTCCTCTAAGCCTGAATGTGCCTGTGAATAGATGACGTACGGCGATGACCCCTCCGGTGGAACGGCCAATCGCAACTCGGTCACAGAGGCTTCGTCGTCGCTTCGCGTACAACCCGCGATACTCCCTATCGACGCCGTTCCTATTGTTGTCAATACAGTCCGTCTGTCCATGCTTCTCATCCTCACAGGGGGTCAAATGAAGGGCTATTATATAAATTTATGGTTTCAGAGGGGCAGAATATCGATAAGATCTGACAGGACAAAAATCGTCATTAAAAATAATTATTTTGTTTAATTATATAATCCTAGTTATTTTTGTCACTGTTAGTCGGTCGTCTCCAAGGTCCGAAGTGACCGTTGCCGAGGGACGTGACACCGGTCGCTTCTACCGAAATCCATCCTACGTCATATCACTGGTGTTCTCATCGGTGAGCGCTGCCGGTTCAGATTCCGAACAGTCGCGCTGCATTTTCTCCGAGGATCTTCTCCCGCTGACGCTCGTCCAGCCCTTCGATGTTCTCCACGGCCGTCGGTGCGTCGAAGTCCTGGTGTGGATGGTCCGACGTATAGACAAGTTGGTCTTCAAGGTTACCCCGCTCCATAAGATCGGCGACGTCAACCATACTCGTAGCTTCTTCCGGCAGCGGCTGAGTGCCATAGTAGAAGTCAGAAAGATACTCACTAGGCATCTTTGATAGGTCGGCGAACTCGTCGCTACGCTCGAGGTACTCCCGATCGAGTCGCTCGGCTAGCCCCGCGACCCACGAGAGACCGCCCTCCCAGAAGCCGAAATCGACGTCGTAGCGTTCAGGAACACCCCGGACGATGAGGCTATTGGCATGCCACAGCTTCGGGACGGTATGGGCAAGAGTGTGGAACTCAGCGAAGTTCTTCGGCTGCATCCCAGCGATCGGGAAGCCGGGGACGATCCCGGTCGTCGAGTGGAGGATGATCGGGAGGTCGTATTTCTCGGCAGCCTCGTAGATCGGTTCATAGCTCTTGTCGCCCATTGGTTGGGTGGGCCCGACGTCAGTGATCATGATGCCGACGATTCCGTCCTCACCACCGACTCGTTCGATTTCCGCCGCGCTCTCTTCGGGATGGTCCCCGAGGACGTACATTTTGGCGTAATAGGTGCCGTCGTCACGGGCGAACCGATCGACGATGAGGCTGTTCAGCGCCTTCATGTATGTGACCAGAGTGTCCTGATCCTGAATCGTTGTCAGTCGAAACTGGCCCGGCGAGAAGACCACCTTGTCGATTCCTAATTTTTCTCGGAACTCGTCGAAGTCCTCTGCCACCCCCAGCTCCGAGTGGATGTTGACTTCGCTTCGTCCGCCGTGACTTCGATCCCAGCCGTCCCACTGGACCGGTCCCCATTCGTCAGGACCGGCGAGATAGCCGGATTCCTCCATCTCTCTAACCTCGTCGTCCGCGATGTATTCGCGGATGTCGGCTGCCGACTCGCTACTGTGGATTTCGCAATCAATAACTGTCGAGTCCATCACGTTAAACTCGCTTCCCACATGGTAATTAATGTTTCGGTGGCTGGTATAAAGGGACCACAAACTGGGTCGCAATCTTCGATCGGTCGTCGGACGGATCAGACGGATCGACCTCGCTTCGATCACTCCCTCCGAATCACACCGTTGTCCGTACCAACCGTCGCCAAAATAGTGCCGAAAATGGCTACTGTTCACGATCGTTCAGCGAGAGTCGATCCGATCGCCGTCCGTCTCAGAGGACGTAGATGTTGTTATCTTCGACGTGAACGTCGTAGGTCTCGGCCGTCGCGGCGCCCTGGGCGTGTTCTCCAGACTCAAGGTCGAATTCCCAGCCATGCCAGGGACAGTAGACACATTCGTTTTCGACTTTTCCGTCGGCGAGTGGGCCGCCCTGGTGCGGACACGTGTTTTTGATCGCCTGGTAATCACCGTTCACGTAGAAAATCGCTACGTCGGTTCCGTCGATGTCGACGACAGTGGGCGAACCTTCAGATACGTCTTCCGTCGAACAGGTTACGTGTGTCTCTCCTACGTCAATTTCTGGCATACACCGGGATATCAGTGAGGTCCCATAAGTATCTTTGGAATCTCCAAATGAGAGCGGTGGCTGTTCCAATATATACGGATCGAAAACAGCTATTCAGTCGAACTATGGATCGGAAGGCATCGGTACTGAAACACGCTGGTCCTCAAATGTTCTTGGCGAGCTTCGAGACAATTCCAAGTCACTGTTCTGAGCCGAGTGACGTCGGTTCGATGCGAGTTGGACTCCGTCTAATCGTCCGGTATTAGTGGACGAACCGATACTATTTAGGCGGTTGAAGTGAACGGCTAGTTACTCATGGCTAACCCAGGACGAATTCAGTCGATTTCCCGATTCTCAGAGATCGTCGAGATACTTTGCGAGCGGGACTCAGCCACCTCTCGAGAGCTCGCAGATGAAATGGATATCGCGAAGAGTACGGCTCACACATACCTTGCGACGATGGAGGATCTGGAGTACGTCGTCCACACCACGGAGGGATACTCATTGAGTCTCAAGTTCCTCGATTACGGGATGATCGAGCGGAACAGGATCCGAGTCGTCAACGTTGCACGGAACACGGTCAAACAACTGGCCGAGGACACTAGCGAGGCAGTTTACCTCGTCGTCGAGGAACATGGACAAGCGGTATACGTTGATCATGTACTCGGAGATCGAGGCGTCCAGACGCACGGGCGACTCGGCACCCGAATGCCGCTCCATGGCCTTGCGTCCGGGAAGGCAATTCTCGCGTACCTTCCCGACAAACGTATCGAAGAGATACTCAACAGGCACGGTCTCCCGAAACAGACCTCAAACACGATCACCGCACGGCAAACGCTCTACGAGAAGCTGGAAAAGACGCGTGAACGCGGATACGCCGTCAACGAACAGGAAGCGAACGTCGGCACGCGCGCAGTGGGCGCACCTATTTTGGTTGACGAGGAAGTGATCGCGTCAATCGCCGTGGCTGGGCCGGCTAACCGCATTACGCGAAACCGTCTCAAGGACGAAGTGGCCGGGAAGATACTCGCGGCCGCGAATGAGATCGAAATTATGATGCAGCGGTGAGCCGGTTCCTTGCTGCGCTCCATCGTCTTGTGGGTCGTTGCCTCTCAGAACCGCCCAGATATATCGAACAAGGTCGCGTCTTATCAGACAATCAACCACTATGCCGGGCGAACAGCCGTTTCAAACTCGAACGAGCGAGTAAGTGGGAGTGGTAGCATTTCACTGCTGTCGAGAGCACGTTTCGTCGGAACATTCAACCGGTTGATTACAAAGAATTGGTGCGAACGGTAACGAACAAAGACAGTCTACCATAATTTCCCAGTCATTCACTCCCGTTCTAATGAGTGCTCGACAATTCCGTTCGACAATCCTGGACAGTGATGTGAGGGGCGATGGCACAGCACGAACTCGAGAATTTTTACATCTGTATGGTTGTAAAAACCACCATATACTATGCTCCTTCTATAGTAACCGTTAGAACTTTTTACTCAGAAATTGTTGCGAAACGTAGTGGATCATCTTGACGAGATCTCTGTTGAGGAATTGCAAGAGGCCCTCGACAACGTGGAGGGAAAGAAGCCGACACAACGGATCTTAGCGGCAATAGCGTACAAAAACGGCGTCACGCAGGCTGAACTAGCCAAGTGGTACGACGTTCAGCGACGGACAATCTATAGTTGGCTCAAGCGACTCGACACCGACGAGTTGCTTGAGCGTGCCGTAACTGATGCTCATCAATCTGAGAGAAAACAGAAACCCTCAGAAGAAGTTCAAAAAGAGTTTGAAGAAGCTGTCCACAAATCGCCCGAAGAAGTCGGTATCGACGCGCCGGCGTGGACGCCGACACTCGTCCAGCAGTATCTCGACGAAACGTACGACGTCAAATACTCAATTCCAAGTTGCCGGCGGTTGCTCAAAGAAGCGGGATTGAGCCATCAAAAACCACGCCGTACAGCCGCCGAAGCTGATACTGACGACCAAGAGACGTTCCGCGAGGAACTCAAAAAAGCGGCGGGAGATGGACGCCACAGTAGTCTGTATCGATCAAACCAAGAAATCCGTCCAAGTCGAGCCGCGTGCCGCGCGGAAACCACGCGGCACGCGGCCGTCTATCGAATTCTCCGGCCAACGCGACTGGACGTGCCTTTTGGGCGCGATCACCGAGGACAGTGAGCGCTTTTTCTCTCGGTTCGAAGAGTACGTGACCGCCGAACACGCAAAACATTTCATTCTCGCGTTATGCAAAGAGTTCAAAGATGATTTGATCGTGGTGCTCGATGGAGCACCGTACTTTCAGGCGTCGGCCGTCACGGACCTGGCGGCCCGTGACGACCTTGCGTTCGTCACGTTATCGGTGTACTCTCCCGAACTAAATCCGGTCGAAGAGTGCTGGAGACAGCTACAAACGGCTCTCAGTAATCGGTTCTTTGGGTCACTTACTGAGCTTACAACAGCGATCGACACCGCTCTCGACCAACTCTCGGTCCCAAATATGAGTAATTATTTCTAATATCTACTATAGTCTCGCCTATTCGAGAGTGCCGCATGTCGGGATAACACCCATCCATATTATTCTCATATTTAACAAATAGTATTTGGACCGCTACAGACAGATGACCCGCTGGCAGGGTTCGCGAGTAACGAGGTTCTTCGGTATCGTAACCCTGAGATCGGGTGGCGCTGGTACTACGCACGCGAGCGCGGTGTGGTGCGGAAGTTTCACGGGTTCGCGCTGGAGTTAGTGAGTCGGACCGAAGTTTACCAAAGGTCAGACATGACCAAGAATCAGTACAACGCGCCAAACAAGCAGATGCTATACTAAATCATATCTCTTGTCTCCGAGGAGAACACCGACTTTAGCCGTATTACGGTTGATTAGGATGGAACGACCTGTGTATTGTGTTTGCCTATCGCTGCCGAATCTGCATCGGCAGACCGTTCTTCGTCTGCGTAGTGATCTCTGGTTCGATCGTGATCGTCGGATCCTTACCAGCCCACTCGAGGGTCCACTGTTGGCCGATCGTCGCCAACACGAGCGTCGCCTCGAGGCGAGCAAACTCCCGACCGGTACACATCCGGCGACCCCCTCCGAACGGGATGAACGCGTGGTCAGCGAGTTCCTCTTCGAAATCATCTGTCCACCGATCAGGCCGGAATGACAGGGGATCGTCGTAGAACTGCTCATCACGATGAGTCGAGATAATGGACAGATGAACTTCCTCGTCGGCCGGAATCCGATAGCCATCGACCTGGATATCCCGAGTTGTCTCCCGGGGATCGTATGGATGGGCGGGTACAGTCGGAGAGTCTTGGTGACGATTCGGTTTGTGAGATCGAGGTTTGCGATGTCTTCCGGTGTCGGTGGTTCATCTCCCAAAACAGCGTCGAGTTCGTCGTGGAACACTTGCCGAATATCAGGATTCATCGCCAGCGAGTACCAGGCGAATCCGAGCGGCGCGGCGGTGGTTTCGTACCCAGCAAAGATCATCGTGAGCATCTGGTCTTCGACTTCCTCCGTGCTCAGATGGTCTTGGCCACTTGCTTCGCGTGCCTCGTGGAGCTTCGATAAGAGCGTCTCTTGGTGGAGGTGATTCGGCTGTGTGCTATTCGCTCATTCCGAATCCGTACTGTATTCTGCAAGCAGTTACCGAACTTCCGTTCGGAGACGCTTTACTGAGTTGCCGAACTCCCGTCGTGATAGTGTCGGAATCCAGTTCGGTAAGAGCCAGGACGTCGGCGCGAACCATTTATTGAGCCCATCCGATGCTGCGCGGAGATCGTCGCCTTCCCCCGGAGGAAATTCGCGCCCAAAGAGTGTTGCAAAGAGGATCTCTAGTGTGAGATCCTACATCTCCGATTCTATATTTCGAGTCTCGTCTGGCTCCCACGTAGCAAGTCGTCGTTGCGTAGCGTCGACCATATACTCGCCACGCTCTTGATACGATGAAAGCCTGCTAAGACCTCAGCGCATGGAGTAAGAATGGGGTGGCAAAGGCCGATGCTTCACAGGCG
Source organism: Natrinema soli (assembly GCF_028618695.1). The sequence continues at coordinate 10,782 of NZ_JAQIVI010000074.1, read as the reverse complement.
CAACAAAGCGCGTGCTCTTGATTGGCCGACGTGCCAAGGAAGCCACATCATGAGGCCAAGCCCGACTGCCTTCCCGGGCAGTCGGGCGACGACCTCGAATAGGTGTCGCTCTACTCCATGCACTACCATTCCTCAGAGAACCATGAACTACCTCGGAATCGATATCCACAAAGACGAATCGTACATTGCTGTCTTGGACGACGATGGCGAGGTTGTCGAAGAGATTCGCGTCGAAAACGCGAATCTCGACGAAATCGCTGAGCAATACGCTGGCTCACAAGCAGCGATTGAAGCTACCAGTAACTACTACACGATTTACGACACACTTGATCAGTATCTTGATGTCGTCGTTGCCGATCCACGACAGATAAAGGCAATCGGAACAGCCGAAGTGAAAAACGACCGACTCGACGCGAAGCTGCGCGAGCAGCTTCGCCGAGCCGGCATGATTGCCACGAGTTACGTCCCATCTGAAGAGTTGCGAGAGCGCCGCGCACTTGTGCGCGGCCGGAAGAAGTTAGTTGAGAAACGCACCGATTTCAAGAACGAGGTCCACTCACTCCTTGACAAGCAAGGAACCGCTTACGACTGGGATCCGTTTAGCGAAGAGGGTCGAGAGATCCTCGTCGGCGAGGATCTCTCGATTGGAATCGTTGCGCAGAAATTGTTGGTCTCATTTCTCACAGTGATCGACGAACTCACTGCTCAGATTGAGGCAATTGAGGACCTAATCGAAGAGATCGCTGCGTCTCTGGAGGAGACGCAGCTCCTAATGACGATTCCTGGCGTCAGTTTTTACTCATCGCTGCTGATCACCGCTGAAATTGGTGAGATTGGGAGGTTTGACGAAGCAAAAGAGGTCGTCAGCTACGCCGGACTGGATCCGGTCGTCCGCGAGTCAGGTGACTCGCGGACAGAAGGAGGAATCTCGAAACGTGGGAGTGGAAACTTACGCTGGATTCTCGTTCAGTGTGTTCACACAGCTGTTCACAGATGTAACGATCCGTATCTTGGACGGTTCTATGCTCGGCTCAAACGGCGGAAGAACCATCAGATAGCGATCGTTGCAACAGCTCGCAAACTGCTGGTCTCTATCTATCATATGCTCACTCGGAAGGAAGCCTACGATCCACCAGGGGTGAGTGCCTGAGGACCGCCGATCGGCGGTCCTCGGCAGCCGGCTACTGCTAGCGTTAGCAACTGCTCTCTTCCAAGAAGTCCCCCGCCTGAGTGATTATTACACAGGTTATGAGAGCGCCGGCTGGTGATTGTGACGACTCTCAGTGGAAATGCTACAGCTTATCCCAAAACTATACGAACGAAGACGTGGTTTGGTCGGGTAGCAGGCTTTCATAGGTGTGTAGCACATTGTTGATGTAGAGCCATCTTGCGATTCTGTGGTGAACTGAGCGAGACTAGAATTCGGTCGTTGGGCGATCAGACGATCAGTTTCTGTTACAACTCCTCTACGGAGGGCTGTATCAACAATCTCCTACGGAAGAGCGTTTGCCTATTCAACCGAACTCTGATGTGCATAAACCGGGTCAGTCTCGCTGGGCTCGGTGCCGATCGCGCCGGCGGTGCCCGGCAATTGTCTTGTTTCACCCCCCGGTCAGCAACTCGAAACCGACGCCTTTGCGACTTTCGTATGCACAGCCACTTATCTCGGGATCAACGAAACGGACGATGAGCCGAGGAACGACAGCAGCTGCTTGAGGACCCGTGGAGATCGTCATGGATAGGCTCGACGACGAATCCCGACGTCCGATGTGATCGACGCGGCGCTCATGCACCTGATCAAGAGTGAATACGATATCCAAAACGCCCACAACGAGCACCCATCGCACGTGATCCAAGAGATCGCGAGCATGAGCGACCTGACACTGTGCTACTGCACTCGAGCCTCCGCTTCGATCTGAGCCTTACGCCGATAGTCCTCGGAGAAACCCCAGAGGGTGGAGAGTGGTACAACTGACCTCCCATGCTGGGGATCACGGCAGGACCTCGCCCTGGGCGGGCATTGTAATAGTCGATTCTGAGATCGGAAATGGTTCCGAATGGGGCGGACTCTCCCCCTATTGCTCGCGAACGTCGTTAGGTATGCACGTTGCACGGGCACGCTAGATCTTCAGCCACTCGAGTTCGAATGGCCATTCGAGGCGCGAGGTCTGATCAGCTCCTATCGGGATTGTCTTCCCGAGGGTCTTCTACGAATCGGTAAAGACCGCGGTAGGGCTTCGAGACCCATCCGGCACCGAGCAGCCCCTCGAGTTCTCGGCTGACGTACTGTTTGCGGAGGTCCGCTTCCTCGGTGAATCGCTTAACGGTCGCATAGCCCCACGGTTCGCCAGAGTCGCGCCCTTCCGTGAGGACAGATAGCAACTTCTCTTGGCGCTCCGACGGCTCGAAGTTCTCGTTGACCATATCGGATTGGACTATGTGTTGTACCATCCTCTTTATGATACATCCGCTATTACAATAGTTTTTTCTATAGTTAATCTATTGAGTGTTACAACGTAACATCTAAGTACCCAGCGGTTGGACTGTAGAGTAAGCACTGATCGGTTGTAAAAGCCGACCGGCGCGCCAACGCCGGCCGAAGTGCTGTAGGAACCAGCAATGTCAATTCAATCACGCACGACCGAAACGGTTTCGGCTCGCAGTCGCACCAACCACCGACCAGACTACATCCTCGTTGGCATTGATACCGAGGACGCACACCACGTCTACCGCACCACAGACGAAACCGTCCACGTCATCCATAACAGCGACCGCACCTACCGCTACAACCTCAACACCTGCGACCAGCGCATCAACGACTGGATCGAGTACGTCAAAGCCGAACGGGGCTTCACAACCCAACACCCCTACTCGAGCCTAACAACCGCATTCCTCGACGCATTCGAAGGTGACAACCGATGAAAGTCGTCACCACTCCCACCCAACTCCTCGAGGGGTTCCCAGTCGGTCCCCACGGTACCACCAAGTGCCAACACTGCGAGTACCGACTGTACGAAGGCGACCGTGTGACCGTCCTTGCCTCCCGCCCAGCCGACACCGATCGCTGGGCGATCCATCGACCCTACTGCGTGGCCTGCAGTCCCGACACCATCACAGAGCCAACACTTGGCTGTACGGAACTCCTCGCCGAGTGCAGGCTCGGCACCCGTGCTGATCTGCCCACCCAGCAGACACGATTCGTCGCTCTCGAGCCCGAGATCCACGACTCGAGTCCACCCTCCAACAGGGCCACCGAACCAGAGGCGATCCCCACTCCGAATCGGTGAGCCTCTAACACGCACTCGCGCCGACAGCTGGTGAGCCACTGCACTCGGCTGTCCGCACTCTCTACACTCGACTCCAGGACTCGATGGCACGCCACTCCACTCGCCAGTCACCACGCCCCCAGCTCCCACTCGAGGTGAACCCGCTGTGACCGACGCGGGACTTACGCCGACCCAACAGCCACCGCTGTCCCCACAAGCCAGCCTCGAGATCGCCACCGATCCCGTCTCGGCGGTGTGGGACCAGCTGTTCGCCCAGCAGTCGATCCGAGAGCTGTTCATCCGCGCCGCGCGCCGGTTCGCTGATGGCCGGACTGTCCCGGAGTGTTACGACGCCCTCGAGGAGCAGAACGTCCCCTACTGGTTGCGCTCCCGGATCCTCGAGGTCGCACGCGGCAACCGTCGCGACGCGTGGCGGCTGGCCGCCGATCTCGTACCAAAGCTCGGACAAGGCCATGCGAGTCTCGAGGACCTGTTCACGACCGCGCAGTTCTTCGCCGATCATATACCCGATGATCAGCCACCGACGCTCGCGGTCACCATCGACCGTGCGTTCGAGGACGCCCCACGGCGCAAACGGGAGTCGATCTGTCGCTTGCTCGCCGTCCTCGCAACGGGCTTCGATGTCCGTGTCATCGCAACCGGACGGACCCAGCACTGGCTCGCTCGAGAGCACCGCGAAGATCTGCCCGGCGTGAGCGAGTGGCGAGAGACACACCACCCTACTGGGGACCGCGTCGACGACGCACTCGAGGTGCTGGATCCGGACGGCCGAAAGGTCGAACTCCTCCGGCAACTCGCTAACGAACTCGCTGAAACACTCTCTCGGCACGCGTTGCGGGCGATGCACGACGTCGACCGGAGTCGGATCTCCCAACTGCTCGTCTCCGAGGAGAACTCGCTCACTGAGCTTGGCCTGGTCGCTGAGTTCGGCCCTGCCGATGATCGGACTGTCGAGTTGCTCGAGGACGGCCGACAGCTACTCGAGCAGCTGGGCGCCCAATACGGCCGTCAACAGGAACTTTCGGTGGCCGTGAGCGACACCGGAACATCCTCCCAACAGTGCCGTGTAACCCCGCGCACACGAGGGGAGGGGGATAACGGCGGAAGTAAGGACAGCAACCCCTACCGGACGGCCTACCTTGACCGTCCAGGGCATGCCGCCGCCGCTGGCTGTGGAGAGGACAGCGGGATCATCCTTGTTGAGGCCCCATTCGAGGACCAGACGGACGCTCCTGACCATACTCGATACGTCAGTTTCGACGCTGATCGCGAGGAAGCCGTCGTTGCCGTTCGGGCAAGTGGGCCCCTCCAGTATCTGGTGAGTCTCGCGACAGCGTTAGCCTCGCCGCGATTGCTCAACCGAGCGCTCACTGACAACCATCTCGAGTCACTCGAGGATCCACCAGCAATCTTGCGAGACGCTCGATGTATCGGTGCACTCTCCGATGAAGCACTCGAGGATCCCAAGACACTCCGTGAGGCGTTCATCGAGTGGGGGACCGACCTCGAGGATTTCACCGCGAAACTCTCCGCCGGCGACTATGAGGACCGCAACCGCTTCCGCAGCGAGATTATGCGGTCGGCTCACGGTCTTGCTGGCTCGATCATCCATCTGTTCGATGCCCTCGAAATCGATATCGTTCGAGAGCTTCGCGTCCCGTCGGGACTCGAGACTGATTCGCTAGAAGAGCTCGCAACCTCGATCAGTATTTCGGCCGCGGTTCAGGGAAAATACGGTGTGTTTGCCTCGTACCGACAACTGTTCGAGTCTCGTGAGGAAAAGCGTCGCACCGCACTCACACCGACTGTTGATGCAGACAACCCGCTGGGGACGCTCATCGGTTCCGTGGTCGTTCGCGGTGAGGATGTCCACCGACTTCACCCATACCTCGAGGAAGCACTCAAGACGCCAGCCGCAGTCGCTGATGACGCTCCCGAGTTCGCGGTCTACGTTTCCCTTTCGACGGTCGATCGAACGGGCTACGCGATGGCTGCGACGCGGATCCTGCAGGCCAAGAACCTCCGACCAACTCGAGACAGCATTTCGCTGCTACAGGCGGTAGTCAGCTCGCCGTACGCTGCTGCTCGAGCACTGTACCAACTCGCCACCGAAGACGGGAGCCGAGAGCTCCAGCTGGACGAACTCCGCTACGCGTTGGGAACACTCGAACCCCAGCAGTTGCTCGCCGATCTTCCACCAACAGTTGGCCGAATCGTTCAGGTACTTCTCACAGCCGAAAACCGCCTGTCACAGCGTGACCTCGCCGACCGAGCGAGCGTCTCAGCACGGACCATCCGGAACTATCGCAACCGGCTCGAGGCGTTCGATCTCATCCGTATTGACGAGAACGGATATCGTCTGGCGCTCTCGTTTCAGACGGCTGCTGAACGCCGCGATCCCGTTGTTCCGGCCATCCTTGAGGAGAACCAGACGCTCCTCGACGCTGCCGACGCCTTTCTCGAGACAATCCTCCCGCCAGAGCGATACGGTGATCCCGACGACCCACTCGGTGGTGTGCTGTTCTGGCCGCCGGATCCCCAAGGAGTACTCGATCATCCGTCGGTCGGACCGTGGCTGCGACTAGCAGCTGCGCTCACAGCAAGAGGATCTACCGGAAACAACCAGGCCGTGCAGATGGGTCCACCGCTCGAGCAACAAGCACTTTCTCATACAACTCCCTAGGATTTAGTGAACCGAGATCGCGTTACCAGTCTAGCTGTTGTTCTTCCGGTTGGGGACACCGTAATCGATGTGAACTTCCGGTGTGCTCGGTGATTCAGATGCTGGAGTTCCGTTCCAATCGAGAACATGGACATTCGCTAGTTCCCCAGAAAACTGGAACCGATGGACGCCGGTTTCGATCGTCCCCTCGACAGCATGTTCCGAGACAACTGTGGTTTTCTCAAGCGAGTCAGCCTCAACTGGTTCGATATCACCATCGACGCTAATTTCGTAGTTGGATGGTACTCCACGACCTATTACTGTAACGTAATTTATCATTGTTCTCTCACTTGGCATACAGTGGGGAGACTCAATTCTGCCAGTATAAGCCTTCTCATTGGTAAAATGGTCGGTATTTCCAACGGTCTCGAACGAACGAATATGGGATGCACTACAACTCGACGTACTGATCTTCCCACTCTCGTCTATCCTGGATCACTTGCTCTCCTGCGTCGCCGATCGCGTAATAGTTCGTCCGTCGGTCGAGTTCGCCCTTCTCGACCAACTCTTTGTTGACAAGCGTGTCGAGGTTGGGGTACAGCCGACCGTGATTGATCTCGCTCTCATAGTACCCCTCTATCTCCTCTTTGACATCTTGGCCGGACGGGCGGTCGGCACCTGCGATCACGTACAGGAGGTCTCGTTGGAAGCCGGTGAGGTCATCCATATTACGAGAGTATTCAACGATCCTGTATTTGACTTCTTTCCATGGAGAACTGTATGTTTTCGCACTGTGAAAGTAGAATATTGTTCCTTGTTGAATATATTATAATACTCAATCAAACTCCGAAAACTGTAGCGGAGGCTGGTTCATTTAGTAGCTGTGGATAGCGTACCTATCTGGCTTAGGGGCAAGAATGAAGCGTGATTTCTGAGATGGTGGCCTTCGACCTCTCGTTCGTGGCTGTCGCACACCTCCCCCAACGCTGTACCCCTATTCCACAGAGCAAACTCAACAACAAGCGAATCCTGCTCGCTGTCTGTCACAGTCATCTTTGGTCCCTCACCCTCTCGTGAAGGACGAACACCGCCACAATTGCGCCGAACTGAGCAGTCATTCAGAGCCGTCTCGTCTCCATCCTCGTCGCTGCTATGGGTGATGCGAGGATCATATCTGACCGGACTTAGGACTCGCTCCGACGCCGGTAGCAGAACGGCTGGTTACTCCTCGACGTCCTCAGGAAGGACCGCAGCAACACTGTCAACCGGCGCATAATAATTCCGCTCCTCAATCCACGTCGTGAGCCACCCGTCCGCCCTCTTAATGCTTAGATCGCCGTGAACGACCCCGCGAACGAGCAAGCCAATTGAGCCAGTGAGCGCAACCTCATAGTCGCCGGCGAGTGTGCGTGCAGCGCCGTCGTCGGTTACGAGGGTGCCATCAACTGTGTGCGCTGCCACGAGCGCTTCTGCTTCGCCGCGATCGAGGCGAGCCAGAATTCCGGGATAGTCTTGCTGGAGCTGCTCAGGTGCGGTCTCCGCGATCTCGACATCCCCTGACTCGATGGCGTCGAGTGCATGTTCAAGATACGCATAGCCTACCTCATGTCCCTGCTCCAGTTCAGTACGGACAGCGGGGGCTGTCTGGAGATCATCGAGTATCGTCGTCAACCAGGTGACGGAAGCAGTGCTAGCATAGTTGCTGAGCACTGTTGCGTCGAGTACAATAGGACGCACGAAGCCCTCACTCATTCAATATCAAGCGCCACATCGACTTCGTCTTCGAGTTCGTCCATGGACTGCGGCCCGAGCTGGAGCTCAACACCGGCCTCCTGGAGGATCACCTCCATCTCCCAGCGAGTAACACCGGCTCGTTCAGCGGCCTTCCCAAGCGAGATCTCGCCAAGGACGTAGAGTCCGATGGGAGTGGCGAGCTGCTCCTTGTCTTTGACGGTGTTACTGCGACGGTCAGTAGCCATGGCGTCTATCTGAGCGGAGGGTCGGCAGACTCATTAATGTGTCCTCCATCGGCGTCTCGGATGTCTGTGCGATCGGTGATCGTCCCTTTGGTTCGTATATCGCCATCTCTGGTCCCTCTACCCCTCTGGGGACGAACAACACCACCGGCTGTGCGCTCGAGGAGGGCGATCTTAAACAGTCGGTACTTCCCAACCGGCGTGAGCAGCGGAACTGAAGCGTCGCTCTGATTGAGGAAGATGTCCGGTTCAGAAGTGTGTTAGAACTACCCGAACCGGACGGTGTTCTTTCGGCAGCAGACGTGAAAGATGTAGCGGCTGACGTGATCGGACAGCTTCCGATCCGAGGAATCGAGGGCTCGCCCCTCGATTCCGACGATATCTGGTCTGTCGTCACCATGGCCAATGTCAACCGGTCGTCCGTCTGGGAGGTCACGTCCCAGACGGACGACACACCCTGCGACGATACCGTCATGGACTGGCTGCACACGCTTCAACGTGAGAAGCTCGAAATGGCCACAAACCTCCTGTTTCGTCACCTCGCCATGACGATTCTCGACCCTGACCGGTCGAGAATCGTCTCCATTGACTTCGTCGATAACCCTTACCATGGATCTCCCAACGAGGACAGTGGTGAACTCTGCAAAACCACGCCAACCGACGGTACCACGACCTGCCACCGCTACTGCACCGCGTATGTCGTCTCGAACGGAAAGCCGGTAACATTGGCGTTGACCTACGTCCGCAGCGACGAGAAGGAAGCCGACGCGGTCGAGCGCGTCCTCGACCGCGTCGGCGCCTTTCCCTTCGAAATCGATCTCTTGCTCGCTGATCGCGGCTTCTACAACGAGCGGGTGATTCGTCGCGCACGCGACCTTGCGACGACGGTGATCCCTGTCCAAAAGAAGGGTGAGCGGATGAAGGACAAACTCGCCACGCACTGCTCGTATATGACCTCCTACCGCATGTACAAGGACAGCGAGCGGGAACTGCGCTTCCCGCTCGCGGTTTCTGTCTCCTATCAGAACGGAGACCGTGGGAAGCACGGTGAAGTCGTGCGGGGATACGTGGCGTGCGATCTCGGAGATCGCACGCCCACGCAGGTCGAACGCCGCTATCGGAAACGCTCGGCAATAGAGACGAGTTACCGCCTGTTTCGCCAAGCGCGAGCAACAACGACGACACAAGATCCTCTCGTCCGGTTTGCGTTCGTAATCGTGAGCTTCCTGCTGGAGAACCTGTGGCTCGTGCTGCGATGGGCGGTCGTCGCCCGCCCGCAGCGGGGCGGGCGCGACCTGCCCGAGCAGTTCACGTTCACGACGTTCTGTGACTGGATCCGCCACGAACTCGAAGCAGAGTTAGGGCGACGGTGGGAGATCGAGATGAACGGTGTGGGCGTCCCCGACGCGTACGCCTCGGCCGCGGGCTGACGGTCAGCCCGCGGCCTCAGGCCAGCGATTCGTCAGCAGCAGCACTCGTCAGAAACCGCTTCGGCTCCCGCTCTCATCACTGCCTCTGTTTCATTCAGACCGACGCTCCAATTCACTCAGCTACCGCTCCGAGATTGAACGCCTCACACCAACTCAACTCAGCTTCCGAATTCTCGATTGGGAAGTACCGACAGTCACTTCTTCACCTGCTTCGCTGCTGCGAGGGCTATCCGGTTGTACGTCTCTGCAATGCTCTCCTAACCGCGTCAGCGGTGGCGCGCGATAACTGCGCGCTTCAGCGCGCAGAACGTGCGAGGGACGAGCGATGCGACCACAGGGAGCGAAGCGAGGAGGCTGGGGAGGCGCGAGCGAAGCGAGCGTGTGGTCGGACACACAAAAAAGAGAGCTGGTTCGCCTACTCCTGAGTCCACCACTGCCCGCGTTCGGGGAACTCGAGGCGGCTCCAGCCGGTCACGGCCAGGTTGCATCGCTCGTTGTGCCAGTTCTTCGCCGCGTTCCTGATCCGCACCGTCTCGCCCTCGCTCACTGTCGTCTGGTATGAGTTCTCCCAGATCGTGAACTTCATCTTCTCGGTCTCATCCGCGATCAGTCCCACTTGGCTGATCGACGACTTCGAGGGTTCCCACAACTCGATAACCTCGCCTTCCACGTCTACCTCGCCTGCCTCCACCTCTGGAACATCTGCGATGTCGACGATCGTGCCCGACTCGGCCTTCACTTCCTCCATCTCCTCGAGGGTTGCGTCGATCATCGACTTCCCGTCAGTCACCTTCTCCGCCAGTCCACGGCTCACTGCCGCCCGGCTTGGACCCCCACGAACCGTCTCCGTGATTCGCACCGATTGTGTGTTGACCTCCGCCAACTGCTCTTGCTCCAGCTCCGAACGGGGATCCACCCGTTCAACCCGCCGCTCTCGGCGCTGCTTGACCACGACCTCTCGCGTCCGCTTCTCTCGCCCCTCTTGCGTTCCGAACGTCGCCTTTGCGCTGATCAACTCGAGCTCCTCCTCTCGAGCCCGAATCCGCTCTTCCTGTGCCAGCGGCAGGTGTCTGAACTTGTTCTCCTCACGTCCAACCACCGTTTCCGGGTGGTTCGTCTCGACTTTCGTGTGTGTCTCTTGATCGACACTGGGCCGAAACTCCGGCGTCTCGTCCACGATGTCTTCCGCGAACGCATCTTCCGCCTCCGCGCCTCTGTCCGTCTTCTCCGCAGCCACCTCTTGGTTGACACTCGATTCATCCGAAGTTTTATCATCTCGGAAGTTCGTAGAACTCATTGCTTAACCTCGAAGGCGCTACCCACTGCGTCTTCACCTCAACTCTTCTGAGTCCCAACTGTGTTCGTCTCCTGCAACCGCTCTCGCTCGCGCCTTCAGGTCCCCTGAGGCGCGAGTAGAGCGGGACACT
>NZ_JAQIVI010000739.1 GCF_028618695.1 Natrinema soli | reverse complement strand
CGCGCGCTGCCGGTCGTCAGCCGCGTCCCCATCCCCCGCCGGCTCAGTTTCCGGCCCCTCGAGCGCCGCCTGCTCCCGGTCGAAGAACCGATCGACGAACGCCCGCCGCTCGAACCAGTCGATCTCGTTCACTTGCTGGCTGATGGTCGTACCGCTCACGCCGAGACGATCGGCGAGTTCGGCCTGCGTCGCGCGCGGCCGATCGCGGATCTCACGGAGCGGTTCCAGCTGTTTCGCCGTGACGGCTTCCGGGCCTACCGTCGAATCGTCATCCGCGGTCGCTGTCGACTCCTGCTCGGTGGCCGCCGTCGGCTCCGCGTCCTCGGTCGGCGCTCGCTGAGGAAGGGGGCTTAGCGCCTCAATTCAGCTAAACAGTCAGATATCGTTATAATCGATCGGTCTGGACGGCTACTCGAGGTGATCGTCTAGATGGTGCTGATCGAGAGACAGGTGCGTCAGTCGTCCGCGGGAGCACCGTCGTCGCCCCAGTCGTCGAACCCGCACAACCGCCGCGCTCGCTCGAGGACGCCCCCGGCCGCGTCCGCCGAAATACTCCTCTGGCCGAACGCTGCGCGCTCGTACTCCTGGGTCACGTCGCGAAGCAACGCCGCCTCCGTCTCGTCGTCGCTGCGGAGGGATCGATAGAACTCC
>NZ_JAQIVI010000738.1 GCF_028618695.1 Natrinema soli | reverse complement strand
CGCCGGCGAGTACGCCACGTGGCTGTTCCTCGCCGGCCTCCTCGGTGCGGCGGTCTCGACCCTCGGCGGCAACACGGTCGTCCCGCCGTACCTCCTCGCCGACAAACTCGGCTGGGAGCAGTCCGTCACCGACGGCCGATACCGGGCCGCGATCGTCGTCGTCGCGCTCACTTCCGCCATCGGCGCGTTCCTCGAGGGAGCGTTCTTCCAGTTACTCGTCCTCACGCTGGCGTTCGGACTCGTCGGCACGCCCTTCGCCATCGCGGTGATCCTCTTTCTGTTGAACGATCCCGCGGTCGTCCCCGAAACGAACTCGCTGCCGGCGAATATCGGCGGCCTCGCGCTGTTCGTCGTCGCAGGTGTCCTCGCCGGCGAGTTCGTCCTCGCGGAACTCGAGACCATCACCGAACCGACCTCGGCGTTCGTCGTCGCGTTCGCCGCGGCGATGGCGCTGGCACTCGTCGGACTGGTTGGGCGATACGTCCGGGATCGGGTCGACGCGAACTGAGACGGGCTGTTGTCCGTCAGTTCCGGAGCGACCCCGAACCATCCTGTGGTTGTTCCGGGACATCGGTACAGCGGACGGTATGACTCGGTCGGCACGATTGTCGAGACCCGTTGACTCGAGCCGTTAGAATACGGCGGTGACCAGCGCGAAGAAGACGAGCAGTCCGCCGACGGTGATGGCGAGTGCGATCGCGAGCGGGAAGAGGATCCGAACGGCGTTCCGCACCATCGCTACCGTCGACGCGACCGCGTTCAGGGGGCGGTGAATGACCGGGACCATAGCATCGATGGCCACGTACTGGCCCTTGAAACTCAGTCAGACGCTCGAAAGACACCGATTCCGACGGTGATCAGTCGAACGGGGACGGGAGGTCACGCGCTGTACTCCTCGAGTGCGTCCCACTCTCGTCGCATCAGTTCGCGGACGCCGTGATCGAGAATACCCTCGCCGAGCGAGGTTGCCCGATAGTAGGAATAGAACCCGTCGCTGTCGGGCTCCTTGCGTTTTCTATTCTCCACGAGACCGACGTCGACGAGTTCGTCGAGGTGGTAGTGGAGCACGTTCGACTCGATCTCGAGGCGGTCGCGTAACTCGCTGGCGCTCTGAGATCCGACTTCGACGAGCGCGTTCAGGACGCGGAACCGCGTCTCGTTGCCGATCGAACGCTGCATCGCGAGGTACTCCTCGAGCGAGAGAATACTCCGCTCGGGCAGCAACTCGTCCCCGCGCCGTCGTGTCGCGCGCTCGGATTCGGCCATACTGGATACTCGAGTCCCCAGTTGTATAAGCATTCCTTGAGTCAGCGATCGCTGAAATATACCATGTTTATATATTCGCCGCGAACAGACGAGGTATGCGCGACCGCATCGTCGACGAGTTAGGGGAACTTCCTCGCTCCCGATTCCTGGTGTATCTGATGGGGCCGTACGAGGCGTTCGATGTCGAACGGACGCTCGCGGACGCGGACCCCGAATCGGTCCCCGAATCGATGGATTTCGGGGCGCTCGTCGGGTCCGATCGCGACCTCGAGCGTGACGAGGCCGCGCTGGATCTGCTGTTGGACGTCCGCGATCGGCTCCGGACGGCCGCCGGCGTCAACGCCTTCCTCGCGATCGACGTCGATATCCCGCTCTCGGAGCTGGATGCCGCCACCCAGAGTATCGCGTTCGCTCGAGCGAGCAATGCCGTGGTCTACGTCGTCCCCGCCGTCGGCGATAATCTCGGCGTCGGTATCGAGGTGGGGTCAGTTCTCGAGGCGCTGTTCGACGAGGAAACGGCGGCCCACCGCCGCGAACGAGTCGTATTCGCCCACGAGTCCGGTGTCCGAAGCGCGATGATCGCCGCGGTCCGCGATCGCTGGGATGCCCGGATCTACTCGTACGACGACCGCGAAGAGCTGTGTCGGCAGCTCCGACTGTTCGTTCGCGATCTCGTCCGCAAGGAGCGGACCGGCGAACTGTCTCGACTCGAGTGACGTTCTCGAGAGTGCCGTTTCTGAAGTCTTCGACGGCCGATCACACCAGCGACTTCCGCATCTCGACGTGGGGGATTCCGGCTTCCTCGAACTCGTCCCCGCGTCGCTCGTAGCCCAGTCCGCGATAGAAGTCGGCGGCCCGCGTCTGTGAGTGAAGTTTCAGCGCCGAGAATCCCAGCACGTCGGCCCGCTGCTCGAGCGTCGCCATCAGCGCACGGCCGACACCTCCCTCCCGTCGCGACTCGAGGACGGCGACGCGTTCGACCTTGCCGATATCCGCCCCGTACTCGCGCAGTCGCGCCGCGCCGATCGGTTCGTCGCCGTCGTAGGCGACGAAGTGAGTGGCCGCCTCGTCGTGCTCGTCGTACTCCAGTTCCTCGTCGACGCCCTGTTCCTCGACGAACACCTCCCGTCTGACCGCGAAGGCGTCCTCGCGTTCTCGTTCAGCATCGGCGATTCGGACCTCGAGATCGTCCATCACTGGAGGGTACGTCCGCCGCTGGTGAGAACGTTACTCTTCGGAGAGATCGACTCGTCGTCGGTCGTCTTCCGTCTCGGCACCCTCGAGTCTCGCCGTGACGAAGAGCTCGTCGCGGTCCGTCTCGCGGTCGTCTCGGTAAATCGTGAATCGGGTGTCGGTCGTCGCTCCGGGCTCGAGACTGACAGTGGTGCTGTCGAGTCTGTTGTCCCCAGCACCGCGGAGACCGACCGCCGTCATACCAGTGACATCACCGACGTTTTCGACGGTAGCGGTGACGACGATCTCGCTCGGTCGAGTTTGCTCGGTTTCGACGCGCCGGATCGACAGGACGGGACCGTCTTCGACACTGATAGACATCGAATCGACCGTGTTCCCCCAGAACGTACCGAGACGAATCTCGAACTGGCCGCGGTAGAGCGACCCGCGGGGCTGGGCGACTCTGACCATCATCCAGTCGCGTTCGACCTCGGTCTCGAACGGCTGGTCCCTCGTGATCGTTTCGTCGGGTGCAACGACAGCGACGTGGAGGTCGGTCGAGTCGATATCGAGAAACACCGAAAACGATGCTTCCGCGGCGCTGTAGTGGACGCGCACGTCTTCGAGAGACGCCGATGGCGGCCTCGCATACCGGATACCGACTCCAGCACCGATTCCGAAAAGTGCCATCGCGCCGACCGTCAGCGCCATCCGCCGACGTTCCGGAAGCCGCGGATGGCGGATCGATAGCTGTTCGGTCAGCAGCGAGAGGCCGACGGCGAGCGCACCAGCGGCCGTGATCGCGAGCGAGTACAGGAAGAGCTCGTCGAAGACGAAACTATCCAGCCGCGCTAACTCGAGTACGACGGCCAAGAGGCCGACCGCTATCGTGACCGGTATCGGTGCGATAATCGCCGTCCCGAACACGGTGACGCGATCGAGGTCGAACCCTTCCACGAGGAGCCAAAACACGAGTCCGACGCCCAGCGCGACGAGGATGCTGTACTCCTTCAGATCGAGGTACGGCTCGAGGTGGCCTTCGTATCGCGCGGCGACGAACAGCGGGACCAGTACTCCGGCGATGACGAGTGCGAGTGCCGGAACGAGGTCGTCACCCGGCTCCCGACCGGCACGGAGCCGGGTCAACGGATCGGCCGCGCGTTCCGGGTCGGCGGCTCGATCGGACCTCGAGTCCATACCAATCAGCGTATTCGATCGGTTATAATTCTGCCGTTCATATCAGTACTGAAACTAGATGTCCGGATGTCGACTCGTCGCGGGCTACCCGAGAGACGGGAGCCGAAAGAACGGAAAACGAAAGAAACGACAGTCAGCTGCCTCTACGAGAGCTGCTCGATCGTGTCGACGATCTCGTCGGTGTACTCGCTGGTGGCGAGCTTCTCGGCATCCTCGAGCTGGCGCTCGAGGTCGTAGGTGACCTTGCCCGAGGAGATGGTCTCCTCGACGGCGTCGCGGATCAGGTCCGACGCGTCGTCCCAACCGAGGTAGTCGAACATGAGACGGCCGGAGAGGATCATCGCGGTCGGGTTCGCCATGTCCTGGCCGGCTCGCTTGGGCGCGGAGCCGTGGACCGGTTCTGCGAGCATGCGACCCGTACCGAAGTTACCGCCGGGCGCGATACCGAGACCGCCGATCTGGGCGCCGGCGGAGTCGGAGAGGTAGTCGCCGTTGAGGTTGGGCATCGCGAGGATGTCGAACTCGTCGGTACGAAGCTGCATCCACTGGAGCATCGCGTCGGCGAGGCGCTCCTCGACCATGACGGCGTCCTCGGGGATGTCGACCTCGTCCTGGGTCTCCCACAGGGAGTCGGGCGCGGCGAAGACCTCCTCGTCGGGGTACTCCTCGTCGGCGACCTCCATTCCCCAGTCACCGAACTGTCCCTCGGTGAACTTCATGATGTTCCCCTTGTGGACGAGCGTGACCTTGTCGCGGTCGTTCTCGATGGCGTAGTCGATGGCCTCGCGGACGAGGCGCTTGCTCCCCTTCTCGGAGATCGGCTTCAGACCGAGGCCGATGTCGCCCTCGTGCATGATGCCGTCGAAGTCCATCTCGTCTTCGACGAAGTCGCGGACCTGTTCGGACTCGTCGGTGCCGGCCTTCCACTCGATGCCGGCGTAGACGTCCTCGGTGTTCTCTCGGAAGGTGACCATGTCCATCTTCTCGGGCGCCTTCATCGGTGACGGGACGCCGTCGAGGTAGTAGGTCGGGCGGACGTTAGCGTAGAGATCGAGCGTCTGTCGAAGGGCGACGTTCAGCGAGCGGAAACCGGCGCCGACGGGCGTCGTCAGCGGGCCCTTGATCGCGACGCGGTGTTCCCTGATCGCATCGACGGTCTCGTCGGGCAGGTTCTCGTCGTACTTCTCCCGGGCGGACTCGCCGGCGTAGACGCGCATCCAACTGATCTCGCGACCGGTCGCCTCGGCGGCGGCCTCGAGGACCTTCTGTGCGGCGGGACCGACGTCCTTCCCGATACCGTCGCCGTGGATAATCGGGATAATCGGATTGTCGGGCACCTCGATTTCGCCCTCGGTACCCTCCTTCAGCGTGATCTGCTCCCCCTCGTTGGGGACCTCGATCTTGTCGTAGCTCATTTCGTCTACACGGTTCTCCGACGGGGGTAAAAGGTCTACCATTTCCATCGCGGGCCGGCAAAAATTGAACGATACCTGTTCGTTCTTCCCACTCCGAGACTGGTAACAGAGAGGCGGAAAACGGCAACAGCTGCTAAAATCAGGTGTCGTGTACTATCCAAAACAACTCAAATGAAGGGAAAGTTCGGCGTAAAATCAACACTTTACCGCGCGTGCGTCCGTCGCGGGGCACCCCTCGGAAGCTGCCGGTGATCGTCGCCGCGAGACCGGTGATCCACCCGCCGGGGAACTCGATCGTGCCGTCGGTCTCGCGGCGGCGATCACGGCCCCGAACCGGTCGCGGCGTGCCAGTGGCGACCCGCTCGGTTCGTGGCGTCTCTCACGCCAGGTAGACTTGATATCCGCGCGGGCATAACCCGTGGCGACCGTTTCACGGTCCCCGCTGGCGATACGCGTGATTTCTTCCGCAAACGGTTGGAGCAAGGAGATGTTCGCTCACAGTCCGATTTTGGCCGACGCTCTTCGCACCGTGTTTCGACGATCGTCGTGAGGTGGATTTATTATTGACGTACTCGTGGGTCGACGTATGCTCCGACCGCCACAGCACGCTGCGCGCCGGTGCCCCAGCTGTACCGCGACGCTATCGAACGTTCAGGGCGTCGTCACCTGTTCCGACTGTCAGTGGGTCGATATCGACCGCGGGCAGCACAATTTCCGCGAGCGGACGAGTCAGTGAACGCCGTCGGGCGACGGAGAGACGGAACCTCTTTTTGTCGACCGGTACAACCCCGGTGCATGGCCGAATCCGAGGTGGACCTCGAGTCAGAGCAGTACGAGAAACACCGCGAGGCTGGCGAGATACTCGCGCAGGTGCGCGAGGAGGCTGCCGACCGCGTCGAGGTCGGCGCGAGTCACCTCGCGGTCGCCGAGTGGGCCGAAGATCGAATTCGTGAACTCGGCGGGAAACCCGCGTTCCCCGTCAACATCTCCGTCGACGAGGAGGCGGCCCACGCGACGCCGTCCATCGGCGACGAGACGACCTTCGGCGAGGAGATGATCAACCTCGACATCGGCGTCCACGTCGACGGCTGGTTGGCCGACACCGCGATCACCGTCGACCTCTCGGGCAATCCCGAACTGGCCGAGGCCTCCGAGCAGGCCCTCGAGGCCGCCCTCGATATCGTCGAGCCGGGCGTCGAAACCGGCGAGATCGGGGCCGAGATCGAAGACGTGATCGACGGCTACGGCTACAACCCCGTCGTCAACCTGACCGGGCACGGACTCGGCCACTGGGAACAACACATCAGCCCGAACATCCCCAACCGCGCCGTCTCGCAGGGAACGACGCTCGAGGTCGGCGACGTCGTCGCGATCGAGCCGTTCGCGACCGACGGCGGCGGCAAGGTCACCGAAGGCGGGAGCGAGGAAATCTTCTCGCTCGAGCGCGAGGGCACCGTCCGAAACCGGCAGGCACGCGATGCCCTCGAACAGATCACCGAGGAGTTCCGAACGCTACCGTTCGCGACGCGGTGGCTCGAGACGGACCGCCCGGAGATGGCGCTGCGTCGACTCAAACGCAACGACATCGTCCACGGCTATCCCGTCCTCAAGGAAGACGACGGGTTCCTCGTCAGCCAGAAAGAGCACACGATCATCGTCACCGAAGACGGCTGCGAAGTGACGACCGCGGAGTAATCCCGACCACGGTATCGGAAATCCGTATTGGTAATCGAAAAATCGAGCAGAAGCGCCGCGTCGAACGAATCTGGAATGCGGGAGACCGGGCAACGAGGGCGGATCGTCTGCTCAGCTATACCACAGTTGCCGTCGGTTCAGGCGTTGTTCATTCGTTGACTCGAGCGATTTCCGCACCGCTGGCACTCGCTGACGCGGTACGGCTCGCGGGAGAACTGGGCGTTCTCTTTCTTGAGGCTCTCGGTCCTGATCTGGACGGACACTTCGTGGAGGGTTTCTAGCTCACAGGCGTCGCAGTGCTCGGTCATCCCGTTAAAGGAGTCGTCAGTCGTTGCCATTATCAGATTACTTGTCGTAGCCCCGTCTTAAACCCATCCTTCATTTTGAAGTCTGAGTCGTAAAAACCGCAAGACGGTATTACCGTATCAGAAATAACCCCTCAAAAGGTCCGATATCGTTTAGAATCGATTTTCATATCGTTATAGCGATTTCGTGACCTATTGTAACAGACAGCAACGTGGGTATTTCCCGACGCGATCGATGCTAGAGCGCGGACTGAAACGCTTTAGGCGCGTCTCGAGTGGTATCGGATATGGAACAGGTGTTCGCACCGTGGCGAATCGAGTGGATCAGACGCGACGACAAAAACCCCGATATCGAGGACTGCGTGTTCTGTGAACTGCCCGAGCGGGGATCCGATCGAGAGAATCTGCTCGTCGCGCGAAGCGAGCACGCGTTCGTCATGCTGAATAACTATCCGTACAATCCGGGACACCTGATGGTCATCCCACACGTCCACACCGGCGACTACACCACTCTCGACGACGATGTCCTGCTCGATCACGCTCGCCTGAAACAGCGAACGCTCGACGCACTCGAAGCCGCACTCGAGCCGGACGGGTTCAACGCCGGCTTGAATCTCGGCGACGGAGCCGGCGGCTCGATCGACGATCACCTGCACACCCACGTCGTGCCGCGGTGGCAGGGCGACACCAACTTCATGCCGGTCCTGAGCGATACCACGGTGATCGTCGAAGCGCTCGAGGCCACCTACGAGCACGTCCACGACGCGTTCGCCGCCCAGGATGGGGCGACCGTTCCCGACGAGGACAGCGCCGTCGTCTTCGAGTAGCGATTTCCGGCGTCAGTACCGTCCCGTCGCCCGATCCAGACCGCAGCACAGACGGCCGCATCCGCTCGGAGCACGCCCGCGAAATCGTCGCGCGCCTCGAGCGGGAGGGGATCGAGTTCGGGGCGTCGACGCCGCGGTCGCTCGAGGAGCCGATCAGCGTCGGCCGGGGACCGGGGAGTTCGAGCGGGTACCGACGACATCGGCGACGGGAGCGGGACGTGGTACCTCGAGGAAAGCGACCGAACGGCTGCGGTGTCGCCTCGCTCGGCGATCGGGGACTCGACGGGACACTTTTGTCGGCAGTTGTCGTGGGGTGGAGTGTCATGGATTACGACGTGATCCACACCGACGACGTACCGATCACGGATCTCTCCGACGTTGACGAGGTCCCGCCGGATCTGCGTATTCGCGCGCTCGACGAGTGCTTCGAGACGGACGCGCTCAACGTCAGGCTCTGGTACTTCGAGCCCGGCGAGGAGATCCGGTACCACGCACACGCCGAACAGGAAGAGCTCTATTACGTCCTCGAGGGCGAGTTTTCGCTGAAACTCGGACGGTCGGGCGAGGAAGCGTTCCTCGAGGCCGGCCCGGGAACGTTCTGGATCGCCAAACCGGAAGTGGGACACGGCCACCGCAACGTCGGCGACGAAGAGGGAGTCGTGCTCGCGATCGGTGCGCCCGCGGTCGAGGACCCCGGGCTCGATCCGCACGGACTCGAGGAGTAACGGACGGAGCGGGCTCGGACTCGAAACCGAACTCAGACGGTCTGCTGTCACTGTGTTCGGGCGCACCCGCATGGCTGTTCGCGGGTGCGCCGGGACTGACTGACAGGAGTCCGTCTCAGGCGTGGGTCGTCTCGAGGTAGTCGAGAATCCGCTGGGATTCGGCCATCGTCACGCCGTACTCCTCGTCGACGACGACGGGGACCTGCCGCTGGCCCGAGACGCGCTTGACCTCGTCGCGCTTCGAGTGCAGTCCCTCGACCCAGACGCTG
Organism: Natrinema soli; assembly: GCF_028618695.1. The sequence goes on along the minus strand of NZ_JAQIVI010000738.1, from coordinate 5,435 downwards.
TCGTAGTCGATCTCGAGTTCCTCGAGGCGGTCGGCGACCAGTTCGCAGTACGGACACCCTTCCAACTGGTAGAGCGTGAGCATGGGGATAGATTGTGCGCGATCACTGAAAAGGGTACGCCGAACTGCGGCGGTACGCCGGCGCTCCGCTTGGCCGCGGAGCGGAGGTTTTTCACCCAGCGCGAGCATCCTCGCGTATGCCACCGACCGAGGGCGAGACCGCTCCGGACTTCGAGGCGCTCCTCTGTGACGGCGAAACGTTCCGCTCGACGACGCTTGCCGACGCGCTCGGCGCTCGAGGCGGCGTCCTGGTGTCGACCGGCTTCGCGTTCAGCGCCATCGCACGGAACTGGTGGAAACAGTTCGTTCGCGCCGGCTGGGGCGAACTCGACGATGTTTCGGTACTCGGCGTGAGCCGCGACGGCCCCTACGCGCAAAACGAGTTCCTCCGCTGGCTGGACGAGCCGGACTTCCGTTTTTTCGCCGACGTGAACGGCGAGGTCAGCGCGTCGTTCGATCTGCTCGTCGACCGCGATCACATGGCGAACGTCTCGACCCCGTGGCGCTCCGCGTTCGTTCTCGATCCGGAGCGCGAGGTACGGTACGCCTTCGTCGCGGACGACTGGATCTCGCCGCTCCCTCGCGAGGAGATCGAGGAGGCCGTTGCAGCCCTCTGAACGGGTTGAAAAGGGGCAGTCGTCGCGTCAGATCGGTGTTCCGAACGCGTACATCGTCTCGTGGGCCGTCACCTCGAGGTCGACGAAATCGCCGGGCTCTATACCGTAGTCGCTCGCGTTCTGCACGATTATCTGCCGGTAGGCCGAGTCGCGACACTTCACGGAGTCGGCGGTGCCCTGCTCGACGACCAGGACGTTCTCGCGCGTCTCGCCGACCATGTCGGCGTAGGCGTCGGCGACGATATCGCGCTTGACCGCGCTCATTTCCTTCGAGCGCTCCTTCTTGATCGTGCCGCCCAGTCCCTTCAGCTCGGCGGCGTCGGTGCCGGGCCGCTTCGAGAAGCGGGTGACGTTAATCTTCTCCGGGCGCGTCTCGCGGAGCAGCGCCATCGACTGCGCGTGGTCGCGGTCGGTCTCGGTCGGGAAGCCGACGATGAAATCCGTCGACAGCGTCCAGTAGTCGAGGGTCGCGTCGAACGTCTCGACGACCTCGAGGTACTCCTCGACCTGATGCTGGCGTCGCATGTCTCCCAGCACGTCGTCGCTCCCGGACTGAACGGGCGCGTGGAGGAAATCGTACAGCTCCTCGTTCGCGGCGAAGACGTCGGCCAACTCCTCGCGGATGCCGTGGACGCCCTTCGGATTGGCCATCCCCACGCGGACGCGGAAATCGCCCTCGATCTCGCAGATTTCCTCGAGCAGGCGGTGGAGCGTGCGCTCACCCTCGTCCCAGCCGTAGACGCCGGTGTCCTGTCCGGTGATGCGGATCTCCTTCGCGCCGGCGTGGATCAGCGCGCGGGCCTTTTCGACGTTTTCCTCGATCGGCGGCGAGTCGATCTTGCCGGTCGCCTGTTTGGTGATGCAGTACGAGCAGTCGGACATGCACCCGCGCGCGATGGGGAGGATGCCGACGACGCCGTCGAGGATCGGTTCGGCGTCGGGCGTGGTCGTCGGACACTCGCCGTTGGTGACGGCTTCGGGCACCTCGTCCCAGTGGAGGACCTGCCCGTCGACGTTCGCCCGCGCGAACTCCTCGCCCTGCGCGAGGGCCATACAGCCCGTGATGAAGAGGTCGGCCGTCTCGTCGGCCAGCTCCTCGGCCCGCCGGAGCATGTTGCGCTCGGTCTTTTCGACGACGGTGCAGGTGTTGAGGATGGCGACGTCGGCCTCGCCCGGACCGTCGACCTGGTAATGGCCCGCGTCGCGGAGCCGCCGCTCGATCTCGCGACTCTCCCCGCGGTTCGACGTACAGCCGTACGTTTCGATGTGATACCGGGCCATCCGTCTCGTCACATCGTCGGGCGCGGGACGCCAAAAGCCCGACGGATCCGGGTCGGTCGCAGCGACGGCGAACCCGCGTCACTCGTCGGGTTCTCGAGAACCGGTCCCGCTCGTCGGGCCGCTTCGATAGACCGCGTAGAGGACCAGCACGGCTATCAGGAAGTCGAAGCCGTGCTCGACGAGGTGGTGGACCGTCATGGGAACGAGTCCGAGGACGGTTCCCAGTCCGGTCACCGACCGGACGACCAGCACTCCCAGAACGACGGTGATCAGGGAGTAACGGGTCGTCCGACGCCGGGAATAGGCGACGAGTCCGACGACGAACAGCGCCGTCGTTCCGACGACGGCGAGGACGATGACCGCGACGAGGACGGGCGCGAGCTGCGGATCGAGCCACTCGTCGGCGAACGACATTGCGAGCACCATGCGATCGATACCCGTAATCGGATAGACACCCACCTATTCGCTTCGGTACCCGTTCTGATCCGGTAGCCCCTCGTCGCTCGAGCCGTCGGATACCGCTCCGCCACCATCGTCGCGCTCTCGAGGCGGCGAGCGATCGGTTCTCGATGACTGGGAACGCGGGACAGCCGTTATATGGACCGTGGCGCTAGGCGACGACACGACCCGACGGGAGGGTAATCACAGCCACCGATGACAGAGACAAGACAGGAGATTCACGCCCACGTTCGCGCCAACGCCGGCGTTCACTTCAACGAACTCGTCAGGGAGTCGGCGTTCGCGCCGGGACAGGTCCAGTACCACATTCGTCGCCTGCTCGAGGACGACCGGCTCGTCCGCGAGGAGTGGTACGGCCGGACCCACTACTACCCGCCGACGTACGACGCGTGGGAGCGGACCGCGCTGGCGCTGTTCCGCCGGGAAACCACCCGCGAGATCGTCACCCACCTGATCGAACGCGAACCCGCCGCGCCCGCCGACGTCGCCGATGCACTCGGTGTCGCCCGCAGCACGCTCGAGTACCACCTCGATCGGCTGGTCGACCACGAGATCGTCGATAAACGATACGACGAGCGAAACCGCGTCGTCCTCACGCTCGCAGATCCCGACGCGACCGGTCGGCTGTTGACGACGGTGACGCCGACGGTACCGGACCGGTTCGTCGATCGCTTCACGCGACTCGTCGACGAGTTACTCGCGGGCACCGACGAGACGCGGTAGCCGCCGTTCGTTCGTCACTGCAGGCAGACCCCGTTTCGGCAGTTACTGCATTCCGGGCGTCTCCTCGAGCGAGTTGTAGTGGTCCTTCATCACGTCCAGCGTCGCCATCAGCGCGCCGAGGACGACGGGGCCGTAGAACAGCCCCATGATGCCGAATGCGTAGACGCCGCCGAGGACGCCGAGGATGATGACGGCGGGGTTGAGATCGGCGTAGCGGTCGACGAGGATCGGACGGAGGTAGTCGTCCGAGAGGCCGACGACGACCGTGCTGTAGGCGAAGAGCGCCACGGCGAGCAACGGCTCGCCCGTCAGGAAGAGGAAGAGCACGGCCGGCCCCCACACCAGGAACGACCCGACCAGCGGGATCAACGAGAGGATGATCATGACGACCGTCCAGAACACGGCGTTCGGTACGCCGGTTGCGAACAGCCCCAGCCCGGCGATGGATCCCTGAATGATCGCGACCAGGACGTGGCCCGCGAGGACGGCCCACATCACCGCGTCCAGCTCTCGGTAGAAGTCGTCCTGGGCCTCGTCCGGGAGCGGCGTCAACTCCCGAATCCAGGCGAGTAGCTCGCTCCCGTCCTTGAGCAGGTAGTAGAGCAGGAAGAGCGCGAGTCCGAGCCCGACGAGCGTGTGCGTCAGCGCGCTGAACCACGCGGTCGACTGCTCGAGGGCCATCCCCCCGATGCCCTGCGCGGAGTCGGCAAGCGTGGACGTTATATCGACGCTCACGCCCGTTTGTCCCTCGATAATTCGCTCGATTTCGGCCGTCTGGAACGATTCGGTCTCGGTGTTTTCGATGAGCCGCCGGGCGTCGCTGGCGACCACCGCGACGATAATGACGAGCGGGACGACGACGACTGCGACCGCCAGCAGGACGAGCGCGAACGCGGCGATTGGCGGTGAGACCCGCCGCTCGAGGCGTCCCTGGACCGGATAGAGGATGTAGGCGACGAGAATGGCCCCGAGGATGTACTGGAGGAACGGAAGCGCGAGCAACAGCGAGAGGTACGCGAAGAGTCCGACGAGGGCCAGGAGAAATCCCTTGCTGAGATTCACGGCCATTATTTCGGCCGTCATCGAAATAAAACCACGCCTTGAACGTGTCTTCAGTCAGGACTGTCGCAGAGAGCCGTCACACGGCTTCAAGGGCCTGGTTGGTGAACTCCCACACGAATGTCGACTCAGCTCGATCCCCTCTCGCTCTCGGCCGATCTCCTCTATACGGTCAAAACGGAGGGCGATGCCGATCCGTTTCGGGAGCGCCTGGCGACGCTCGAGCGGTCGCAACTGGACCGAGCGCTGTCCAATCGCGAGGGCAAACTGTCCTTCTGGCTCAACTGTTACAACGCGTACGCCCAGCTCCTGCTGGAGGAAGAGGCGGATGACGAGCTGTTCGAGGGCGGGTTGCTCGACCAGTGGAAGTTCTTCGCGCGCGATCAGGTCCCCGTCAGCGGGGTCTGGCTGAGTCTCAACGACATCGAACACGGGCTGCTCCGGAGTTCGAAACTGCCGTGGGGCCTCGGCTACCTCCCGCGGCCGTTTCCCACGGCGTTCGAGCGCCAGTTCCGCCTCGCGGAGTGCGATCCGCGGATCCACTTCGCGCTGAGCCACGGCGACGACCACTGCCCCCCGACCGCGATCTACTCGCCGCGAGACGTCGACGAGGAACTCGATATCGCCATCGAGTGGTTCCTCGAGGAGAACGTCACCTACGATCCCGAGGGCGGTACTGCGACGGTCCCGCGGCTCTTCCGACGGTTTCGCGGCGACTTCGGGGGAACGAGCGGTATCGTCGCGTTCCTCCGAGAATACAACGCCGTCCCGACCGACGCGACCCCGTCGCTCGAGTACGAGCGCATCGACTGGTCGGCGGACCTCGACGTCGACATGGACGGCGACGGCGACGACGTCCGTCGGTAGTCCCTCGTCTCAGTCGCGGCGCTGGATCGTGGCGGACGGAGCGCTGCGCATGACGCTCCGGGCCGCTCGTTCGGCGTTGGACCGGGAGGAGTAGCCTTCGCCGCTGTCGGCGACGATGTTGCCGTTCCAGTGGACGAGACGCCAGCGCCACTGGCCCGCCCTGTCCTCGTAGACCTCGAAGCGGCTGGTCCGCTCGGAGCCGCCCGTCTGCTCGTCGGCCCTCGTACCCTCGTCATCTCCCGCTTCCTCGGTCGTTACGTCCGTCTCCGCCGTTTCCACTGTCTCCGCCTCGGTGACGCCGTCCGCCGACGCTCCCTCGTCGCGGTCGGCGACTCCCTCGAGGGGCATCACCGCCGTCGCCGGATCGGCG
>NZ_JAQIVI010000737.1 GCF_028618695.1 Natrinema soli | reverse complement strand
GGCGTCTCTCGTCCGGCGGAAGTGTCGCAGAGCGCTGTCCGCCCCCATCGCGCCGACGGTGAAGCGTTCGACGTAGCCGTCCTGCCCGTCATCGACGAGCACCGACGCGCCGAGTTCGTCCGCGAGGTCGGCGACCGTCACGCCCGACAGCTCCCGTTCGCTCGGGAGCACCCCGTGGACCGGAATTCCGCGCCCTTCGAGGAAGGGGACGACGTCCGTCTCGAGCCCGTCGTAGGCCGCGTCGGGAACGTCGTTGAAGACGACGCCGGCGAGTCGGTCGCCGAACGTCTCGGCGGCGGCGATGACGTCGTCGACGTCTGCGGGGATCTCGTAGGATGCGACCAGTAGCACGCGCGCGTCGAGGAGGTCGGCGACGTCGGGGTCCGCGAGGTCGACGATTCCGCCGACATCGTATCGGCCGCCGCCCTCGACGAACAGCCGGTCGCAATCGGCCGCGAGCGTCTCGAACGCCTCTCGGACGCGTTCGCGCAGCTCGTCCGGATCTTCGCGCCCGCGGATCGCCTGCTCGACGAACGTCGGCGAGTAGACGACCGGCTCGAGGTCGTGCATCTCGGCCTCGAGCCCGAGCAGTTCGCGGGCGAGCAGCGGGTCCTCGTCGAGGGTCTTTCCGACGTTGCTCTGCAGCCGGGTGCCCTTCGGTTTCATGTAGCCGACGCTGTCGCCCTCGTCCCGCGCGAGCCGGGCGAGCGCCAGCGTGATGGCCGTCTTGCCGGTGCTCTCCTCGAGCGAGCTGACGAGCAGCGTCTCGACCGTGGTGTCGCCAGACGCGCTGTCGGTTCCGCTATCGGTGTCGGTATCGATGTCCGTGGATTCGGGTTCTGGATCGGTGTCGGTCATAGTTCCTCCGTGTCGGGTACGTCCGCGTCGAGTTCGTCCGGATCGACGGTCAGTCGTAGATCGATCGCCCGTACGCCCTCCGGGCCGGCCACGAGCGGGTTGATGTCGAGTTCGAGGATCGACGGGAAGTCCGTCACCAGCTGCGAGAGCCGCTGGATCGTCTCGACGACGCGCTCGACGTCCGCGGGGTCGCGGCCGCGTGCACCGCGCAACAGCGGTGCCGCCCGAATCTCGTCGACCATGTCGCGGGCCTCGCCCTCGCCGATCGGTGCGACGCGGACCGACGTGTCCTCGAGGATCTCGACGAAGATGCCGCCGAGTCCGAACAGCAGCAACGGACCGAACTGCGGGTCCCGGTTCATCCCGACGATGGTCTCGGTCGCGGACTCGAGGTCGAGCATCTCCTGGATCTGCACGCCGACGATCGTCGCGTCCGGCTGGTAGTTGCGCGCTCGAGCCACCACGTCCTCGTAGGCGTCGTAAACGTCCTCGTCCGCCACGCCGACTTTGACGCCACCGATGTCGGACTTGTGCGAGATGTCGGGACTGACGATCTTCAGGACGACGTCGCCCGCGATCGATTCCGCGACCTCGCGGGCGCGGTCGGGGTCGTCGACGATCTCCCCCTGCGGGGTCGGGATGCCGTAGGCCTCGAGCAGGTCCATCGACTCCACGCCGAGGCGGTTGTCGTCCCGACGCCGGACGCGCGCCAGAATCTCGCGGGCGCGTTCGCGATCGACGTCGAACGTTTCGGGCTCGTCGACCGTCCGCTCGCGAGTATCGCGGAAGCGAGCGAGCGCGTCGAGCCCCGAAACCGCTCGAGCGGGATCGAAGTAGTTCGGAACTCCCGACTCGCGCAGCGTTTCCTCGGCGTCGCGAGCCCGTTTCCCGCCCATGAGACACGTGACGACGGGCGTTTCGTGGGCCTCGAGCGTCTCGATCACCCGCTCGGCGAGGTCGTCGTACGACAGGACCGCGGTCGGCGCGGCGACGACCACGGCGCTACCGACGTTCGGATCGTCGAGCGCGAGCTCGAGGGCCTCGCCGAACCTGCCGACGTCGGCGTCGCCGATCGCGTCGATCGGGTTGTAGACGTTGGCTTCGTCTGGCATCGCCTTCGCGAGTGCCTCGCTCGTCTCGTCGGTGAAGGAGGCCATCTCGAGTCGCGAGTCGCCAACGGCGTCGGTCGTCAGGACGCCGGGGCCGCCCGCGTTGGTCACGACGGCGACGCCGTCGGTTTCGGGCTCCGGGAGCCCCGAAAGCGCCCGCGC
>NZ_JAQIVI010000736.1 GCF_028618695.1 Natrinema soli | reverse complement strand
CGGGCGTCGCGGTCGGTAACCCGAAGGCTCGAGCCGTCGGGGTCGTCCCACTCGATCTCGAGTTCCAGTTCGGCGACCGGGGGCTCCGCATCGGGCTCGCGTTCGGTCTCGAACTCGGCGACGACGCGCTGTGGCACCGCGATATCGACGCTCCGCTCGTCGCCGTCCAGTCGGACCGCTCGCCCCGACTCGAAGGCGGTCGCGAACTCGCGAAAGACGGCGGCGAGGTCCGCGCGGTCGTACGTCCGCTCGAGTTCGAACGCCGCCTCGTCCGTTACCGATTCGTCCGGTCGGTCCGCATCGTCCGGTTCGTCGGCCATACCGGTGCTACGAGAGCCTGCGGGTTAGTGTTTCGTGCTGCCACCGCACCGAACCGGCCGTCGGTCGCGTCTCCCGTCGGAGCGCTTTTGTCGCCGCGCTGTCTTCGCTCGCCCGTGACTGCACGCGACTGGCACGCCGACCGGGATGCCGTGTTCGAGCGCGACGCGTACACGTGTCGCCACTGTGACGCGGTCGGCGGCGACGACGAACCGACGACGCTCCGGTCCGTCCCCGTGGGTGACGTGCCGCTCGAGGGCGAGATTCACGAGAGCGCCCTCGTCACCGTCTGTGACGACTGCTTCGGGACGCTCGAGTCCGACCCCTCGACGGACGCCGTCGAGAGCGACGAACTGTTCGAGCTCGTCCGCGAGACCACCGGCCTCCAGGGCGCGACCATCTCGGACGTCGCCGCCTTCGCGTCGCTGGCCACGTCGCTGCCCGCGACCCTCGAGTC
>NZ_JAQIVI010000735.1 GCF_028618695.1 Natrinema soli | reverse complement strand
GCCGAGGACGCGCTGACCGTCCTCACCGCCCGCGAACTCGCCCCGAACACGCGCATCGTCGCCGCCGCGACCGATCGCGAGAACGTCAAGAAACTCGAGCGCGCCAGCGCGGACGCGGTGATCAGCCCCTCGATGCTCGGCGGCCACCTGCTCGTCCGATCGGCGCTTGGGAGCGACGAGAGCGGACTGATCGATCGAATCCTCGAGAGCGAGTGAACCCATAGCGAGAGCCGAACAGGGTCATCGGAGTGAACCGGGCGGGACGCGTTCAGTACGGGTGATCGACGTATCAGTTCGGGCTCGGCAGCCGGCATGCGGTGGCGCGCGCTGTGCCGCGGTAAATGTCAATGAACCGCGGCCGAAATCGTGCGAGGTCGTCGCGAGTGGAACGAGCGACTGCTTGGAAGACGCTTGCGTCTTCCAGTGGATGAGCGAGGGAAGTATGACCGAGCGAATCGGCTGGGGAGGGCGTGGCGACTCCCTGTTGTCACGATAGCAGGAAGCTATGGAGGACTCATAGAAGAGTTATCATACTCTCTGTGCAAGTGGCACTGAATGATAAAGGCGATAGACGTAACACTTGGTAGAATTATCCTTAATATACCTAATAATTATGCTGTTGGAAGTGTTATTTTGATCCAATGGATTCAGACTGGCTGGTCATCCCACTCGGATTTCTTGTTATAGTGCTTCTTGTTGGACTTGGCGTCTTCATACTGTTTCATGTAGTGCCAGATGAGCAGACAGGAGGTGTGCATATTGACGCCTATCCATATGGTCCCGAGAAACCTATTCCTTTGAATTCCTCGAATGTCGTGGACTACACGGTTACTTACGAGGAGCGCCTGTTCTATAACGATCTCCTTGCGAGCCGTAACTACAGTTTCTATTCCGAGGAAAGAGTGATAGCCAACTGTACCACTATCTCAGTCTCGAACGTTAGTACAGACGAGTTTCGTGTCGGTTTAGAGTGTCGTGGTGGGATTCCTGTCGACGAATCGCCATGGACTGAACCGGGGGAGTACACTTATTCAGAATCGGAGGAGTTCACGTACTCAGTCACCTACCATATAACGGAGAATACGACACAACAGACCGAATTCCAGAATTACCCCTTTGGAACGGATAGAGGGTTCGGTAACGAGAGGAACCCAGTTAACAGTAGTGGGAAATCCAGTTCCTTTATTCAGAGTCTGACGTGAAACTCGGGATGAGTACGCACGCTTACGTACTGGCTGGTTCACTGAGATAGTGGCGAAATCAACCCTTGCCAATAGTTCTGTGACCCCCGCTGAAGCTCTAGTAGCCACTGAAAGTCAATTGATACCTGATCGCACGATGGCGTTGCAATCAATGTGTGACTCGTTTCAACGGCTATTATAGTCGTAACCGGCGTCTGTCTCATCTCCACCGAACACTGCTACCGGTGGCGTCCGCGGTGGACGATCGCCACGTCCGCCTCGAGGTCGCTGAGTTTCCGGAACGTCGGCGGCGAGACGAACCGCGAGGCGGTCGACCGGTCGGTACTCGAGCCGACGAAACAGACGTCGTAGTGGGGCGCGACCCGGGTCAGGTAGGACTCGACCGACGCGGTGGCGACGTGGGTCTCGAAGCGGCCCGAGAACGCGTCGACGAGATCAGCGAGCGTCTCCTCGGCCGCGCGGC
>NZ_JAQIVI010000734.1 GCF_028618695.1 Natrinema soli | reverse complement strand
AGCACGGTCGCCGCGCTCGAGGCCATCGCCGGCCCCAGCAGGGGAGCGATCACCATCGCGCCGACGAGGACCGCGAGCGAATCCAGCAGGACGCCGGTGGTGGCGACGACGCCGCTGATCGCCGTCATCGCGGTAAAGATGACGAGCGAGGGGAGCTGTGACCGGGCTTTCGAGCGCAGCTCGCTCCGGGAGATGCGTTCGAACGAGAGCCACTCGCGTCGTCCGTCGGGCGGCGAGCCCTCCCAGTCGTTTCCGACGATCGCCATCGGTTCTTCGACGATCACGGTGACGTCGCCGTCGACCGACGCGAGATCGTCCTCCACCGGTTCGACCGCGTGTGCCGGCACTGGGACCGTTATCGTCCGGTTCTCGCCGTCGGTGTGGTCGGTGAGGCTGTACTCGAGGTCGTGGCGTTCGATCACGGTCGTGACCTCGTCGGTACTCGACTGCGAGGCGGTAAGCACCGTCAGTAGGCGCATGTTCGACGTTTCCGTGGCTCGAGCGGACCCGCGATACCCGTCGCGATCGGTCACAGTAGTTCGAGTGCATCGATGTCGGGAGTCGGATCGTCAGGGAACGTTCGTGCGTACAGCGAGCGGACCGTTTCCCGAACGGTGTCGAGTCGGTCCTCGCGGGTGTCACAACAGGAGCTACCGCAGCGGCCGATCGGACCGTCTGCCCCCGGAGCGTAGGCGAGACGGCCGTGACACTCCGGACACCGGGGTTCGGCGTGGGCCGCCATCCAGTCCACGTCGAACCCGTCGCGAGCGAGCCGTTCGCCAAGGGCGTACCAGACGATGACGTCGCGCTCCTGACGGCCCGTCGCGGACCGTTTGAGCCGGGCCAGCGCGAGCGCGCCGCG
>NZ_JAQIVI010000733.1 GCF_028618695.1 Natrinema soli | reverse complement strand
CGACCTCGACGCGGCGGCGAGCGCGGCCGAGAGCGTCGCCAACGACCACCTTCGGGAGGCGATCCGCGAACAGGACGTAACGATCGAGGGCTCGGACCTGCTCTCGCTGGTCGAGCGCGGGGCCGGCGTCGACTCTCTGCTCTCCCGTGAACTCGCGGATGAGTACGCCGCGGCGATCGAGGCGGCCCGAGACCACCTCGTCGACGCGCTCGATCTCGATCAGGGCGAGGCCGAAATCGCGCGCCGCGCGTTCAGCGACGAGCCCACGTTTCCGGTCGAGCGCGACGAGGACGTCATCGGCCGATTACGCGAGGAGCTGACGGCGGCCAAGGACCGTCGCGCGGGCAAACTGAAGCGCGAACTCGCGGCCGATCTCGCCGACCAGCGCGACGGTGCCCATCAGCTCGTCCGGGACGCCCTCGAACTAGACGTCGAACTCGCGATCGCCCGCTTCGCCGAGGAGTACGAGTGTACGATGCCTGAGTTCGTCGACAGCGAGGCGCGTAGCGCCTCGGAAGCGAGTAGCGCGGAACTTCGTTCCGCGGACAGTCGAGCGGCTTCCGAACCGCCGCGAGACGACGGTGAAACCGCGAGCAAAAGCGTTGCCGAGGTCGGCTTCGAGATCGAGGGCGGTCGCTCGCCCTTGCTCGACGAGCCGCTCGAGTCGATCGATCCCGTCGATTACGAGGTCTCGGGCGTGGCGCTCCTCTCGGGGGTCAACAGCGGCGGGAAGACCTCCACGCTGGATCTGGTCGCGAGCGTGGTCGTGCTGGCACAGATGGGGCTGCCCGTCCCCGCCGAGCGCGTGCGCTTGCGGCGGTTCGACGACCTGCACTACCACGCCAAGACCCAGGGGACGCTCGACGCGGGTGCCTTCGAGTCGACGGTGCGAGAGTTCGCCGACCTCGCGCAGGGCGGCGAGGGCTCACTCGTGGTCGTCGACGAACTCGAGAGCATCACCGAACCCGGCGCGTCGGCGAAGATCATTGCCGGGATTCTGGAGGCCCTCTCGGCAAACGGCGCGACGGCCGTCTTCGTCTCCCACCTGGCCGGCGAGATCCGCGAGATGGCCGACTACGACGTGACCGTCGACGGCATCGAGGCGGTCGGACTCGTAGACGGGACACTCGAGGTGAACCGATCGCCGGTCAAGGACCATCTGGCGCGGTCGACGCCGGAACTGATCGTGGAGAAGCTGGCCGTCGAGGCCCGGGACGACGCGGTCGCGACCAACGGCGGCGCGCCCGCGGACAGCGAGGCCGACCCGGAACCCGTGTTCTACGATCGGCTCCTCGAGAAGTTCGAGTAGTCACCGTCCGTGCTTCCCGGTGGCCGGGCCGGCCGAAACCAACACCAGTCGCCGCGTTGCACTGGGGTATGCAAGTGTAATACCTACCACTGCCGACCGTCTGTGCTACAGTATGCCATATCAGTTCCAGTGTCCCAGGGACCGGTGCTCCTTCGAACTCCGCTGTGACGCCGATCACGAGGCCGCGCGACTCGCGCGGGCCCACGCTCGCGTCGCACATCGCGACCGAATTCCCCCGGCGGATCTCGATCGGTGGCTCGAGCGAATCGAGGCCGCCTGACGCCGCTCGAGCCGAGAATTCGGCAAACATCTAAGTAGCTACGACAGCGTGGTGAAAGTGATGGCAGACGACCCCGAGGAGGGGATGTTGTCGTGGGACGAATCCGTGTTCAGCAACGAGCACGTCTTCGAGATCGACTACGTCCCCGAGACGTTCAAGCACCGCGAGGGCCAGACCCAGAGCCTGACGTACGCGCTGCGCCCGGCGGTTCGGGGGTCGCGGCCGCTGAACGTCGTCGTTCGGGGACCGCCCGGGACGGGAAAGACGACGGCGATCCAGAAGCTGTTCGACGAGGTGGGGGCCCAGACGAGCGAGGTCCGAACGATCCGAGTCAACTGTCAGGTCAACGCGACCCGATACTCGGTGTTCTCGCGGCTCTTCGAGGGCACGTTCGACTACGAACCGCCCTCGTCGGGCATCTCCTTCAAGAAGCTGTTCGGCCAGATCGCCGAGAAACTCGTCGAGGAGGACAAGGTGCTCGTCGTCGCGCTGGACGACATCAACTACCTCTTTTACGAGAACGAGGCCTCGGACACGCTCTACTCCCTCTTGCGGGCCCACGAGGAGTATCCCGGGGCGAAGATCGGCGTCGTCGTCGTCTCCTCCGACCCCGCGCTGGACGTCATCGACGAACTCGACTCCAGGGTTCAGAGCGTTTTCCGCCCGGAGGACGTCTACTTCCCCGTCTACGACCAGCCCGAGATCGTCGACATCCTCGAGGAGCGCGTCACGCGCGGCTTCAACGACGGCGTCATCGCCCGGGACACCCTCGAGCACGTCGCCGACCTCACCGCCGAGAGCGGGGATCTCCGGGTCGGGATCGATCTGCTGCGACGGGCCGGACTGAACGCCGAGATGCGGGCCAGCCGAACCGTCGAGCGACAGGACGTCGAGAACGCGTACGAGAAGTCCAAGTACATCAATCTCTCGCGCTCGCTGTCGGGACTGACCGACACCGAACGGGCGCTGCTCGAGGTGATCGCCGAACACGACGGCGACCAGGCCGGCGAGGTCTACGAGGTCTTTCACGAGCGGACCGACCTCGGCTACACGCGCTACTCCGAAATCGTGAACAAACTCGACCAGCTCGGGCTGATCGACGCCGACTACGCGGACGTCGACGGCCGCGGTCGCTCGCGGTCGCTCACGCTCTCCTACGAGAAAGAGGCGGTACTCGACCGGCTCGAGTGATCCCGTGCGGAATTCGGTTTCGAGTCTCGTCGGCCACGATAGCGATGCCGGCCCGCCACTTACCCATCGAGAGCGTGTATTCGAGGTATGGCCTCGCTTCTGATTTACGGCTCGTACGGTTACGTCGGAAATTTGATCGCCCGCGAGGCGATCGATCGCGGACTGGACCCGACGCTCGCCGGCCGTGACCGCGATCAGCTCCGCGAGCAGGTCGACGACCTCGGGCAACCGGGTCGGCGATTCGACCTCGAGGACCCCGAAATCGTCGCGGACGCGCTCGAGGACGTCGACTGCGTTCTGAACTGTGCCGGTCCGTTCTCGAACACCGCCGACGCGCTCGTCGAGGGTTGTCTGCGGAGCGAGACGGACTACGTCGATATCACGGGCGAGATTCCCGTCATCGAATCGATCGAAGACCGGGATGACGCGGCGATCGACGCCGGTGTGACGCTCCTGCCGGCCGCCGCGCTCTCGACGGTTCCGATGGACTGTCTCGCCGCCCACCTCGTCGAGCGGCTCCCCGCGGCGACCGACCTCGC
>NZ_JAQIVI010000732.1 GCF_028618695.1 Natrinema soli | reverse complement strand
CGGCCGTCGTCACGAACGTCACGCGCGGCCTATGGGACGGCGTTCGGGCACGGTACGGGGATCGCTCGAGGCGGCGCAACCCCAACGGGCTGGCCGAGCGCCACGACCGAGCGGTCCGGGTCTACGACCGTCGCTGACCGGCAGTCGGACGCAGTCACTCGCTCACCGCGGGATTGCGGTTCTCTCTCCTCCCTCTTCGCAGGGTCCCGGTTCTCTCTCCTCGAGTCGACCCTCGAACCCTTCGCGGTAGTCGGATAGTAGCCACTGACAGTCACCGCACACCTGATCGTATGACAGCTGTTCGATCAGTATGTAAATCGTTTCAGTGGCTACGATAGTTCGATCGCCCGGCGCAGACCCATCCGGTTCCCCGAACCTCGTCGACTCCGGCGACGCCGCTCGAGGCTCAAAGGGCCGTTTGAGCTTGGGGTGGGTTTATTCCCGTCTCCGGCGGTCGATCACCTATGGACCGACGACAGTTCCTCGCGGCCTCGAGTATCGGGTTAACGACAGCGATGGCGGGCTGTGCGGGAAGCCCGCTCAGTAGCGGCGACACCGAAACGGGACCGGACGACGAACCCGGATCGGATTCGGACACCACTCCCGAATCGGAATCCAGCGCGACCGACGCGGACGGCGAAATTACGGTTAGCGCCAGTGGCGAAGTGGAAACGGAACCGGACCAGGCGGTCGTCAGCCTCGGCGTCGAGGCGGCCGGCGAGAGCGCCGAGGGCGTCACCGATGCGCTCTCGAGCGGTGCCGAAGCGCTTCGTGCAGCGTTCGACGACCTCGGAATCCCCGAGGAGAACGTCGAGGAGGGACAGTACCGTGTCCACCAGGCGCACGGCCGAGCGGACGACGGGTTCGAGGGGACGCACTCGTTCGAGGTGACCGTCGCCGACGTCGACCGCGTCGGTGAGGTCATCGACGGCGCGGTCGAGGCCGGTGCGGACGACGTGGGGTACGTGAGCTTCACGCTGAAAAAGGAGACGCGGTCCGAACTTCGGAAGGACGCGATCGACGCGGCGCTTTCGAACGCCGACGACGAGGCGTCCCACATCGCCGACAACCGCGAGGTCGAACTCGAGGGGACGACGGCCGTCACGACCGGCGACGTACAGGTGCATTCGGTTCGGCGCGAAACCGCGGCCACCGACGATGCGGCCAGTGGTGAGGCACCGCCGACGGAGATCGACGCGGAGCCGGTCAGCGTCAGCGCCAGCGTGACGGTCACGTACGCGTTCGCGGCGTGACCGGCGAGGGCACGACACCGACGTCCGCGACGGCGGCTCGGTGACGTTCGAGTCTGAGCGGTGCGGTCGTGTCACAACAGCGATTTTTGGTGCGCCTAAAACCGAACGCTTTTTACAATTGTTAGGCGTGCCTAAACCACATGGAATCGACGCGGCAGTTCGTTCGAAGTCGACGGGCGTTCGTGACGGGGGGGATCGCGGCCGGGAGCGCAGCGCTGGCCGGCTGTCTCGGCGGGGACGGGAACTCGGAGGACGGAAACGGCTCGTATACGGTGTCGATGGCACCGATGGGTGAAATCGAACTCGACGCCGTCCCCGAGGACGCGCTGGTCACCTTCGCGCACTACGCCGACATGGCGGTCGCGCTCGGTCACGGTGACGCCGTGAACTCGCTGCACGCCCCGGAGATGTCGGGGTCGACGATGAACAAGTTCTACGAGCGACTCGAGGGCGTCTCCTTCGACTGGGAAGACCTGGAGAACCCGCTCGAGGACGGTGTGACGGAGGAGGAACTCTACGACTACGATAGCGACGTTCACTTCCTCGACCCGTCGTACGTGCTGACGACTCAGGACGATTGGGACGAATCGACCGTCGACGGGATCGCAGACACGGTCGGCCCGTGGGTCGGCAGCTATCACAGCGGCGTTCACAGCGACCCGGCCCCGGCCTACGCCGACAGCTACGAGTACTACACCCTCTGGGAACTCTTCGAGAAGGTCGCGGCCGTCTTTCAAGAACGAGAGCGCTACGAGGCGCTCGAGGGCGTCTACGAGGAAACGATGTCGGAGATCGAGTCGAACCTGCCGCCCGAGAGCGAGCGGCCGACGGTCGCACGCGCCACGCTGGGCGACGGCGTCTTCTACACGTACAACCTCAACACGCCCGGCTTCTGGCAGGCGGAAACGCGGCCGCTCGGTGCCCGCGACGCGCTCGCCGACGTGGAGTGGTCGGGCGACTGGGGGACCGTCAACTACGAGACGATGCTCGACGCGGATCCGGACGTCATTCTCCACCTCTGGGGAATCACGCCGACGTACGCCATCGAGGACGTCCGCGAGCGGATGGAATCGCACTCCGCCGGCAGCGAACTGACGGCAGTGCAAAACGACCGGGTCCTCGCCAGCGGCATGCGCTATCAGGGCCCGATCATGAACCTCTTCCAGCTCGAGATGACCGCCAAGCAGCTCTACCCCGACCGGTTCGGCGAGTGGCCCGGCTACGAATCGGGCGACCCGTACCCGGAGATTCCGACGGACGAACAGCTGTTCGATCGCGACCGAGTTGCGAGCATCGTCACCAGTGGAAGCGACGATGGGGAGTGAGTCCCGAGACGAGGGGGTCGATAGAGTGTAACGGACAGCAGCGAGCGCTGAGAGCGCGAATTACGATGCCGATGTCTCCGTCGTCGGGGAGGGCTCCGCGGGCTTTCCGTCGACGTCGTCACCGCTCGAGCATCGATTTTCTCCGTTCTACGAACGACCATCCGACCGCGGTCGACAGCCGCCGCTAGTCGGTGGCAGTAGAAATCAGTGTCACGGAATGAGTGGCCGTCGATCAGTCGTCGGCCGGCACCGCTTGCGCGTCCGCTCGCCCGGAAGCCATGGCGAGCACGTCGTCGAAGAAGTCGAGGGTGTCTTCGGGGCCGGGATTCGCTTCGGGGTGGTACTGGCGGGTGATAACGTCGTATTCGATGCCGTCGATGCCCTCGGGCGTGTCGTCGTTGACGTTGATCTGCGTGACCTCGAGGTGCTCGCCGGGTTCGGCGACGGTGTAGCCGTGGTTCTGCGTGGTCATGACGACCTGTCCGGACTCGAGGTCGAGGACGGGCTGGTTGACGCCGCGGTGACCGAAGGTCATCTTCTCGGTGGAGCCGCCGAGCGCTTCGGCGACGATCTGCTGGCCGAGACAGATGCCGGCGACCGGCGTGTCCTCGACGAACGCCTCGACGAGGGAGATCGCCTGGCCGAAGTTGACCGGGTCGCCGGGGCCGTTCGAGATGAACAGGACGTCGGGGCCGACGGCCTCAACGTCGGCGACGGTCGCGTCGTAGGGGAACACGTGCACGGTCGCGTCGCGCTCGAGCAGCGAGTCGACGATCGACCCCTTCGCGCCGCAGTCGATCAGGGCGACCGTCTCGCCGTCGTTCGCTTCGCCGTGGACGACCGACTCGTCGACGCTGACCTGTGCGCCGATATCGGTGTGGTCGCTCATGGCCTTGCACTGCTCGAGTTCGGCCAGCGCGTCCTCCTCAGTGACGTCCTCGCCAACGGCGATGCCGCACTTCATCGCGCCGCCGTCGCGGATGTCGGTGACGACCTCGCGCGTGTCGAGGTGGTCGACCGCCGGGACATCCTCGCTCGCGAGCCAGTCGACGACGTCCTCGGTGAGTTCCTTCGCGAGCACGGCGCGCGGGTGGACGCGGTCGTCCTCGAAGCGCTCCTCTCGGACGCCGTAGTTACCGATCAGCGGGTAGGAAAACGTGAGAATCTGCTCCTCGTAGGAGGGGTCGGTCAGACTCTCCTCGTAGCCCGTGTACGCTGTAGTGAATACGATTTCGCCGCGAGCCGTTCCTGACGCACGACCACGTCCCTCGAGTACGTGGCCGCCTTCCAGTGCGACGTAGGCTTCCGTCATTACGATCTACGTATCGGATGGACCATCATAAGTGTTGTCTTCGAAGCTCAGTTACGATTTTCGTAATCGGTAAGTGCGAGTCACACGTAGGTCCGCATCTCCATGGACGACCTGGACCGACAGATCCTCGATATCCTCCGGCGAGACGCCCGGACACCGTACACCGAGATCGCCGACGAGGTCGAGACGAGCGAGGGGACCGTCCGCAATCGCGTCGAGCGGATGATGGACGACGACGTCATCGAACGCTTCACGATTTCGACCCGGACCGGCAACGTCCAGGCGATGCTCGAGATCAGCGTCGCGGTCGACGTCGACACCAAGGGCGTCTCCGAGCGGATGGCCGAGTGGGACGAGGTCGACTTCGTCTGGATGGTCTCGGGCGAGCAGGACGTCGTGCTCGTGGTCGACGCCGCGGACACGCGCGGGGTCAACGATCTGATCACGAAAGCACGGGATCAGGAGGAGGTCGTGAGCACGAAGACGCGGCTGATTCTGGACGAGGAACTCGGCTAAAACAGGTCGTCTACCGCTACGGGCACCCGATCGATATGCGGTGACGGGCGATCGATCGGCTGCGACGGAGAGCGCGTTACTGTTCGAGTTCCTCTTCCTCACCGGGGGGTTTCCCGACTCCCGGGGTCGGCCGCTCGATCGCGTCGATCACCTGCTTTCGGTTGTGGATCGCCCGGTATCCCCGCCGCAGCAGGCCATCGAATCCGGACGTCGAGACGCGCGCGCTCACGCGGCCGTCGCGGATCGCGTCGACGACCGACTCGGGCGTGAGCCGATCAGCCTCGACGACCGTATACGCCCGACCCACCTCGAAGGGGTAGTGGGCGTCGCTCCCGCCGATCAGCGGCAGATCGCGGTCGCCCGCCAACTGCTCGACGAGCGGCCTCGAGCGCGGGTGTTTGCCGTTGACCTCGATCGCATCGAAGGGGACGTCGTCGAGTTCGCGCACCGTGCTGTTCCGGAAGGGGTGGGCGACGATGGCGGCACAGTCCCGATCGTGGGCCAGCGCGACGGCCTCCTCGGGGGAGAGCGCGCCCGGTTTCGTCGCCGTCGGCGGATCCGGGCCGACGACGAGGACGTGGCCGCGGTCGGTCGTGATCTCGATCCCCGGCAGCGTCTCGACGTCGGGGGAGGGATCGAACGCCGTGTAGTAGTCGTGATTCGTCGTCGCGATCCCGTCGAGGCCGCGGCGCTCGGCCACCTCGGTGAGCAGTCGGACGCCGAGCGGGTCGAACCGGTCGCCGATCCCTCGGCGACCGTGGAAGAATCGCGTGTGCGCGTGGAGGTCGACCGTGTACATACTGGGGCAAACGCCGGGCAGATCCTTTTGCGTGCGGCCGGCATGGGCTGCAGTATGGCATCTGCGGAGACGAGCGAGCGCGTGCTCGTCTGCAACCCCGTCAGCGGGAGCGGGGACCACGTCGACACCGTCGTCTCGCTCGCGGACCAGCACGGTTTCGAGGTTCGAAAGACCGAGGAAGCCGGCGACGCGACGCGGCTCGCCCGCGACGCTGCACCCGACGCC
>NZ_JAQIVI010000731.1 GCF_028618695.1 Natrinema soli | reverse complement strand
AGCCCTCGATCGGGCCGACGTCGCCGTTCTCCGCCGATCGGTCGCCGTAGTGGAGGCCGGCCAGCAGCCCGGCAGCGAGCACGGCCGTCCCCGAAACCGAGGACGGGGCGGACTCCCACGAGAGGGCGACGGTGAACGGGATCGAGACGAGTCCGAGGAGGACCGCCGCTCGAAACCGCTCGGCGGTCAGGTCCGCGAGGGTGTTGCGGATCGGGGACATTGTCGTTTGTTTACTGTCACTATCCGCTCGATAGTGAAAGTGTTCCCGATCCGAATCGCCGTCGGTCAGCTGACCGGGCGCGCCGACGGAGGTATCTCGACCCCGAGCGACCACCGAACTCGAGCGTGACCGGAGACCGCGTTCAACGGCTCGCAGCGAAGCGACCGACGCTCGAGCGGACGACGGCCGTCAGCTCCAGCGCGCCGGTGAGCGCGAGACAGGAGACGAACGCGGTCGTCCCCAGCTTGCCGCCCGCGCCGGCGAGAGCGGGTGCGACCGCGAGGTAGACGAGTCCACAGACGAGGCCGGCACCAGCGACCTGCCCGGTGGTTTCCAACCGTTCGGCGCTCGACATTCCGACGAACGAGGCACAGAAGGCGACCGCGGCCAGCATCGGCCCCAGTTCCGGAAGGATCCGCGGGAACCCGACGCCGGCGACGACCCCGACCGCGGCGGAAGCGACCACCGAACTCG
>NZ_JAQIVI010000730.1 GCF_028618695.1 Natrinema soli | reverse complement strand
CCCGCGGACGAGGGCTTTCGCTCGAAGGTCGACGGGACGATGCACGCCTGCGGCCACGACGCCCACTCGACGATCGCCATCGGCGTCCTCGAGCGGGTGGTCGAGAGCGATTTCCGGGGAACGCTGAAGGTCTTCTTCCAGCCCGCAGAGGAGGTCGTCGGCGGCGGGAAGTCGATGGCCGAGAGCGAGCACATCCGGGATATCGACGCCCTGCTCGCGGTGCACATCGGGCTCGACCATCCGACCGGCGAAATCGTCGCTGGCATCGACGGCTTTCTGGCGGTGTCGCACCTCGAGGCCGAGTTCACGGGCGAGTCGGCCCACGCCGGTGGCCACCCGGAGCAGGGGCGCAACGCCGTGCAGGCGATGGCGACGGCCGTCCAGAACCTGTACGGGATTCCCCGGCACAACGACGGCAAGACGCGCGTCAACGCGGGCGTCGTCGAGGGCGGCAGCGCCGCGAACGTCATCCCCGACGAGGCGCGGATCGTCGCCGAAGTTCGGGGCGAAACGACCGAGTTGATGGAGTACATGAAGCGCCGAACCCGACGAGTGCTCCGGAGCGCCGCTCAGATGCACGACTGCGAGGTCTCGATCGAGACCGGTGCGGAAGCTCCCAGCGCGACGAGCGATCAGGCGCTCGTCTCGGTCGTCGCCGACGTGGCGAGCGACACGGCGGGCGTAGAGCGCGTTCTCGAGCGCGACGAACTCGGCGGCAGCGAGGACGCGACCTTTCTCATGCGGAAAGTCCAGGAAAACGGCGGCACCGCGTGCTACGTCGGCGTCGGCACCGACCACCCCGGCGGCCACCACACGGCGACGTTCGACGTCGACGAGGAGAGCATCGGCCACGGGATCGACGTACTCGCGGGATCAATCGAGCAAATTAGCCGTCGGCAATCCTGATCGGCACGTTCTCGACTGATTTCGAGCGGGAGTGGCCGGGAGCGGGCTCCGAGCAATGCGAGGAGTCCGCGACCCTACGGAAGAGCAAGCTCTTCCGAGCATCGCGGAAGCTTCGCTTCCGCTCAACGGGGAAGGGCAGGCGGTTCACCGACGCTCACCGCGAGCGACCGCAGGGAGCGAGCGGGCCGACGACTGACTCGGAGTGAACAACGTGAACGGAGAGGAAGGAGGAGTGCTTTTGATCGAAATTTTATCGAAGGACGGCGCGCTCGCGACGAGAATTCTCGTCGCGAGCGCACCAGACTGCAGAGTAAAATTTCGTCTCTAGTACTTCGGCTCCGCCCCGGTCGTCTCGTACACCTTCTCCATGAGTTCGTCGCGGCGGTCCTGCCAGCCCGCGAGCCCCGCGGGACTGGTCGGATAGTTCTCGTAGTGGGCGAGCAGTTCGTCGGCGCGACGCTTGGTCTGGTAGAGGTTCCAGATGGTTCCCCAGTGGCCGCGACTCTTGAGCAGCGCCTCGAGTTTGAGTTTGAGCCCGATATCCGTACTGCCGGAGTACAGCGCTTCGGCGAGTTTGTCGCCGGGCATCGCGGCGAGTAATCCCATCAGGTCGTCGACGTCGACGGCCGTCGAGAGGATGTTGTAGACGTCCAGCGCGGCGTAGCGCGCGCCGAAGTGGTCCATCACCTTCTCGTTGTACGCCCAGAACGTGTCCTCGCTGTAGTCGCCGGTCTCGAGGGCCTCGATGGCCTGCTCGGCGGCGTACTTGCCGCCGTAGGCGGCTCCGGCGATACCGCCGCCCGTGGTCGGGTTGACGTGACCGGCGGCGTCGCCGATGGCCATGTAGCCCGGATGCACGGCGGAGTCGTAGGGCCGCCGAGTCGGTAGCGCCGCGCCGAGTTTGTCCTCGACTTCGGCGCCCTCGAACTCGGGGCGGTTCTCGAGGTCGCGTTTGAGATCGTCGACGAGTTGCATGGGTTCCTCGGTCATCTGGAAACCCAGGCCGGCGTTGATCTCGGTGTCGGTCCGCGGGAAGTACCAGAGGTAGCCCGCCGCGCGCTCGGTCGGCTTGAAGACCAGCGCGTCGTCCCACTCGACGGGCTCGTCGACGTGGACGATCTCGCGGTAGGCCGAACAGAAGTGGCTGTAGTTGACGTTCGTGTCGAAGGTGGAGTCCGAAAAGTCGACGTTGTCCTGTAGCACCGACAGCGAGCCCGCGGCGTCGATGACGATATCGGACTCGTACTCGAGGGGCTCGCCCTTGCGGATCGTCTCGACGCCCGTGACGCGGCCGTCGTCAGCCTGAACGACGTTTTTGACGACGGTGTCGTAGTGAAAGTCGACGCCGGCGTCTCCGGCGCCCTCGATGATCCGCCGGCCGTACTCCCAGCGGTCGATGACGGCGAGTTCGCCCGGGACCGGAATCTCGAGGACGGTGTCCTCCTGGGGAATTTCGAAGCGACCGTGATCGACGCCGGTGTTGGTGAAGGCCGGCTCGAGTTTCGATTTCGGAATCGCCTCGGGGAAGGCGTCGGCACCCTTCAACGCGTCCCCGCAGGCGATGTGGCCCGCTTCGGTCTCGGACTTTCGCTCGAGAACGACGACGTCGTACCCCTCCCGTGCGATGGTCGCTGCGGCGTAGCACCCTGCAGTGCCGGCTCCGACGACGACAGCGTCCGGCGACTGCGTTCCCGTCGTCGTGGTAGCGTCCGACTGTTCCTGCGTACTCATACCAACACTGTGAACACCGCGGTAAGAAAACGTTTTATGTGTGAATTGTCGGATTAGCGGGGTCGAAACCGGACGACGACGGGTCGGTTTCAGATCGACCGTTTGAGCCGGTTCGTTCGAGCGAGCGGGTTTCGGTGATCGATTCCCGCCGTCCCATCACGACAGCGGGGGATAAAGAGTTTTAGTGCGGTCTTTCGTAGCGGCCTATATGACAGAGTACACTATCGAGTTCGTCGGGACGGGTGAGACGATCACCTGTACCGACAAGGAGACGATCCTGAGTCGGTGTCTCGAGGAGGGCATCGCTCAGGAGTACTCCTGCCGAGTCGGGATGTGCCTGGCCTGCTCGGCCAAAATTCTCGAGGGCGAGGTCACCCAGCCTGCGGCGCGCGGACTAACCGAGGAGGAGGCGGAGAACTTTGCGTTGACTTGCATGGCGCGTCCGCAGTCGGACCTCAGGCTCGATCGCGGCAAATACCCGCCGAGCATCGAGGGTGACCTCGCAGGTGGCACGAACGACGGCGCGGTCGCCGACGACTGAACGCGCCGCCGTCCGTCTCGCCGCTCGGTTCTTCGACTCGTTCCATCGTTTCCGCAACAGTCGCCGTCAGCCCCGCTGCGGTCGCTGTCAACCGGCGACCGCGCAGTTGTTCGGCCCGAGTTCGAGTTCGAACGCCGTCTCCCCGTCGACGTCCTCGAGGCCGAGATTCACGGCCACGATCCGCTCGTGATTCGGCGGCCGCGGCGGGAGATCGTTCGTCACGTGGGCGACGAACTCGGCTTCGTCCATCGAGAGCGCCGCGAGGCGGTCGGACAGGGTCTCGAGTCGCGCGGTATACGTCCCGTCAGCCCGCGGATCGGCGGCGTCGCTGTAGTGACCCGGCGCGACCGTCGTCGGGTCGGGAAACGCCGAGAGACGCTGCTGGAGCGACTCGTATAGCCGCCTGGCGGCAGCGTCCGATCCGTCGTCCCCGCGTTCGAGGTCCGGCCGGCCGACGCCCTCGAGAAAGAGGGTGTCACCGGTGAAGAGAACGCCATCCAGTTGGTACGAGAGTGATTCGGTCGTGTGACCGGGCGTCGCGACCGCGGTCAGCGTCGCGTCGCCGACCCGTACCTCGTCGCCGTCCTGC
>NZ_JAQIVI010000073.1 GCF_028618695.1 Natrinema soli | reverse complement strand
GAGCATTGATCCAAACTCACTCTACGACCTGCTCACCTCTCAAACTGCGCTAACTAGACGGTGCCGACAGTACGGAAACAATTGTTTTTTGAAGGTGGTAAGCGGCAGGTGTTAGGCCGTACAACTCGACAGGAATATTATGACCTCGGCAGATACTGAACTCATATATCTGACCGTTGATGTGTGGCATCCAGACTGCTGGACGCTTCACGTGACGGAGGTGGTTGACGCCGGATTGCTTGGGTACGAAATGACGATGCAAGATGGTGACTTTGCTGACCGATTCAGGCTCTATCGGACGTACGGTGAGTCCCGGGCCGCTGTGGAGCAACTTATCGAAGCTGCCGATGACACCAACCTGACCAAAGACGTAATCATCTTATCGCCATCAACAACCCCCGATTCAAGAGCTTTCGGACCTGTCACGCAGGATATCTTGGTCGAATTCGATCCAGCACCGGGTATGCGCACCGCCTTCGCCGACCGCGGATTCATGCATTATGGCCCATCACAGCACGAGGACGGCCGGGAACGGCGGTCTCTTCTCACCATCTCCGAACGAGACACGGTCTATCAAGCGCTCGAAGACATCGAAGAGTCCTATGACGCTGATCTCGATATCGAACGGTTCACCACGACTCACACGCCAAGTGGAATGCGCGATTTGCCCAGCGATGGGTTATCACCTCGT
The DNA here is from genome assembly GCF_028618695.1 of Natrinema soli. Next base: position 47,123 of record NZ_JAQIVI010000073.1, on the reverse strand, counting down.
CAGCGAGAAGCATTTCAGCTCGCACGGGCTCGCGGCTACTACGAATACCCGCGAGATGTCGCCTCGCAGGAACTTGCAGATGAGTTCGGAATCTCACGAACGACGTTTCTCGAACACCTCCGCAAGGCGGAACGAGAACTACTCACTGGGATCGAATTCCACTGATCGTGGTTTGGGCCGCAGCCTCTACTGTCGGCCGTTCCAACTGCGGCTGCTCTCCGAGTGGTCCCGTTATAGTGAGGTATCTACCTCATGATTCTATACCCCCGACTAATAGATGTAGATGACCCAATCTACTGGACAGCAATCGAGCTCGATTCAGGACGAGAACTCAGTCGGTCAGAACCCTCATTCACGGCCAACTGAGGACGATACGCGGGTGTCCCCAGATGTCGACTACGAAGGTGTCTCTGTTCCGGTGTTGATCATTGGGGCTGGAGCGGCAGGTGCCAGGACTGCTATCGAACTGGCCGAGGGCGGTGTGGAACCGCTAGTGATCGGAAAGTGCGACCATGGCGATGCTCACACGACGCTGGCTGCCGGTGGAATCAACGCCGTCCTCGGGAACCGCGACCCCGAAGATGATTCGCAAATACATGCCGCGGATACGCTGAAAGAAGGCCACTTCATCAACGATCCAGACGGCGTCGAGACGGTCGCGAACGCGATGCCCGATCGGATCCGAGAACTCGAAGAGTGGGAGATGCCGCTCAACCGAACTGAGGACGGGAAGATCGAACAGCGATACTTCGGTGCCCAGTCGTTCCGCCGGACGTGTTTCGTCGGTGACCGGACTGGCGAAGCCATTCTTGAGACACTGATCTCGAAAGCCCAAGAGTTGGAAATCCCCTACCGGGAGAATGTGATGATCACGAAACTCCTCTCGGACGGCGAGCAAGTCTACGGTGCCGTCGGCTACGACATGGACGACGGTCACTTTCTCCGCTTTGAGGCGCACGCGGTCGTACTCGCAGCGGGTGGCTACTCAGGGCTCTACAACCGCCACACCTCGCGCAACGAGGAGAACAACGGCGACGGCCCAGCGCTCGCGTACGACGCCGGCGCGCGCTTGATGGATATCGAATTCGTCCAATTCCATCCGACCGGTATGATGGGTGATCGGTACGGCGAAGACTGGGACGGTCGGCTCGTTACCGAAGCGGTTCGTGGCGAGGGCGGACGGCTATTCAACGCCGAGGGTGAGCGGTTCATGGAACAGTACTCACCCGAACAGATGGAACTCGACGCCCGCGACGTAGTGGCTCGTGCGATCGCTCAGGAGATCCGCGAGGGCAGGGACACCGAAAACGGCGGCATCTACCTCGATATCTCCCACAAAGACCGGGAGTTCCTCCAGGAACGGCTGCCCCGGATGTACGAGCGCTTTGCAGAGCTAGGTGTCGACATGGCAGAAGAGGCAGTCGAAGTCGCCCCAACGGCCCACTACGGGATGGGCGGAGTCGAAGTCGACTTCGAGACTGGTGCGACCGCCGTCGAGAACCTCTATGCCGTCGGCGAGACCATCGGGGGTATCCACGGAGCGAACCGCCTTGGGGGCAACTCGCTCTCAGAGACTGTCGTGCTCGGAACGGTTGTCGGCGATCACCTTGCAGACGAGTCGTATATCGGCAGCCCAGAACTGCCTGAATCACAGCAGCGTGCGGCCGATGAGCACTTCCGCGCTCTCAAAGCCCTCAGTAGCGAGGGAAGCGAGGACCCCCAAAAGGTTCTTCAAGCACTCGGTGACGTCGTAGAGGAGTCTGCAGGTATCATCCGGACCGAGGAAACCACGAACAAGGGTCTCGAAAGCCTCGAAGCGCTGCACAATCGGGCGGACGACCTCATGGCCGGCGAGCGGACCAGCCGCTCGTTTGAGTACGCGATCGACCTCGGGTTCTCGCTGACCATTGCCGAGGCGCTACTCAAAGGCGCACGCGAGCGCACTGAATCACGCGGCGCTCACTTCCGGTCGGATTACCCGGAGAAGAGAGAGGCTTGGCGCAAGAACATCACTTACAGCCAGACCAAGGAGGGTATGACACTCAACACGACGACTCCGAAAGAGCCCTCAGAAGCGGTCCGTAAAGCGCTCGATGCGGACTACGAATTGGACTATCATCAACTCGAATAGCTACAGACACCTCGTATCGGCATTCACAGGTCGATATAATGCAACGCTCATCTGTAGAAGTTAGTACCTAGGATTTTCTCGAACCAGTCATCGGTGTTGAGGAGATAGCCCAAGAAGTTCAGATAGTCCTGCAAGTGGTGTTTTGAGACTTCTCGCAACCTTCGCAATCAGTTGCGAAGGAAGCTATGGAGGTTCTCACAGCTGTTTGTGTAAGGATCACTTACAACATCGCTCTTGGGTAGTGGATTGTTGGTCAGTTCTCAGCCGTAGCTGGAAGTCGTAGCGGGCAAGGGTAACGCGAACGCGTCACCCGACGAACGATGATGCCAATCAAGACGTGCACGTCAACACCTTCGAGAGCTACGGGTCGCTGGTGCGACCGTGGCTCTCGCCGCATTGGGGCATCTCGAAGGACAAGCTCACGCCGTATCTTCGCGTCTTCCAGTTACGCCGTCGCGTCTACCGAAAACCAGGAAAAGAGGCGCTCAAAACCATCCTCGAAACTGCGCTGTGACTCACCAACAATCTACGCCACAAGAGCGTTCACTAAACACCGCCCGCTGTAAGCGAGCAACTCGTTTTTCGCTGCTATCAAATCGTTCTCATCGGTGTGTTGGTTACTACTGTGATTGCTTGTCGAGCACAATTTCAGTTCGGTCGTGGAGTGCTGCATCCCGATTTCTGAGGTGGTCCGGCGAGCGGTCATTGTACACGGCGAGCACCTCGGAGACGATACTCATCGCGATCTGATACGGTGCACTACCCCCTATATCCAGCCCAATCGGTGTGTAGATGCTCGAGAGTTCCGTCTCCGTGAACGTTCGGTCCTCGTCGGCGAACGCCTCAAGCATCTCCTCGAAGCGTTTGTGCGGCCCCATCAGGCCGATATAAGGAACAGGTGACTGCACGAGTTCCTCGAGGGCAAGCCGGTCGTCGACGAAGTTGTGACTCATCACGACAGCGTAGGTCCGCTCATCCAACTCGAGTGCATCGCGGATTTGTGCAGGGGACGACGAGACGACACGATTCGCATCCGGGAACTGGTCGCTCGCTGTGCCGGCGCCCCGAAATCCGACGACAGTCACTCGAAAGCCGGCTAGCCTCGCCAATTCGACGACGGGTGCGGCGTCGTATCCCGTCCCGAAAACCACGAGTTTCGGCGGCGCGGCGATACCATTACAAAAGAGCGTGACCGCCGAACCCAAGATGTCGACGGTGACCGTTTCCGCGTTTCCGGCTGTCGCGAGCGTCAATGCCGGGTCCTTGAGACGATTCAGCACGTCGTCGGGCCACGTCCCAACTAGCTCGTGGAATTCGCCGGCATCGTCGTGGTAGTACGTACGGTCACCGCGGGTGAACGCCTCGGTCTCGCTATCGAGAACCGTGATTACCGTTCCATTTTCGCCGTCCTCGAACGCTCTCAGTGCGGGCTCGAACGTGTCGGTAAGCGGCTCAAGGAGGATATCGATCACGCCGTTACAGCCGATGCCGAGCCCCCACACGTCGTCGTCGCCGCTCAGATCGAATCGTTCGATACGGGACTCTCCTGATTTGAAGACGGCCGTTGCTAGCGAGCGAACTTCATCCTCAAGACAGCCTGCCGTGAGACTCCCGACGTCGTCGCCGTCGCTATCGATGAGCATCTTCGTTCCCGGTCGGCGATACGCACTGCCCTCCACCCGAACGATTGTCGCAAGGACCGCTTGCCGATCGGATTGGCAAGCGTCGTGGATCGCGCCGAGAACGTCAGTTTCGGGAACACTCCAGTCTCGAGAGAGCATACCTCGCGTTGGTCACTCACACAATTATACCTTCTCGTCGGAGGGGAAACCCATATTTCGTGTCACTGTTCGGCCGACTGCGACCGACTTCCAAGCGACTTCTGGCTACCGATATACTCGTAGCCGATTCGACCGTGAACACCACGAAGCGAGAGCTGTCTCGCGATTTCCTCGAGATCCGATGGTCGGGCGAATCCGAACAGACCGTCGACGAACGGGGAGGCAATCGCCATTCCCCGACAGGTCGGTTCGTATTTGCTATCGGTCGCCAGCGGATTGAGCCAGAGAACGGAATCAGCTCGTTTCGAGAGCCGCGTTATCCCTTGTTCGAGCAGATCGAGTTCCCCAACCTCGAGGCCGTCGCTGATCACGAGCACGGCAGTCTCCCGGTCGACGGCATCCGGATAGTCGGTCCGAAGGGTCGAAATCGCGTCTCCGATCCGGGTCCCACCGCCCCACTCAGTCTCGGCGCGCTCGAGGGCCACAATGGCACGGTCGGACGACGGTTCGTCCAACTGTGCCGTCACCTCTCGGAGGCTGGTATCGAAGAAAAACACCCGGGCGGATCGCCAGTCGGCGTACAGCTGTCGAAGGACACCCAGCAAGAATCCGCGGTCGATACTGTCGAGGACCGACCGGCTCACGTCGACGAGAACGACGGCGTTCGCCGCCGTCCGATCGTAGCTCCGTCGCTCGAGCTCGAGGATGGTTCCACCGGTCCCGAAACTCCGTCGGAGGGTCCGACGAACGTTCAGTCTGTCTCCTGTCGGTGCGTCTTCGAAGCGTCGTCCCCGCTTCTGTCCTAGTACTCGGCCGATTCGCTCGAGTGACTCGCGAACGTCCGTGTTGGATATCGTAATATCGTCGACGGTAACCGGTTCCGAGCGTCCAGTTCGAGTCGACAGGGCGTGAAAGACGTATCCCGCGTCCAGCTCGGTGTTCTGTTCATCATCTCCGGCTGCGGGTGCGTTCGATTTCACCGCGGGCGACTGCGCGTGTTCAGTCCGCTCGATCGACTCCGCAGCATCGTCGTTCTCTCCGGCGTCCGGGTCTGGTTCACCAGCCTGTGGCACTGCAAAGGGCTGGGGTGTGTTATTGGCGGCTAGCGATGCGATGTCGGTATCGCCTTCTGTAAGTCTGGTCCAGAAGCGTGGAAAGAGCCGTTCGAACACGGAGATATCCGTGTATTGGGAGATGAGCGCAGCGCGGAGGGAGACACGGACGGTCGACTCATCGGGTTCCGGGAGTTCCGAGATAGCCTGAGCGGCTGTTATACTCGCCGTCGATGGGACGTCCGCGCCCTCGTCGCGGAGCGCATCGGCAAACCTCACGACCTCGCTAATAACGTGGTCGCGGACAGTCTCGAGTCCGCCGGATGGCACTGGATCGGTCACGCTTCGGCGTCCTCCGTCCGCTTTCGAGCATCCCGGCCCGCACGGACGAGGGCTTCGAGCAGATTGTCGTCGATTCGAGACACGTCCTCAACCTCCTTCAGCAGACATGATAGCGTGCGGTCGATCAGCTGGGGGGAAAGTGCGGTGGTGGATTCCTCATCATTGGTTTCAGTGCTGCCGGCCTCGGCCCCGGATCGAAGCTCGAGGAGCGCACGCGACCAGTCGAGCGTCTCCGCGATCCCGGGCTGTTTCAACAGCGGTTCCTCGCGCAACCGCTGGACGACACCGCAGATCTCCGCGGCTGTCGGCCCGTCTAATCCCGGTGCTTTTCGTTGGACGATTTCACGTTCCTTCTCGAACGACGGCGGTTCCACGTGGAGATACAAGCAACGCCGTTTGAGCGCGTCGCTCAGCCCTCGCGTTCGGTTCGACGTGAGGAGGACGATCGGCGGCACTGACGCCTTGACCGTCCCGAGTTCCGGCACCGTAACCTGAAACTCCGAGAGGAACTCGAGTAGCAGTGCTTCGAACTCCCGATCGGCACGGTCTATTTCGTCGATGAGGAGGACGGCAGGTTGCTCGCGATCGTCCGATAGCGCCCGGAGCAGCGGTCGTTCGAGCAAATACTCCTCGTCGAATACCGTGCTATCGTCGGTGACGCCGCGCTCACCGGCCTGCACCGAGAGCAACTGTTTCGTGTAGTTCCACTCGTAGAGGGTGTTCTCGGCCGCCAACCCCTCGTAGCACTGTAGACGAATGAGTTCGGTCTCGAGTCCCGCCGCCAGGACCTTTCCTAACTCTGTCTTCCCGCTTCCGGGTTCTCCTTCGATGAGTAGCGGTTTCCCGAGCCGAAGTGCAAGCAGTACCGGAACGACGATATCGTCCGCCGCGACGTACTCCTGCTGATCGAAGAGTTCTCCGAGATCCGACTCGGTGAACGCCGCGAACGAGGGAGTGGTCGACTCAGTCATCGCTCACCGTTCTTGGGAGCCATCGTCGCGCCGTGGTCCAGCGACGGCCAGTAATTCTCGCATCCATTGGGAGTCTGTCTCATGCTGAAGTGCTCCAGACGCTAAACCTTCACTCGAACAAAGTACTGAGGGTCCGAAACATTTGGTCAGATACTCGAGCCGGGACACATTTGGTAGTTTATCACACACAGGTGGCTATGGATCATAGCCCTTCGTATCGGGGCCATAGAACGACCATATGGACGGTGGTTATCCGAGGAACATCCCCTGTGACCGACTGAACCGGCAGAGAGGCCAGAATGGGTAACGACGAAATCCCGATTATCACACCGCCCTCGAGTAGTCAGACGAACCATCGGACGAATCAGACTGGCGATCAGGATCCAATGAACGGATCCAACGGGATTGCTGGCGTTGTCCTCGCCGCCGGAACGAGTTCGCGGTTCGGTGCGGCGAACAAACTGCTGGCCGACCTCAGGGGACGACCGATCGTCGCTCACGCCGTCGAGACGATGGTTGCGAGCGAGGTCGATCCAGTGATCGTCATCATCGGACACGATGCTGATCGAGTTGCAGACGTACTCGCGGACCAGCCGGTCACGTTGGTTCGAAACGACGAGTACGCTCGCGGCCAGGCTACGTCAGTCGGTGTCGGGATCGATGCACTCGAGACGTCTGATGTGGCTGCAGCGGTGTTTGCACTCGGTGATATGCCGTTCGTTAGTCCAGAAACCGTCGATACTCTCGTTGCGACGTATCGAACGGGACCCGAGACGGCTCTCGCGGCGGCATACGACGGCTCTCGCGGGAATCCGGTGCTGTTCGATAGGAGTTATTTCGAACGACTTACGGACGTCTCAGGAGACACTGGTGGACGTGCAGTATTGCTCGAGGGGGACCGGTCGGCGCTCGTTGCGACCGACGATTCGGGTGTCATCCGTGACATCGACGAACCGTCCGACCTTCCCTGAGAAACAGATCATAGACGGAATCGAACGGCATATTTCGCACCGCTGAGCGTCAAAATCTGCAATTTTGGTTGCAAACCTATTTACCTCGATATGGTGAGTAGCGAGTGTGAGTTTTTAACATGAAAATGGAGAACAGTACCCATGGACGAGCGAGGCACATACTCCGAGGGCTCTGAATGTCAGAACACGATATCTCGATAACGGTTAACGGTGAACAACACGAATTGACCGTCGAGCCGCGGACGTTACTCGTCTCGGCACTTCGAGACGAACTCGGCTATACCGGAGCGAACGTCGGCTGTGAGACGGGGCGGTGCGGTGCCTGTACGGTCAGGGTGGACGGGGAGACGATCAAGTCCTGTACTCGCCTGGCCGTCCAGGCCGACGGATCGGAGATCGAAACGGTCGAAGGGCTCTCCGATAACGGCGACCTCACCACTCTACAAGAGCAGTTTCAGGAACAGCACGGACTCCAGTGTGGCTACTGCACACCGGGGATGCTCATGACCGCCGACACGTTCCTCCGTGAGAACGACAATCCAACGCGTGAAGAGATTCGGGAGGCGATCGAGGGCAACCTCTGTCGGTGCACCGGCTACCAGAACATCGTGGATGCCATCGAGGCCACAGCTGACCAGTTGGGTGGGCAACGATGAGCGACGCGGATACGAATGAAGCGACGGAGTCAGCTGACGAACCCGACGGGGACGGCAGCAGTGGCGCTTTCGGCTCCGCCATCGAACGCGGCGAGGACGTTCCACTGCTAACCGGTGATGGGGAGTACACCGACGATATCTCCCTGCGTGGAACGACTCATCTGGCTATTCGTCGGTCCGATCACGCTCACGCACGAATCGAGAGTATAGATACTAGTGATGCGGCGGCTATGGACGACGTCATCGCGGTATACACCGGCGAGGACGTCGTCGAAAGCGGCGTTCCGAACACGATTCCGACCGCTTGGGACCTTCCCGGTCTCGTCCAGCCACAGTATCGCATGCTCGCCACGGACAAGGTCCGTCATGAGGGAAGGGGCATCGCCGCCGTCGTCGCGGAGACGCCGCACGCAGCCCACGACGCACTCGAACGGATCACGGTCGAGTACGAACCGCTCGAGCACGTCACCGATCCGGTCGAGGCCGTCGAACGCGACGCGCCCCCGGTTCACGACGAGGCAGCAGACAACGTCGCCTTCGACTTCGAACTTGGCGAGGCGGACGCTACCGACGAGGCGTTCGCCAACGCCGATCAGGTTGCGAGCGTCGACCTCCGACAGCCACGAATTATTCCGAACGCGATGGAACCACGTGCGGCCCTCGCGGACTGGGAGGACGCGACGGGGAAACTGCGTCTCTGGATGACGAGCCAGAACCCCCACCTCCACCGAATGCTGCTCTCGGCGGGGACGCTGGGACTTCCGGAGAACAAGATTCAGGTGATCGCTCCCGAAGTCGGTGGCGGCTTCGGTAGCAAGATCTACCACTATCCGGACGAGGCTGTGACGGCTTGGTGTGCCATGCAACTTGGCCGGCCGGTAAAGTGGCAGGCGACGCGTTCGGAGAGCTATCTGACCGACTGCCACGGCCGAGATCACGTAACGACCGGCGAGATTGCTCTGGACGACGACGGAACGATCCGTGGAGTTCGAGTCGAAACGCACGCCGGCCTCGGCGCACAGCTCTCGCAGTTCGGCACGGCGACACCGTCGTACCTCTACGCCACCGTTCTATCCGGCCAGTACACTATCCCGGCGATTCACTGTCGTGTCGTCGGCGCGTTCACGAACACGACACCCGTCGACGCCTATCGCGGTGCGGGTCGAGCCGAGGGGATCTACGTGATCGAGCGACTCGTTGATGTCGGTGCGCGGGAACTCGAGATGGATCCAGCCGAATTGCGACGGCGTAATCTCGTCCAACCTGACGAGTTTCCCTACGAATCGGCGGCGGCACTCGTCTACGACAGCGGTGAGTACGAACGTGCGATGGATCTAGCGCTCGATCACGTCGACTACGACGAACTACGCGAGCGCCAGCGCGAGCTTCGAGACGAAGATCGGTACATCGGAATCGGGATCGGTAACTTCGTTGAATCCGCGGGACTCTCGCCGTCCGGACTCGCCGGTGATCTCGGCTCACAGGCTGGCGGCTGGGAGAGTTCGATCGTCCGCTTCGATTCGACGGGGTCGGTAACGGTCCTCGCGGGAACCGCTGACCAGGGACAGGGACACCGAACGACCTACGCCCAGATCGCAGCCGAGGAACTGGGCCTCTCCGTTGACGACATCGATGTGGTCGAAGGCGACACCGATCGGATTCCGCAGGGGATGGGGACCTACGGCAGCCGAAGCGCCTCGGTCGGCGGCGGCTCCATCGCTCGCGGCGCTCGCGAGGTCCGGGAGAAGGCTCGTCGGATCGCCGCCCACCAGCTCGAGACGAGCGCGGACGACCTTGAGTTCGTGGACGGCGAGTTCCGCGTCACCGGCGCACCAGATCGATCGCTTCACATCCAGACGATCGCACACGAGGCCTACCTCGGCCACGACCTGCCCGAGGGGATGGATCCCGGTCTCGAGGAGACTAACTTCTACGATCCGGAGAATTTCACCTACCCCTTCGGCACCCACGTCGCGGTCGTTGAGGTCGATCCCGAAACGGGCGAGATCGAAATCGAGCGCTACGTTGCAGTCGACGACTGCGGCGAGATCATTAACCCGATGATCGTTGAGGGACAGGTCCACGGCGGGATCACACAGGGAATCGGGGCCGCGCTCTACGAGGGAGCGGCTTACGACGACAACGGACACCTTCAGACCCGTCGAATGGATGAGTACGCCGTCCCGCACTCGACGCAGCTACCGGAGTTCGAGACGGACAACACGGTAACGCCGAGTCCGCATAACCCGATCGGGGTGAAAGGCGTCGGCGAGTCGGCGACCATTGCGGCGACACCGACTATGGTGTCGGCCGTCGTGGATGCGCTCGAGCCGTTCGGCGTCGACCACCTCGACATGCCCATCACACCGGAGTCGGTCTGGCGGGCCACGGAGGGTGATCGGTAATGTACACGGACGACTTCGACTACTACCGGGCAGACAGCGTCGACGACGCACTCACACTGCTCAGTGATCACGACGGTGCCGAACTGGTCGCTGGCGCACACGGGCTGTTGCCGCGAATGAAGACGGGGGACGAATCGCCGCCGTCACTCGTCGATATCGGCCAACTGAGTGGGCTCGATATGATCGAAGAGAATGACGATGGAAATGACCTCTCGATGGGCGCACTCGCTACACACGCCGAAATCGCCGACTCCGAGACCGTCCGTCGGCACGCGGCCGCACTCGCCGACGCTGCGGCTGAGTTGGGTGACCCACAGGTCCGAAACGGTGGCACGATCGGCGGCAATCTCGCCCACGGCGATGCGCGTTCGGATCCGCCGGCCGCCCTGCTCGCGCTCGACGGTTCGCTCGAGGTTCGCGGGTTGGACGGCGAGCGAACGATCGACGCGACTGATCTCTTCGAGGGGCCATTCGAGACGGCGGTCGCCGATGACGAGATCGTCACTGGCGTTCGGATCCCGACCACCGACGATGCAGTAAGCGGCTACCGCAAACGTCGAGATCCGCTCTCGGGCTACGCGTTGGTCGGTGTCGGCGTCTGGCTTCGAACTGACGGCGAGACGATCGAGGAGTCTCGAGTCGCCGTCACCGGCGCGACGACGACTCCCGCGAGACTGCCGGCTGTCGAGGACGAACTCGAGGGGGAAGCAATTACCGAGGAGACGATCACCGCGGCATCGGCCAAAGCCGGTACAACACTTGATGACGGAGCGTTCGTTTCTGACGTGCAGGCGAGCGCCGAGTACCGCGAGCACTTGCTGACGATCGACACCGAGCGTGCGCTGTACGAGGTCCTAGATATCGGTCAGTAGACGATCAATGTGCTGGACGCGACCACGAGGGTCGTCGTCGCGTTTGTTCGAGAATGCTCGTATACGGCTGAAAATGCGACGACAACAGTGCCCAAACTTGATCGGAACTCAGAACGGCGTCAGGTGGTCTCGAGAATCGTGTCGCGGCCCTCGAGCCTGAGAAAACCGCAGTGTGACCCGCTCTGAGCCCCGGGGCTAAAATTCGATCTCTTAGTAGTCGGTCTCAATGGCTGCCTCAGTAGTGACTTTGAAAGCCACTGCTCGAGTCGAAAGCGTCTCGGCGATTTCTCGCCGCTGCTCGAGCGTGAGCTCGTCGCGCTCGAGGACTTGGCGGGAGGCCTAGACGAACGTCGGAACGTCATCGTAGGCACTCACCATTGCTTTCGTCTTTTTGCAGTCGTAGCAGTCAGCTGCACGTTCGATCGCGTCTCGTCGGTATGCATAGTCGCCGTCGGTTCTGATTCGAACGGTTCAGGGAGACGTTCGACGACGACGAGGAACGCCGATTCGGGCAGACCCAGACGGGGTACAAGGAGTGGGCCGTCGACCGCCTCCAGCAGCACCACACGATAACGGTCACCTACACCGGCGACAACAACGTCACCTACAACAAGACGTGTGAGCCGAACCGCTCGGACATCTTGGTCCAGTTGATCGAGCCCGTGTACCTCCCTGAGGTCCGCCACACGACCGACTTCCAGGAGTGCACTACCCCTACGAATACTACGCGGCAGGCCCATCTCGGGTCACCGCCGAGGACGGGATTCATCGCTGTGTCAACTGTGGCAAGAGGTAGCTCGAAGACCCAGCCGCCCTCCTGGCGGACTGAAAGGGCGAGGCACGCTCACGTTCGCATGGTCGCTTGCGTGGACCACTATCCACGCGAGTGCGGTGTGGGTGTCCGAGCGCGGATATCCCGGGTGGTTCGAGAGAGCAAATCTCTCTTATCATCCCAAAAATCGAAGGTTTTCGGAGACAGCAACCGCGAGCGCGTCGAGGGATTTCACCACTCGTTATCGAGTGCGGTCGCCACCACCTGACCTGGCGCCGAGACGTCTGAAAAATGAGATGCCACGCTCGCTTTAGTACGCGAGTTGGTCGACGGTCGTCCCAACTGCCGTCTGCACCATCGCCGTGTCACCGTCGTCGTTCCAGATTTCGGTCCCGTAGCCCATGTAGCGGTCGTCGGCGTCGTTGGTCCCACTACCAGTGTGGACGTATACCGAGTCACCGGCGCCGAGCGTGAACTCCGCAAACGTGTGGCTATGACCTGCCTCGTCGGCGAGCGTGAACCCGTCGAGGTCGACCGAACTACTGCCGGTGTTGGTGATCTTCACACGCTCGTCGTTGAGGGAACTCGCTTCCGCGTTGACCCAATCGATAGTAAGCGCACTTCCGTCCCCACCCGACGACCCGTCATCGCCAGAGCCGTCGTCGTTCGGCGTCCGACACGACCAGGCGTTTCGCTCGGCGGACTGAGCCGCCGATTCGGCGCTGTAGAATGAATCGCTCTGGGAGAACGTACTGTCGTAGACTCGGGCGTGGCCCCGCTCCACGAGATCGTAGTTGAAGTTCGAACCGTCGACCTGTACGTACGCGAGCAGACGGCCGTAGTCACCGCGTCGGTCCGCCTGGCTGTCGAACTGCAGCGTAACCGTTTGGCCAGCGAGTTGGTCAGTCGCGTACGCACTCGCGTTCTCACCCGCGGCTTGCAGGCACTCACGGCCCGCCTGCGTGTCCGGCACACCCTCGAATTCGCCAGGCGAGACCGTCCCGTACGTTTCCGGTGTGTCAACACCTAGCAGTCGAACGGTATCGGTCGACCCGTTCTGGTATTCGATGTCGATTGTGTCGCCGTCGACGACGTTCGTCACCGTCGTTGACTCGCTGATCGAGGTCGTCGTCTCGACCGACGGCGCCGTGACCGCCCCCGCCGAGGCCGTCATCCCAGTTGCAACGAGTGCTACGACCATGACCGCTGTCAGGAGTTTCTGTCGAACCACACTCACTGACCTGACTGCAATCGTCATCAACTTGTGTAATATCCATATGTACTAGTATATACATATATTTCAGCTCATTTCTAAGTCGAAATGGAACTGCACTCACCGACAGGTCGATCTACTACGCTCAGACGGTCCAACTCGCATGGCGACCTCTGGCATCAGGGCTGTAAGAGAATGAAAGAGTATCTTGATGCCGGTGAGATAGCCACCTGGATTCGCATCCAGGAACAGGACGTCAGCCGTGAGTACGCGACCAAACTCGCCCGGTGGACGATTGACGGGTTGCTCGACCTCTCAAAGCATCGACTGTACGACGAACTGCGTTCCCGGCGGAGTGATGGGCTCCAGTACAAGGTGCGACGACTCGTGTTGTCAGCAGATGCAGAGATATCTGGGGAACAGCGCTGCCCGACAGACTCGAGCCCGTCGACAGCTGGTGTCACCGGTGACTAGCGTCCCTAGAGGCCTGCAGACGCCCAAGAGGGCACCTGGCAGCTAACTGGTCAATGTACACCCACGACTTGTAGTGTCGGCTATCGGCTACCGGTCGCGGTTCAGTACTCGTCGCCCTGCTTGCGTGATCTCGTAATTACTGGTAGAGTGTTTTACGAGAACCTCCCTTTCTTCGAGAGCGAGTAAGGTTCGGAACTGCGTCTCTTCGACGCCGATCCGCTCCTCTATCTCTTCGATGGACGGCGGTTCTTCGTTCTCGCCCACCGCCAATTCGGTTAGGTATGCTCCCTGAAGACGACGGGAAGTGCAAAACGCAGTACTGGTCAGATGACGATCGCGAGCACCTCATCAACTACGCTACGAAGCGCGTCGATATGGCGCTCGAGGGAATGATCTGGGTCAATCGAGAGACTGCATTCTGCGATAGAGCGACCGTCGTCATGCTCGACGGAACGGGTGCGCGTGAAGCGGAACTGTTCTCGGATCCAAAGGACGAGAAACGTGATGGCCTCCGCTGGTCTGACGTCGATTTCGAAGAGCGGTCGATAGAAGTCTATGGCAAGTCACGAGACTATGAAACCGCACCTTCCCCGAGAGCGTTGATGATGTCCTCGAGCGCTGGCGCGGACTCCTTGATCCACCAATCGACGAGTGGCCTGTTTTCCCGACCGGCCACTATCAGTCGAATCGATCGGTGAGGAGACGGTTTCTGCGGCACTCGAGGACCGGGAGTGATACGGAGAAAACGGAGGTTCTTGACCGACTACACCGTGAGCATGAGGTCCCACCGCCGTCGATCTCCAAAGAAGGAGTTCGGCGGCTGATGAAACGCCTCACGAAAGAGGCGGGTATCGACCCGGACGGTGATTACGACTATCTCCCACTCCACGGCGCGCGACGGGCGCTCGGTCGTGACCTGTACGCCAGTGACTTGTCCGAAAAGGCGCAAGAAGCTCTCTGCCACCAATCGATTGAGACGACACGTGAAGCGTACTCGGATACCAAGATGAAGGACGTCTCTGACAGTATCGACGAAGTCCGCGACTGATCTGGACTACGAACTATGCGGTAGTAGTATGAGAGTCGAGTAGCTTCTTCGCCACCTCCACACGGGGGTCGGGGAACTCCGCGGCGGCCTACGAGATATGAACACGACTGCTACTCGACTCGTGTTCATATCGGGGAAATCGCTCTTCGTGACGTGCAACCGGAGGAAGGATAGAAAGAAGCGAGCTAATGACGATGCCAGGATTTCTGCGAAAAGTTTAGTGATCCCTAAGAGACTCATTCTAAGCATGGTAACATTTCGGGAAAGTTGAAAGGAATAAATGGCAGAATTTTTCCGAGAGCCAAACCGGGAAAAGCTAAAAGAAATTCTGCGAAGTTATGATGGAGAGTACGATGTGAGCTACCAACAGCGATCGATACCGCTCTTAAGCAACTCTCTGCGCCAAAAGTAAGCAATTATTTCTAACGCGTACTATAGATGGTAGAAGTGGCGCGCACGACCAACCTCATACGGCCCACGGGGACGCATTCTTGCGCTGCAGGCAGGGCAGACGACATCTCTGCCATCTTCCACCTCTTCCGGAAGGACCGTGTTACATTCTGCACCAGCAAACGAATGAGCGATAAATGGCATCTATAGGCGGAGCAGGCCGAGTGCCCCGGGGCTTGACCCCGAGACAGTTCACTGCGACCTTGTTATCGGAATTCTGGCTACCAGATCAGAAGACTACTCCGGCAATAGAGCCATTCTGGGGAGCACAGCACTAGGTTTATACCGCTCGGAGAACTTCTTTCACGTATGAGCCTTGAAGAGACGGTTGATTACCTCGCCGAGGAACTCGACCTCGAGCGGAGTGAACACGTCCGAGAGGTCGGTCAGTCGGTCGCCGAGCTTCGCGACTAATCAAAACATTTCTCTGAAATCTCGTTCGACGAGCCCCGTTTCCAGATACTCAATGAAGTCCTGCTTTGTTGGCCCTGCTTGACTGAGGAGGTCCTCCCGATCTGCACGTTCAAGTACTGAGTGAGCAAACTCTGTACAGTGCTCTTCATGCCGACCAGCGTACGTTGAGAGGGCCTCACGCCAGTGCATATCCAGGTCGAACTCAGCTAATCGGATCTGAATTCCATCCTTCCGCTCGACGAGATCGACACCTAATTCTTGGATTTGCTTGAACCGGACGTTGTTCCGGCGGACGGTGATGAGGCGCTTGGACTCGACGATATACGGATCGACCCACTCTCGCCATGTGGCATCGTCGACGTGTGTCCGTGGCATATTAAATTCTGGATCCTTGCTCTCAATATAGAACTGGAGCATCGCGATTCCAGTTCGATGATTTGCGTTCGGAAGCGAGTGATGGAGAATGAGGTTCGACATCACTTCGCCGGCGACCTGTGGGAGTGCTGCTCCCCACGAGACGTGGTCGAGCGCCTGCCGGATCTTCTGCGGTTCAAACTCTTTGTAGAGGCGGAATTCGTCTTCCTCTCGGACGTCCACAGCGGCTTCAAGCAACTCCACTAAGCGAAAGGCGACAACCTGCCCCTCGCGAGGGAGTTCGGTAATTCGGTCACTGAGCCATTCTCTGTCGAAATCAATGTCTCCTGCGTCTTCGATCTCCGTGTCGCCTTCATAGAGCACGTAGATGGGGGTATCAAACGGATAGCCGATGAGCTTCGTCGCGCCGTCTAGCTCCGTTTGCCGGGGGAGCAAATCTGCTGGAGAGGCCGAGCTATACTTCAGCGAGAAGTTCTCGGCCTGAGGATGATGATAGTGGACGACACGAGCCATCTGTACGGTTGAGTTCGTCATTGGCGCTTATATCAACTCTGCATTCCCCGCTGGTGGGTAGCTGCCGCCATGCTCCTGTTATGGTGCCAGCGGTTCCACGGTCTCAAGCGCTTCGTGGGCGTCTGAGTGATGTCGGACTGAAGAATACTGACGAGGATCGGATTCTACGGGAGTGGTTCCGGAGTGAGTCTGAGTACGATTCGCTCACCGAGTGGCCGATTGAGGAGTTCCTCGAGACGCTCGAGGCGTTCCTTGATGAATACGTTTCGGCATCGGCGGAGTATCAGGATACACTCGTTGGTGAGAGCGAAGTGCAGGCTCGGTTGGGCTGTTGGGGTGTGATTGGGACGTAGTTCAATAATAGCGTTCATAAGATATTTAAGGTAAAGGGGATGAATTCGGTCCGGGAATATATTACGTATATAACATAATGATTAATAATGGTGACGGTGTAGGGAGGAGGGTCATGCGAGAAGATATCGAATTCGAAGCGGAGGAGGACATGCTCCGTGGATGGCTTTATACGCCAGATGACGCGGACGAACCGGTCCCGACTATCGTGATGGCACACGGGTTCTCGGCGGTCAAGGAGATGTACCTCGACAAGTATGCCGAGACTTTCAGTGAGGCTGGACTGGGAGCACTCGTTTTTGACAACCGAAACTTCGGTGAGAGCGAAGGGGAGCCCCGCTACGAGATCGACCCGTGGCAACAGGTACGGGACTATCGACACGCGATCACGGCATTGTTCAGATTAGCTGGTTCCAGCAGTATGCGTAGCTCTGCAACCATGTTTCAGCGGTTGCTGGATCGGCGTTTCTGAAGCAGTTTCCAAACTGAGTAGTACGTCGTTTTATCTCTTGGAATAGACGTTCGACGGCATTCCGATTTCCATGTTTCTCGTATCGAAATCGGAGTCCAAGGTGATGGAGTGCAGCTTTAAGCCACGGAGCTGAATCGACGAGAAACACGGCGTATTGGACATCGTGTTTCTCTCTCAGTTCACACAGAAACATCTCAGTAAGTGCGATTGTACGCGTTGGATAGAGCTTGACGTGGAGAAATTCGTTCGTTTTGGGATCGACAGCAGCATACAGCCAGTAGCGCTGATTGTCAAGTTGGATCACGGTCTCGTCGAGCACAACGTGATCCGGCTGGCTTCCCGTTGTCGGCTGTAAATTGGCTTTCTGTACCCAATTATGGATTGTCGATCTCGCCCGTTCGACACCGAATCCCTCTAAGGCAGAAACAGTATCCGAAAGTGATAATACCGATAAATGGAGTTGGATACTCAATCGCATCAACTCGCGCGGTGTCGCCTCTCGCTCCACAAAATCTAATTGAACGCCGCTACTAGAGCCGTTGAGGCGGCTGAATTCGGGCATGGACACCTAGAATTCTGACCGCCTCGCTTTTCAGACCTTATCTGAACAGCGCCGATCTAAAGTCCACACAGAACTATGCATGACAAAGCGACCTAGCCGACTTCTGATCCGTACCGGTTTGGTGGCGATCCCGCCGCCGCGCCCCTATTCAACGCAGCAAAATATCCAGTATTTAGACGTCACTGAGACGCGTACTCTCGTTATCTTCAAGACAGCGATCCTCAATCTCGAGAGCAACGAGGGAACCCTTACAACTCTCAGTGGTGCCGAGATTACGGTCTATGAACTGCCTCGTCACACCAATACTGATGATCCAGAGAATGAGGCGATCTCAGTCATTGAGAAGTTCATTGATCAGATTACCTCGGCTGAGATGACGACAGCCTCGCGTCACGAGTAAACCTCTTCTCAATAATCCTGTTCTCTAGGCCGTGGCAAACCGCTATACTGCGATGATTCAGTACACCTTTCTCAGATTAGCACTTGGGGTGTGTGGACACTGATCACGGCCAATCAGTAAGAAGCGGTTTCTCAAAGAGAATCACACCTTCGACAAATATAAATAACATCATTTCTGCTATACAGGTAGGATGACATACCTTACCACAGCGAAGAGATTTAGCCAGCTTGTGAGCAAATATTTCGTACTGTGGGTTGTAATCGCGGTTGTCCTTTCTTTTCTGAGTCCTGAAACGTTCGTGTGGATCGGGGAGTATGTGTCAATACTTCTAGGCGTGGTGATGCTGGGGATGGGGCTTACACTCACCACCGATGATTTCAAACGGATTCTCGAGCGCCCACGAGACGTTCTCCTAGCAGCGGCCGCCCAGTGGCTGATTATGCCAACTGCAGCGTATGCACTCGTTCTAATACTTTCACTGCCTGCAGAGATTGGTATCGGTCTCATTATTCTGGGGGCGGCACCGGGTGGGACGGCCTCCAACGTGTACACGTATCTGGGAAAAGGCGATGTTGCTCTTTCAGTTACTGTGACATCCGTGACGACACTCGCAGCGCCGATAGTGATGCCAGCCTGGGTTATTCTCTTTGCCGGAGAACAAATCCAAGTCACGTTTGCGGAGATGTTTCAGGAGATCGTTTTTATTGTCGTGATTCCAGTCATTCTTGGTTTCACACTACGGCGGGTTCTTGATCAGTATGCACCAACTGCTGCGAAAGCGGGATTGACGGTATTCCCTGCGATCAGCGTGATGGCAATCGTTGCGATCGTTGCAGCAGTCGTCGGTGCGAACGTCGAAAATCTCCTTACTGCGAGTGTCATCGTCTTATTTGCGGTCGTTCTTCACAACGTAATTGGCCTGTCTGCTGGCTATGGGACGGGGTACGTGTTTGGGATGGCGGCAGATCGATCACGCGCGTGCTCGTTCGAGGTTGGAATGCAAAATAGCGCACTGGCTGTCGCGATCGCAACTGGATTCTTTTCACCACTGGCATCGTTAGTCCCTGCGCTTGCAGTCGTTCTCCACCAACTTACTGGTCCTGCACTGGCTTCCTATTTTTCGAGCCGAGACGCTGAATCAATTGACGAAACAACAAAGCCAGCCCAATCAGTCAGCGACTAGTGTCAGTATTCGCTGATCGTTGAACCGTTTTTCCACATAGTTGTAGATATCGAGCGGGTAGCGGAATCGACGAACCAAGCGGGTCGAGAGTCTCGAGGGCAAAAACGAGAGCAGTTGCCGGCAGTCGAGGTGGAGAACGGTCTTTGCGACCAGAGAAATCTCGGAACCCATATGTTTAATTGATTTTCGTTCGATTACGCAGGTATGTCAAACGAACTGCAAGCCCTTTCCTCGATACTGGACCCTGATCAAATATCATTTACAGATGCAGACCGACATGAGCGATCTGTCGACTGGGGAACCAGCGAAGAGAACGGTGTGCCCCCGGACGTCGTCGTTTGGCCCGAAAGCACTGCAGATGTGGCTGCAGTACTTTCGTGGGCCAATGAGGAACGAATACCAGTTACTCCATACGCCGCCGGAACGAGCCTCGAGGGGAATGCTGTCCCGCTGGAGAAGGGCATAAGCCTCGATATGAACCGAATGGACGAGATTTATGAAATTCGTCCAGATAATCTCCAGGTTGATGTTGGGCCTGGGATTTACGGCGACGAGATCAACGAGGCAGTTGGAAAACAGGGCCTCATTTTGCCGTCGCTCCCCTCATCGGGAAAAATCTCGACAATCGGCGGAATGCTTGCAAACGATGCGTCGGGTATGAAGACCGTAAAGTACGGCGAAGTCGCAGACTGGCTGCTCGAGGTTGAGGCCGTGTTGCCGACAGGAAAAGTGATAACTGCCGGGAGCAAGGCGACGAAGACTTCGTCTGGGTATAATTTGCTGGACTTGCTTGTCGGAAGTGAGGGAACACTTGGGGTTATCACACGAGCGACGCTGCAATTGGCTGGCCGTCCGGAGCAGGTTTGGGGCGGGCGAGCAACCTTTTCAGCGCTCGGCGATGCAGCCGATGCGATCTTCGATACCATCCGTTCAGGTGTCGATGTTGCCAAGATCGAACTAATCGATTCGATCAGTGCAGAGATGGCAAACGCGAGTCTGGATACCGGCTTATCGAACTCGCCAATGGTGTTCCTCGAGTTCCACGCGAACCACAATATCGAAGCCGAAGTGGAGTTCTGTCGGACGATATTCGAAGCGCACGATGTGACCGAGTTTGCCGTTGCTGAAAGCGGCCCAGAGATGACGGACCTCTGGGAAGCGCGGCGTGAACTTGCAGACGCTGTTGACCCCTTTGATCCAGATCTTTCTTCGCTCACTCCCGGCGACGTGACGGTTCCGATTAGCGAGTACCCAGAGATGGTGAGATACGTAAAGGAGTTAGGTGAGGAACATAACTTCCTGATCCCGTGCTTTGGACACGCAGGAGACGGTAATCTCCACTACTTCGTTATGGTCGACGTTGAAGACCAAGAGATGGTAGCGAAAGGAGAACAGATTTCAAAGCAAATCGTTGAAAAGGCAATCAAAATGAACGGGACTGCGACTGGTGAACACGGGGTTGGGATCGGGAAACAAGACTATCTTGCCAATGAGCATGGAGACGCGGCAGTCGAAGCGATGCGATCAATCAAGAAAGCGTTCGACCCAAATGGGATACTCAACCCGGGAAAAGTTCTCCCTGAGTCATAGACTAGATAAACAGTCAATGCTCTTGTGAAGCACGTTGTTGGTGGAGAGCAGTCTGGTGGTTCCGACGGAACACGGAGTTCCTCGAGCGCTGATTAAACTATCGATCTGAGCAGCTATGAGTGGGTTTTACGGTCGGCCCTAAACGCTATCACGGTTACTAAAAACGAACTCGCTCACCGAACTTGGACTGGTCGCTGAGTCCGGCCCTGCTGATGATCGGACTGTCGAGTTGCTCGAGGCCGGCCGACAGCTACTCGAGCAGCTGGACGCCCAACACGGTCGTCAACAGGAACTGTCGGAGGCCGTGAGCGACACCGGAACATCCTCCCAACAGTGCCGTGGGCCGAATAATCCATATGCTTCTCACAGCCGAAAACCGCCTGTCACAGCGCGAGCTTGCCGACCGAACAGATGTCTCGACACGGACAATTCGGAAGTATCGCGACCGACTCGAGGCACTCGATATCATTCGCGTCGACGAGAGCGGGTACCGCCTAACGCTATCGTTCCAAACCGCTTCCGAACGCCGTGATCCCGTTCTTTCAACCGTCCTCGAGGAGAACCAGACGCTCCTCGACGCAGCCGATGCACTCCTCGAGACGATCTTGCCACCAGATCGGTACGGCGACCCAAACGATCCACTGGGGAGTGTTCTCTTTTGGCCGCCGGATCCGCTACGCCTACTCGAGCATTCGACGATTGGTCCGTGGCTGCAAATAGCAGCTGCACTCACAGCAACAGAAACTCCCAGGAACGGCCGCGCTGTTCATATAGGTCCACCGCTCGAGCAGCAAGCACTTTCTTGCACAACTCAATAGAGTTGGACTATTGTTCTGATTTATCTTCGTCCAATTTGACAGACACAGTAGCGGTAGTTCTCGAATGTAGTGATTTGGCTGATAAAGGGGGTGACTTAGAATAGTTCGCATACTTCCCCGTAGCTACCTGACAAACGGTAAGTACAGGTCAAGCGGGTAACGGAGAAGCAACAAATCTCCCAGAGGCCTGTCAAGAGAATCCTGCTGAATATAGAGGATGAGTACAGCACGACGGCTCGCTTTATTTCACCATTTCATCTCTGATATACCCGAAAGAGAACCTGCGAACTTACCACCGCGAACCGAACAATGATGCCGACAATAACGAATACTTCGTCCATTCATCCGAGTAACGGTAGCTCGGATGTTCTTGCCGCATCAAGGGTGATAAATATATGATAGTCGTGAGTACTTCCGTATGAATCAGCCTTCCCATCTACTCACAGTGGCCGATCTCGATCTCGAAACTGTCGGAAGTCTCTGTGCCACTGCCACGCTGTTAGACCAGGATCATACGGGGAGAGCGGCCAACGTACATCTCTCTCGGCGCGTAGTCGCGCTGCTATTCGAACGGCCAAGTACCCGAACCAGGCTCGGATTTGAGTCTGGGATGGCCTCTCTCGGCGGACACGCAGTTTCCATGTCCGCAGACGAATTCCAGTTTGGTCGCGGAACCGAAGACGTAACCGACGCAGCTCGTGCAGTGTCGCAGTTCGTAGACGGAATAATCGTACGCACTGGAGATCATGAAACGCTCGAACAGTTCAGTTCAGCCGCTGAGGTTCCAGTGGTGAATGCGCTGAGCGATCGGGCCCACCCATGCGAAGCGCTCGCCGATCTCTACTTCCTTCAGTCACGATTTGAAACGCTTGATGAACTGTCGGTAACGTGGATCGGTGACTGTACAAACGTCGCTCGATCATTCGCCGCTGTCTGCGTTCTCGCAGGAATTGACGTCCGTATTGCTTGCCCACCGGAGCACCGATTCAACGATGAAACGACTGCACAGATCGAATCACTGGGATCGGGTTCACTGCGATTTTTCAACGATCCGATCAGTGCAGTCGAGGGGACCGCTGTCGTCTACACAGATGTGTGGACGAGTATGGGTCAGGAAGACGAGCGCGAAGAACGACTCGAAGCGTTCTCCACGTATCAGGTAAACAGTGACCTGCTTTCGTCCGCGCCGGAAGCGATCGTGATGCACTGTCTACCCGCTAACCGTGGCGAAGAGATTACGACTTCCGTACTGGACAGTGACCGTTCAGTCGTGTGGCAACAAGCCAGAACACGTCTCCCAATGCAGCAAGCGATACTCGAGTATGTCTGCACTTGACCGGAAGCAGCGCAACGCACTCGCCGCTTTATCAAGACTCCTAACAACATCCTCTTATTAATACTGGGTCTCTTTTGTCTTCAGCACGCAGTCCTTACCGGACCGACCTCCTGCACCGGTAAGTACTCGACCTATACTGAGCGTTCGACCTTTCGCATAGATCGCGCTCTACCGAGTGCCGCATTCGCGCTCTGTATTCAGCACGGCTCTCTCAATACTACTGATTGCTGATAGAAGAACCCGTGTTAGGTTCGCAGGTAGAGTGAACGGGTAGTTCAGTTCGAATGGGGCGAAAAGAACCCCATGCGGATCGTTCTATGACACCCTGTGATAAATCCTATCTCAAATCACGCTATAACGGTGAGAATTCAAAGATAGTACGCTGGC
Source organism: Natrinema soli (assembly GCF_028618695.1). The sequence goes on along the minus strand of NZ_JAQIVI010000073.1, from coordinate 23,584 downwards.
TCGCAAATAGGTGTATATACACGTACCTCGTATAGTAGCTGTGGATCTCTCCGCCACCAAGAACTGTCACTGCCTGGCCGCACGCCGCCGTGCACGCGAAATCACTCGACTCTACGACGAGAAACTCCGAACCCACGGGCTGCAGTCGACGCAGTTCTCCGTGCTCGCCGCACTGGCCCTCAAGGGCCCGACACCGCTAGGAGAACTCGCCGACCTCCTCGGTCTTGAACGTACGACGCTTACCCGGAGCGCCAATCGACTGGAAGACGAGGGATGGGTCACCGACGCCGAAGCGGACGACGCGAGAAAGCGCTGTCTGAAGCTGACGCCGGACGGTCGCAAGAAAGTCGAGAGCGCCTACCCTGCCTGGAAGAAAGCCCAAGATGAGGTGGACGAGCAGATGGATGGACTGGCGACGGAGTGAAGCCACAATAGGAGCACGACAATGCCGACAATTAACCGTCAAATTGAACCGAGAACAGGTCCGCCACGGATTAAATCGTCAGTACCTGGGGAGAGGTGACCCCATGCAGAAGATTACCCCGAACCTATGGTTCGACGGCAACGCAGAGGATGCGGTGAACCGGTACACAAGCATATTCGACGACTCGTCGATCGGACCCACCAGCCGGTACGACGAGGCGTCAGCGGAAGCGTCGGGCCAACCAGAGGGGAGCGTCCTGACAATCGACTTCGAGCTCGAGGGCCAGTCGTTCGTCGCACTCAACGGTGGCCCCCAGTTCGAGTTCACTCCAGCAATCTCGTTCATCGTCAACTGTCCCACGACAGCGGCGGTAGACGAGCTCTGGACGGAACTGGCGAAGGAGGGCGAGACGCTGATGCCCCTCGATTCCTACCCCTTCAGCGACCGGTACGGCTGGACAGAAGACGAATACGGCGTATCATGGCAGTTGATTCACGACAACACCATTCCGGAGCGGAAAATCGTCCCATCGCTGATGTTCGTCGGTGAGCGGTGCGGTCAGGCCGAGGAGGCGATGGAGTACTATACGTCGGTGTTCGACGACGCGGACGTCAACGACATCGCCCGCTACGGCCCTGACCAGGCGCCAGATGAGGAGGGGACGGTCATGTTCGCCGACTTCACGCTCGCCGGTCAGCACTTCGCGACAATGGACAGCGCCCAGGAACACGACTTCACCTTCAACGAGTCCATTTCGTTCATCGTGGACTGCGCTGATCAGGCGGAGGTCGACTACTACTGGGACGCACTCACGGCGGACGGCGGGGAGGAGGGGCAGTGCGCCTGGCTCACGGACAAGTACGGCGTGTCCTGGCAAATCGTCCCAGCGGTCCTGCCCGAACTCCTGCGTGACGAGGACGCCGAAAAAGCGAGCCGAGCCATGAAGGCGATGCTTCAGATGCAGAAAATCGACATCCAGACGCTGGAGGAGGCATCTATCGGGTAGAACCACCAGCTCCACCGAGAATCCGAGCACAACAGTCTCCGTTCCTTCAGATTCTCTCCTCGAGCGATTAGGTCCAGACGGTAAGTCCTTCGGACTCGAGTGGGGCACCAGACGGTGACGATCGACGCGCCGGAAGCGGCCGGCTTCGAATCGGGGACGTATCTCATCCAGAACTGGCGGCTGTCGTTCGCTGGCTACCAGGATGATCACTTGCGTGTCGAACTCGCAGAAGAGTAGCTACCCGATCTCAGCGGGTTTGAATGGGTCAGTAGGACGGTTTTAACACATTTGGAATCGAAGCAAGGTTGATATAGGACAGGAGGAGCATATTCACTGTCGCGTTCTCCTGCGCGACACGATCCAACCACCACCGAACCCCATTGGACCTTGTCTCTATTCCGCCCGGCGGCCATCCCCCTGGCCTATCCGGGCGGCATTTTGAGGTCCTCTCGAGGCGATTAAACGCTGAACGAGAGCTATCCGATCACGAAAGAACGATTTCAACTATCGGTGAGTCCTGCCCAAGATAATGAACACAGTACCAGTGATGATGAATGCGATCGCAACAAGAATTGTTGGGCTGTCGTTGAGATATCCAGCTGTCGCCAATCCGGCTATCATCAGGAGAAGCCGGCCAGTACCGTTTCAGTACGGAAGTCGAAGCCTCTGAATCAGAGCTCTCCGTGAAGTGGTTCTACCTCCACTTCACTACCTTGCACTACCACCTCGAAACCCGCATATTGAAATAGCACTTGGCTGCTTGTTTCGGAGCTATTGAACAGTGTATTCAATGCGTCTGGCTCTATCGTTTCGTATAGCGGCGGGAGGTCCAGCGGGTCACTGTCGGTTTCTTCTGCCACGGCTTCGATTACAGCGTTTACTGGCGTTTTGTTGGTGTCGTTCTCCGCTAAGCTCGTTTTCATTACTTGCTAGTCGGACAGTGATGTCCGTATTTCACTGGCTTCACCCTCTCCGGAGCTTATCTAGACCCCTGTGGGCTAATGTATGGAAGAGCAGTACTTGCTGTCTACGCCGAAAATGAACAACTGCATCGCGTGACGAAAATTGAGCTACAAGGTCTTGCGTTTCAGCCGTCGCAGTAAGATCGATTGCTTCTTCGTTAACTACCCAACCTATCTCACCGGTGCGTATCCGCACTGTGAAACACTACTTACGGACGACCGCACTCTCAGAACGGCTGTAACGTTCGAGCTAAGCGAAATGCCGGAGGGTGATCAATGACCGGCCCCTCGATCTACAATGCGGACGCGCGCAACCGCTACCCGTGCGACAACGATATTTTTGCTGACGCGCCGGAGAACCCGGTTCGATTCCTATCCCAATTCGAACTCGCGTGGAAGGGCATGGTCGACGGCATCAAGGATCTCGACCGTCTGGAAGCCTACCGATAGGCACAGAAACGCCACATCAATCGGAACTCGAGTACGGTGAAGGTCAACGTTCACAAGTATCTCGACGATCGCGAGCGCGAGCTGGCCGACGAACTGATCACGGCCGACCCCACCCCAAGACACGCCAGTCCCGGCCACCGACGGCGGTGAGCAAATCGCAGATTTGCAATCCTCGCCGGAGGATTGCTGCGGGGATTATCCATGGGGGCACCGTGGCGGCGTCCCCGCAGCAAGTTCTAGGACCTTTTTGCGGTATGTCCGGTGACCGTTTCTGTCATATATACTAAATATCTGTTTGCGCTCGAATAGCATTATAATGGGGTGCATTGGCAATCACCATATGGTTGGGAGAATTATTGCGATTTTCGTATTGGCATTGCTTCTACTGTTTCTTGCAGTAGGACCGATGATTGCTGAACAAATAGCCTTGAATGTGTGTAGGTTATTTGGTTAGGTACCTGAGCGTGTCAGAGAAAGCGTCACGTACGAGGTCGCAGGGCGTGGGAATCATGTCCAGCAAAACCTAGGCCCTACAAGACGTAGCTTCGGTAGACGACTTCTTGAATGTCGCGGCGACCGAGACAGTGCCGCTGTTTGAGCATTTTGCGTTCGAGTTTCTGCTGGAACACGAGTTCATCCCCCATCAGACTTCTTTCGCGGCTTTCTGCACTGCTACTACGAGGATGTCTACGGCACTTGCCCAGTCACACGAGAACTCCAGAAACTACCTACCTGGCTGAGTTGTGGCTTCGATCAACCACCGTCAAGAGACGCGGTCGATCGATTTCTCACTGATCTTGAACACAGCGACGACGCGAATCGACGACGGGTCTTCCGCACTCTCGAGCGATACGATGCCTGGAAACAGTACAGCGTGTTCGAACTCGAAATCTCGAAGACTAACTACAATCACATATCGAACCATCCGACGATGATTGAATTAGACTCTATCGTATCTGCAATTCCTGTCTCGATGCTACATCAGACATTGGTGCGTCGCCCGATAAAGACGATCACTCAAACATTGTCTGAAACCGCTGTTCATCGACTATTATAAACGGTGCGTATGAGGGTGGTCGACAAAGCAGGGATGACTTGTTGCCTCTCGAGAGATATTTATAGATCTTCTGTCGGTATTTATATCTCTCATCGAAGCGGGGAAAACCCAGAACGGGATTAAAACCCGGGCTCGCGTTCAGGATCGTGCGGAACCGAGTCAAAGTGGGGAGAAGGTGTAATGAATACGTAGGTTAGTGCTGGGAAGGTAATCCAGCAGAGAGTCTCAATTGGTGTCGATCATCTTTCGTCTCGGGCGTGTCTGCTGCTTTACGCCAATGTGTGGGTCGATCGGATCGACTGGCACGTCTGCCGAGTTCGACCAGTTCAAACAAAGTAGGGGTAGCACCGTCAATCTCGGTTAGGATATCCTGAATAAATGGCCAAGGGTCGTCACGGCTAAACACATCAAAATTTTGTTGTCTATAACAGGATAGAAGTATTTTATAGAGCGTTTCCATAAGTGATGGGCGTTCAACGAGTGCAGAGTCTTCACCCAAGAGACTTAAAACGTGCATCAATTCGCCCTTGAAATAATGACATCCAACTCCACGTTCATAGTTGGAGTTGATTTTATTGGTGCGATTCATCGCCATCTGCCAGTAATATTTTGGAAAATTCGCCCCCATCTGGACATTTGCCGAGAGAGATGTCCACATTCGTGGGTTAATTTCAGTAAGATAGAAGTCGCCTGTTTCCGGGTGGCGCATATACTCGATACAGGCGAGGCCGTGCCATTCCAGTTCCTCTAGTAGCGCCAATGCGGTGTCCTCCAGTTTAGGTAGATAAGTAGACTCGCGATAGACGCCACCTCCACCGGTGTAGGATGGGGCTCGTATCTGTTCATGGTGGAATGTCGAAAGTGGCTCACCGTGATCGCAGAGCGCAGCGAACATATATTCTTCATCGGTCGAGATGAATTCCTGAACGATAGGATTATGACCGAACGTAGTACGGAGTTCATCTACACTCACCACCTCTCCGGTCTGCACGTGTTTGACTGTCTTATTCCGATCTGTCTCGCCCTGAGGAACGGTGTCGACGTACTCGTTGACGAGAAGGTTGTATCGCGATTTAATAATCGATGGTGAATCCCATGTCTCAACTGCTTCGAGTGGGGTTGTTTTCGGCACTGGGACGCCAGCAGTTTCTGCAGCTGCTGCCAAGCGTACTCGATCATGAACGCGTTGGAGCGCCTCCATATTCGGCCAAGGGGTTGAGATATATTCGGCGAAAGCCTCTCGATGTTTTGAGAGAACGAATGCGTCTTCTTCCCGAACTGGAACGATCGTCCGGACATCCTCACGGCGGGCAAGCGCGAGTAGCGCCTTTGAATACATTTCAAGGTCTGTCGTCGGATCAGGGACAAGGACGGCTTCATCACAGTATTTTGAACTGAACGACATCGCGAACGGATCTTCAGAAACAACGATTGTGTGAACTCCGAGTGGGGACAGCGAACGAAGACAGATGCCAGTACTTGGGACGGCAGCAGCAGGGACAACAATTGACTCTTTTTCGGCAGGGACTCGGCTTGAAGCTGAATCACTATGGGAGGCCATTAGTTGTGTCGGTAACAGCTATGCCCTCGCGTATAGCCATTACTTACCAAAACTGCACTATCAGTCTAAATAATAGTATTTTTTACAATCTTTTCAGCACGTATAGTACCATTAGACTGAAATATAGGCTCGAATATTCTAGAAAATTTGATTCTTCGATTTATTCATTGATACAATGGCGTCACTTATCGAGAGTTTAGGCGGTCAAGACGAATGTTTTGGGGGTTAAAACCGACACGCAGAGATACAAGCCATTAAGAAGACACATTTTTAATCAAGAGACAGTGATGGATTACAGTCACCGCTATCCTGCAAACTCGACACAAGAGGTAGCGGAGCAACTGAAACATTACATCGACGTCATCCGTCTTTAGCTACTTGACTTCGCACGTTAGACGAACATGCCGTCGATTTGGTGCAGTAGCTCGTCGATGCTGCGGTACGGACTGGTCAGTGCCCACGAGAGAAGATTCTGAACGCTTTCACGAAAGGATCGTTTGACGTCGTTTCGGAGTGAACTCGCGTGTCCAAGAATCGTTCCAAGGGTGCTATGTGCAGCACCGGACTTGAGGAGACTGTAGGCCAGCATCAGCAGGTGCCAGTCGGCACTGGCACCTGCGGCGTGCCGTAACTTGCAGTCGCCAAAACCAAGGTCCTGCTTGGTGTCCCTGAAGAACGTCTCTACTCGCCATCTCATCGCGTACAACTCGATGAGATGGCTTGCCGGTGCGTCGATTTTGTCCGACACGATATACTTCACGCTCGGTTCCTCGTCTTCATCGCTTGATTCTTTCTCAGTGATCAGGAGTTTCACTTCTCCAAGACGACCGACATCACGTTTCTGTGTCCAGATGTGGTAGATGTCGCCGTTAACGGTTCGTGGGACTGTGTCGATGCGCTGGCTGAGCGCATCGACACGGATTCGGTCACCGCCATAGCTGACGCGTGTATCACTCTTGACGGCTGAAACCCATTCCTTCCCATACTCTTCGAGATGGGTGACGAACTCCTCGGTACTGTAGAACATATCAAAGAGATAGGTGTCCCGGCGGACACCTATCTCGATGAGTTCGTCAACAAGTTCGATAGCGAGTTCAACGCGGCGTTTGTTGTTTTCTTGTAGAGGCGAAAGCCTAGTGGTAGGTGGTTTTCTCGTCGGCGTAGAGTGCGTAGACGATGTTCTGTCCCCAGATGTAGTGTGGATACCGTGGTCGTAGTATTTCCCTGCGTGAGGGATTTTCTTGCCCGTTTTGTGCGTGAAGGTGTCGTCGATGATGACGACACCTTCACTGCTCCATCTCGTGTCATCGGCTTGTTGGAGCAGCGCGAGGCGTTCTCTGTTGAGCTGATCTTCGTCCCAGTCGTACTCGGTGAGGAACTTGTTCAAAGCACGTTCGCTCTTGGCCAGGAGAACGATGTTCGAGATGCCTTGAACGGTCTTGTTGCTGGCCGCAACAAGACCTGTCACGTAGGTTTTGGCGTGGTGTTTCTGCCGCGTCGAGAAACACTCGAATTGGTCGATTGGTTCAGTACACGATAGGAACGACGTTATCGGCAGCATCCACCTTTCACACGCTCTATACGGGCTCTAACGATATAACGTGCGAAGTCAAGTAGCTAAAGACCAATGCTGTACGGTGTAGTCCATTCCAGCAGCTGAGCGGCCCGCTCTGCTTTGGCAATAAAAACCGATTTCAGTGTCGGCGGCTGGTCGACTTGGGTCGCTTCAAGTACTTTGTCTGGCAGATTAAGTGTGTCTGTGGGGACGTCGTCGTCCGCGAACACAGGAACATGCTGTTGATCGACCTTCATCACGAGCGGGTGGTCAAGCCGTTCAAGTCCCTTGTCGGTGGCATATACCTGTTTGTTTGCTTCTACGTGCTGGTCGCAGTCCATGACAACGTGGTTACCGTCATACGGTTCGACGTAGAGTTGGCCAATGTAGTAGCCGGCCGAGAACTCCTTGAACATTGCTATAGTGTAACACACGAGGGGCGCAGCATTAAAGTCGCGGCGCACATCAGGAATTGATACTGCGGTCAGCAGCGTAGGCTTTTAGTGTAACCAATTTGTTATATAGCTACTTATTGGGAATATATGATTTCTGGATATCATCGAGGATCTACGGACGATAACCGGTCGCGCTTCGACACGGAGTTACAGAAAGAGGCGGAGCAGTGGAGCGAGTTCGCAGTTCACTCGGCCGACACCGCTGTGCCAGTCAAGGGGTAACGGATCGATAGGTGGACGCCGATGTGAACGGCTATCAGGCCTTCTTCTTGCCCTTCTTCTCTTTCTTGTTCTTATCACCTCCACCTTCATTGACAGCGCTTGCTTCGGCCACCTGTACATTCCTGTTCAGCTGGTAATTTAGCTGTTCAGCCACTGCATCGCCGCTGTCGGCGGCGTATGCGATCGCGCCGTTCTGTTCGTTGACATTCAGTTGTTCGATGAACTGTAGTTGGTTGATTTCAGCGGTAGCCACCTGCTGTGCGTTCTCGTTGTTACCGCTTTCGTAGGCAACCGCCCACGATTCGTCGCCGTTTGTATTCTCTCCGCTCACCACTGCGGTCGCGCTACAGTGAGAACCTTCGACGTTCAGCGCTTCCGCGGATGCAACCTGTGCATTGAGGTTCGCCTGGTAACTTTCCTGTCGAGCTGTCGCGGTGCTATCGTCGGTTCCGACGGCGATCGCAGCGTTCTGTAAGCTAATGTTCTCTTGTCCGACGCTTTGAACCTGCGCGATATTCGCGGACGCTTCCTGGCTGTTCGATTGGGACGAACCATCATCGGTACGGTTCATCTTCTCGTCTGAGAATTCGCCGACCATGTCCGCGTTAGCGATGACTTCATCGGCGGACGTCCACTCAAAGTTGATCGCGGTCGCGTCGGCGACCTGCTCGTTGAGGTTGGACTGTGAACTGACTTGGTATGCCTCCGCGACGCTGCCGCTACCGACGGCGATCGCGATTGCGACTCCCTGCTCGCTGACGTTGAGCTGGGCCACCTCCTGCCACTGTTCGATCGATGACATTGCCTCCTGACTGCCAGCTATCTCCTTGCCTTTCTTCTTCTTCTTCTTTCGTTTCTTTGCTTTCTTGCCTCCGCCGATGTTCACTGCGGCTGCCTCGGCGTGCTGGTAGTTCTCGTTCGTCTGCGCACTCTGCTGGTAGGCCCCAGCGTCGCTGCCGTCTTCAGCGATGGCGACGGCAGTGCTCTGGCTGCTGTAGTTCAACTGGTTGACCTCCTGAGACTGCTCGATTGTCGCCTGGGCAGACTGCTCGCTCTGGTAGGTCTCATCGCTCACAACCCAGCCGTTGAATTCTCGGTATCCGGTCTCCTCGGCGAAGACGATGTACACGGTGCTAACGTCGTTGAACGTCTCACTGTTCTCCGTTTCGGAGATGTTTATCGACTCAGCGCGTCCCTCTTGGGTGTTGCTGTTGTTCTGGTCGGCCTGCTGAATTGCCGTCGCCTCTCCGCCATCGATAGCGATACTGACGGCGTTGGCCTGCTGATTGACGTTGAGCTGGGAAATGTCCTGATATTGAACGACTTGGGCGGTGGAATCTTGCGATCCCTCGGCGATCTCGTCTTCGTGTTCGGCGACCCACGCGTCGAGATCGTCCTCGGACGAATCGGCACCGAAGACCAAGTATACGCAGTCACCGTCGACATCGTGCGTATTACCCTTATTCTTAGCATCGTCCTCGTCTTCGCTCGCGTTCGTGCTGGCAGTCGACATGCTAAGTATGCCAACACCGAGTCCTGTTCCCGCGATCCCTTTGAGATAGCCTCTCCGTTTTAGCCCGTCCCCGTTCTGTTGATCTTTTACCATAGCGCGTCTTAGTAGATACGAAGTAGGTATTCTGTTATTGACTGTAACACGAATATAATAGTGCAGCTACCGTGTATTTGCACAATCGCAACTGAATAGCTATGACGGCAGAGTGTGTATTCTTCTATCTAATAGTCCAGACAGGACGAATTTACGCGCGAGTGCGATGACAGTCTAATTACAGAATAATCACAGGCTACTCGGCGTGGAACTCCTGGGCAGGACTGAGCGCTTATCGGCCCCGTGGTCGTTCGCGGTGAAGATGCCCATCGACTTTTCCGTCCGTATTTCGAGGAAGCGCTCGAGAGGCCAGCAGCGGTCGCTGATGACGCTCTCGAATTCGCTGTCCACGTCTCCCTCTCGTCGGTCGATCGAACGGGCTACGCGATGGCTGCGACGCGGATCCTGCAGACCGAGAACCTCCGACCGACTCGAGACAGTATCTCGCTACTACAGGCGGTAGTCAGTTCACCATACGCTGCTGCTCGAGCACTGTACCAACTCGCCGGCGAAGACGAGAGCCGAGAGCTCCGGCCGGACGAACTCCGCTACGCGTTGAGTATGCTCGAACCCCAGCAGTTGCTCGCCGATCTTCCACCGACAGTTGGCCGAATCGTTCAGATGCTTCTCACAGCCGAAAACCGCCTGTCACAGCGTGCCCTCGCCGCCCGAGCGGGCGTCTCAGCACGGACCATCCGGAACTATCGCAACCGGCTCGAGGCACTCGATCTCATCCATGTCGACGAAAACGGATATCGTCTGGCGCTCTCGTTTCAGACGGCTGCTGAGCGCCGCGATCCCGTTGTTCCGACCATCCTCGAGGAGAACCAGACGCTACTCGACGCTGCTGATGCGTTCCTCGAGACAATCCTCCCGCCAGAGCGATACGGTGATCCCGACGATCCACTCGGTGGTGTGCTGTTTTGGCCACCGGATCCGTCGCGATTACTCGATCACCACCGAGTTGGCCCGTGGCTGCAACTAGCAGCTGCGCTCACAGTAGCAGAAACTCCCGGGAACTGCCGCGTTGTTCAAATGGGCCCACCGCTTAAGCAGCAAGCGCTTTGCACTTGACACCCTCTCGCGCCTGAACAGTCGATGGTAGCACGGTTCCTTTATCTGAATTGGAGGCGCTAAAGCACCGCCGTTAGGGCGGAGAGACAGCGCTGTCATCGTCTTGCAGCCATCCGTGTTGGGAATCTGATATCACCAGATCGAGAGTGGGAAAACGGATCGAAGAGTACACAGTGGTGCCGATGACAAGGCTGAGCGATCGAAGCGTGAGCTCGAGGCCGAAGCGGTCGGCTACATCGTTGAGCGGTACTTCGAGTTGGATACCAGTAGGTCAGCGTTCTACCTTGCCCCGCGGCACGATGATGAACCAGAGACGATTCTCGATCAGCTTGAACGAATCAATTCGACCGCCTAAGAGACCATCGACATCGTCAGCAAGGAGACAGACGGTGAGTGATCGACCGCTTCTGCTCGAGATCATCAATGCACTCGAGTGCGACTCGTGCATAGCGATTTATTGTGCTACGAAGATGTCATAGAACAGTTCGCACACCTTTGGTGCGCTACCACTGGATCGTTTAGTGCAGAGATAGCGTTATCGTCTGCTTTCACGTAATCAAGATGTATGAACGATAATCATACGGACGACACGACTGGAACGCTCGTCGTTGGAACACAACTCAGCCTCGATGGCGTGATGCAAGCACCGGGGGGACCTGACGAGGACCGAGACGGTGGCTTCGATCAGGGTGGGTGGTCGATGAACTACTGGGATGAGGAGATGGGCGAGGTCATGGACGGCCAGTTCGCCGAGGCGGACGCGCTGCTGCTCGGCCGAAAAACCTACGAGATCTTCGCTTCATACTGGCCCAACGTCGAGGAAGACGATCCCATGGCGACGAAACTGAACAGCATGCCCAAGTACGTCGCTTCCAGAACCCTCGACGCGGTGGAGTGGAACAACTCGACACTCCTCTCAGGCGACGTTGTGGCGGCCGTCGAGAACCTCAAAAAGGGCGGGGACGTGATCGTGATGCAGGGGAGCAGCGACCTGATCCAGACGCTGCTCGCACACGACCTCGTCGACGAGTTCTGGCTCTGGACCTTCCCCCTAATACTGGGGGACGGGAAGCGGTTGTTCGGCGACGGGACGATTCCTGCGGCCCTCGAACTGACAACTGCTGAGACGTCGAGCACGGGGGTCCAAATGCTCCGATACGAGCGGGCGGGCGAGATTGACCACGGCTCGTTCGAATTGGAAGATGTGGCGGAGTGAGTAGTGGAACTTTCGCATACCTACGGAGCAGCCGGCTCACTGCATGTCGGGTGAAAGCAATTCCTTGTGAATAGTTCTATGACACCCTCACAACACCGGATAAAACATGGTTCAAATTGTGAAGATTATTAGATATAGAAATCTATAACTTGTGGTTGCTTTATTGAGCCAGAAATGGGAGGGGAATGCGGAAGATAATACCCGGCACTTCTTCATAATAATGACAGAATTACCAGAACAGGCTGAAACAATACGAGCTCAACTGTATCTTCGTCAACGCACTTCTTCGGAAATCATACAGCAACTCAAAAAGACCGTCACTCGCGTGCGACGGTTAGAGGCAGATGGGATTGCCAACGTGGAAATCAAAAGCTGGACAACTGTAAACCCTGCTCTCGAAGAACTCACCGATTCCGGGCCATCAGTTTCACTCACAGTCAAATCGTTTCAGGCATGGGCTGATCGCGAGGGATACACGCTGCGTCCAGCATTTACACAGCGTGAAACTACGTCCCTGATCAGTTCTCAACCAGCCGTGGAGATTCAGGTACCGATCGTCTGTCTGGCTGTATATGAGGATGACGAACTCCGTTGTGTTGCTCCATGCTCAGATGGTGATCGGACATATTCCGTTGAGATGTGTCTCGCCGCGCTCGAGGCCGGGCTTACTGACCCATTTGCGTTTCAGGAGCATCTCGAGCCGATACTCGAGGATACGATGGAAAACGGAGATGAGAACGGAAGCTGAGCCGACATTCGACCGAGAAGGTCATGAAATAGTTTGAATGTCAGTTTCCTTGTGCTGAGATATTAGGTGCTGGACTATCTCCTCCTGTGTACGTTCTTCTAAGAAGGTCTTCGAGAGTCGCTCTTCGGTAGTCTAGCGGAATACATTGACAGCGATGCAATCGACGAGGCCGCGTGAATCGGTGCCCCAGAAAGGGTGTGTGAGCGGAGGAATCCGTAGGTGCGAGCGGCCTGCTCCAAGCCCTGCTCGGAGAGGCCGCGGAACTTCGCTAACCACGGCTAGAGCGGCGACCAGAGACACTCCGCTTGGTTCGTATGGACGCTATCTTCGGAGACATATCCTCGTTGTGGACAATGTACCGGTGATCGTGCTCCATGCCTCGGTAGGCTGGCAATCCGTCAGTCCAGACATCAACCAGTCAAATACGAGTCTCGTTCTCAACGCTGTCGCTGAAGACGACCAGTTCAAGCTCGAAACCAACGATAACAGCTGACCTACGACCGCGATTGTAGAAATTTAGTGAAGCGAAATCGCGTTGCCAGTCTAGCTGTTGTTCTTTCGGCCGGGGACGCCGTAGTCGATGTGGATTTCCGGTGTGCTCGGTGATTCAGATGCTGGAGTTCCGTTCCAATCGAGAACATGGACATTCGCTAGTTCCCCAGAAAACTGGAACCGATGGACGCCGGTTTCGATCGTCCCCTCGACAGCATGTTCCGAAACCACTGTGGTTTTCTCAAGCGAGTCAGCCTCAACTGGTTCGATGTCACCATCGACGCTAATTTCGTAGTTGGATGGCACTCCACGACCAATTATTGTAACGATATTTGTCATTGTTCTCTCACTTGGCATACAGTGGTAGACTCAATTTTGCCAGTATAAGCCTTCTCATTGGCAAAACGGTCGGAATTTCCAACGGTCTCGAACGAACGAATATGGATGCATTACAACTCGACGTACTGATCTTCCCATGCTTGTCTATCCTGGATCGCTTGCTCTCCTGCGTCGCTGATCGCGTAATAGTTCGTCCGCCGGTCGAGTTCCCCCTTCTCGACCAACTCCTTGTTGACAAGCGTGTCGAGGTTGGGATACAGCCGACCGTGATTGATCTCGCTCTCATAGTACCCCTCTATCTCCTCTTTGACATCTTGTCCGGACGGGCGATCGGCACCTGCGATCACGTACAGGAGGTCTCGTTGGAAGCCGGTGAGGTCATCCATATTACGAGAGTATTCAATGTGGCTGTATTTGACTTCTTTCCATGGAGAATTGTATGTCTTCGCACTGTGAAGGTAGAAGAGTGCCATAGAACGATCCGCATAACGTTATTTTCACCCAATCTGGTTCGAACTATCCGTTCACTACACTTGCGAACAGAGCATAGGTGCTTTGTTAATACCGTACCAGAACAGTCGTATGAAAGTCTCACTATAGGTGACGCTTAGAATTCGTAGTGCGCAATCTCATCTGATTCGCAGGTGAAACACATGTTAACGTCTGTTGAGAATTTCTGCCCACAGTTACGACATTCGTACATTGTTGTTTTGCTGGCTCCCCTTTTCCACCGAGAATCCTTCCGTAATAATTTAAGTGTGCTCATGTCTCTACCCCTCAATTATGAATATTGGTGGTGAATGGCTATCAGTGATTTCCACGATTATGTCGAATATTCTATTATATGGTCAATCACTCCAGAACAATACTTTTCTCATCTGTACTGAACGATGTGTGCTTCATCTGTGCTGAACGGCAACTACGTGTACATACTTAGTGAATTATGCACTTATCAGGAAAATATTAAAGATCCTACACTACGTCTTGTTCTATATGGCTAATACAACGGTCGGTCCCAGACGTGTTGCCCGAATCGCTGCTGGGTTGGCCGGTCTGGCTGGAGCATATGGATTTCTCTATCTAATGGGTGCATTCGGTTCAGTCTCGTGTCATCAGACAAGTGGAGGTGCCGAAGGATGTATAGCTGGTATCGACTACCTTGTCGGGAATGCTGGTGGCAATGCGTCCACGCTGTTCTTCTGGGCAACTCTCCTCTTAGGCCTCGTCGCTATCGGCGGAATCGCTACATGGACCAACCACCGACGTATAACATGGGGAACTGCACTTGTTAGCGTAGGTATCTCCGTCTTTGGCCTCTGGTTGGGATGGTTTTTCATAGCCTCGGCAGTTGGCTTGTTAACCGCTGCGTTAGCCCTCAGCGTTGGCGCACGGCATGATAATAATGGCGACCAAATGGTACCCTCCATAGGTTGAAAATCGTCTTTCTCTTAGGGTCATGTTTTCCAAATAGCTATTTCACTGAAAAGGTCGCACACTACTTGCTCTGTACTTACCGTTTGTCGGCTAGTCACAGAGAGAGGATATGGGAACTTTTCTATGACACCCTGTTTACAACCTAATACTCAGAAGCTGAGACTGGTGTTCTCAATGCATAGCTGGTAGTCAATTCACTTCGATTGCTACTCCGTGATCAGTCCGACGACGTCAGTGACGGTGAACAGGTGAAGATCGTCCCGTTCCGATCCGGCCTCCTTGACTGCGGACGAGAATCCAGACCGACTGAATAGCGCATACTGGTACTCCGGGTCACCACCGCTGTCTGGGTGCCAGTCCACTTTCAGAGCTTCAGATTCGAGTTGACTGAGGACATCGTACCCAACTGCGTCCTGTCGGAACTTCACCTCACCGACGAGGAGTGTCTCTCCATTCGTCGGAGCAACGATATCGATCTCGCTTCCACTACCATCCCACCAGTTCCCAGGTTCCTCTACGAAGCGATACTCGTCGCCGAACGCGTACAGGACAGCGTGTTGGCACAACTGCTCGAACGTCCCACTGACGAAGTCTGGCAGTTCTGGGTCGATGAGGTCGGTGTAGGCATCCTCGCCATATACCTCGTACCGGGCTGTCCGCCCATAGACGAATCTGAACCAGAACCGGAACAATGGATCTGTGATCATATACCGACCTTTCCGGCTCCGATCCGGATCGACGGTGACTGGGTAGTCTCGTTCGATAATTCGCAAGTCATTCAGTCGATCGAGATAATAGCCGACACTACTATTACTGATTC
Organism: Natrinema soli; assembly: GCF_028618695.1. The sequence goes on along the minus strand of NZ_JAQIVI010000073.1, from coordinate 8,163 downwards.
CGGCACCCTGGGCGACTTCGTTCTTGACTCGGTTTCCTTCCGCAAGCGACTTCAATATCGCAAAATAACGGTCGACCTCATCCAGTTCCCGGTGGAGCACGTTTTCGGGCTCCTCGTGGAGCCCTCCGTCACGGCGTAACAACGTTCTCGTGACGTTCTCCTCGAGCGTCTCGTTGTCTTCGACGGCTCGCAAATACTCTGGCGTCCCGCCGAAGACACCGTAGGTCATCACCTGGTCAACGGGGGGATACTCGGGAAAAAACGACATTGCAGCCCCGAAGCGGAGCGGGCCAACTTCGATCTCCCCGTTCGGATTCTTGGCGACGCGACCGTACAACGGCGCTGTTCCTTCAAGGGCGTACTCGTGCATCATTCCGATAGCGGACCCGGTCAGCACGAAGGTCGTCGCAGTTTTCTCAGCGGTATGATCCCAGACGCGCTGCAGGATCGACGGGAGTGCGTCCGTTTGCTCGACGAGGTACGGGAACTCGTCGACAATGATGACTGCATCCTGCTCGGCAAGAAATTCGAAGAGTGGCTCCCACTCTTCACGGATCCGTGTGATCCCTGGATACACCTCGGCAGCGTCGTTGATGAACGAGGAAATCTGCTGGTCTGCAGTCCCTCTAGTCGCCTGGTAGTAGATGGCGCCGTCGCGATCTCGGATCGACTCGATCGCGAGCGTCGTTTTTCCCATCCGCCGTCGCCCCCAAACTACTGCCAGTGCCGCGGTATCGCTCTCGTAGAGCTTACTGAGGCGTTTCAGTTCCCGTTCCCGATTTACAAATCCAGTCATTGTGTCCGCTTCGAAGGGGACACGTAAAACTGTTCCTCTAAAGGAGTTTGAGCTAACTTAGTTTAGACTAACGTATCTCGGGCACCCTTAGACGAGTTCTTGACGCTGTAGTGTTTCAGCGCCAGCTAGTACGTCCCAAGTCTGCTCTGACTAGTAGATCTTCTTAGAAAATCGAACGTGACACGAGTTTTAGAAAGGAGGTGTTCTAGGCAGTCCACGTTTTGGACGGTACTAGCGGTGGCGCGCGCTGAATGCGCGCAGTAGCGCGCAGAACGTGCGAGGGACGAGCGATGCGACCACAGGGAGCGAAGCGAGGAGGCTGGGGAGGACGCGAGCGAAGCGAGCGTGTGGTCGGACACACAAAAAGAGGGAAAGCTATGCTATTCCTGGGTCCACCACTGGCCGCGCTCGGGGAACTCGAGGCGGCTCCAGCCGGTCACGGCCAGGTTGCATCGCTCGTTGTGCCAGTTCTTCGCCGCGTTCCTGATTCGTACCGTCTCTCCCTCGCTCACGTTCGTCTGGTAGGAGTTCTCCCAGATCGTGACCTTCATCTTCTCGGTCTCATCCGCGATCAGCCCCACTTGGCTGATCGACGACTTCGAGGGTTCCCATAATTTGATGATCTCGCCTTCCACGTCCACTTCGCCTGCCTCCACCTCCGGCACGTCTGCAATGTCCACGATCGTCCCCGACTCGGCCTTCACTTCGTCCATCTCCTCGAGGGTTGCGTCGATCATCGACTTCCCGTCGGTCACCTTCTCCGCCAGTCCACGGCTCACCGCCGCCCGGCTTGGACCTCCACGAACCGTCTCCGTGATTCGCACCGATTGTGTGTTGACCTCCGCCAACTGCTCTTGCTCCAGCTCCGAACGGGGATCCACCCGTTCGACCCGCCGCTCTCGGCGCTGCTCGGCCACGACCTCTCGCGTCCGCTTCTCTCGCCCCTCCTGCGTTCCGAACGTCGCCTTCGCACTGATCAACTCGAGTTCCTCCTCTCGAGCCCGAATCCGCTCTTCCTGTGCCAGTGGCAGATGTCCGAACTCGTTCTCCTCGCGTCCAACCACCGTCTCCGGGTGGTTCGTCTCGACTTTCGTATTGACCTCCTGATCAACCGACGCCGCGAACTCCGGCGTCTCGTCCACGATGTCTTCCGCGAACGGATCTTCCACGTCGACGTCCACGTCCGTCTTCTCCGCAGCCGCCTCTTGGTTGACACTCGATTCATCCGAAGTTTTATCATCTCGGAAGTTCGTAGAACTCATTGCAATTAACCCGAAGGCGCTTTCCAACGCGTCTTCACCTTCAACTCTTCTGAGTCCCAACTGTGCTCGTCTCCTGCAACCGCTCTCGCTCGCGCCTTCAGGTCCCCTGAGGCGCGAGTAGAGCGGGACACCCACCCCCACCATCCAGCACCGCGCGCCGAGACGACCGGCGCGAGCGTCCAGCGGAGTAACCGTGGGGGGTGAGCAGCGACGCCGCGCAACCCCCCGCGGTTACCCGCTGGCGTCGAAACCAGAGCCCGGCAGCACAGCGACCACCGGGAGCGAGCAGCCCGGAATGGACGGTCGCGAGCGATGCAGAGGGAGGGAAGGCGAGCGGGGCGTGCTGTCTCGTTCACACCAGTCGAGGGATAGCTACAGCATCCCCACCTTCAGCTCAGCCTGGTGGGCTTCGAAAGGGCGAGGTCGACTCGGTCGTCCCCCGCCGACGTCTCCGCGAGCATAGCGAGCGGAGGCCAGCGAGAACCGCGGCTCTCGCCCAGCAAGCACCGCAACGGCCGAGCATTGCGAGGGAGTGAGGCGCGCAGCGAGGCGCGGGATGCCGAGCGTCCGAGGGCTTTCGGTGGAAGTGTACTCCTCTCTTCTCGAGCAATCTCCTCAACGGCGTTGTTTCCCGCACAACCATTGTTCTGACTCCACCCCTCCGTCACGATCTTCACTCTCCTTCTGCCCTCCTCTCCTCGAGCGTCACCTCCACGCTAACCACACTTGTCCTACGCAATCCGAGCAATTCACACATCCATCCGCACTTCCGCAACATCGTCTTCGTCTCTCCCTCAACGTACCAATGTACAACCATCCCGCGAGGGAGTCATAGAACGATCCGCATGACACTCTTTTCACGCAATCTGGAGCAAACTATCCGTTCACTACATCACCTGTACTGACCGCTCGCTACGGAGTCCAATAGAGCTGTGACCGATTCTATATCACGCTCGATTAAGAGTTAATATGGGTATCAGCAGTTTCACCACTCCCTGGTTGAGTGAGAAGATTCGTTTCCTCCAAGAGCGCCGTTGCTATCTCGATTCGTTTTCTGTCTGCGTCAGTCAGTTGATCACCCTCGAGATGGTTGAGTTGGCTGAGTGTACGATGTAGTCTGTATTCTGGTATATTGCGTGGATCCATTCGACACGCCCCGGCTACTGCGCGGATAAACATGACACGCCAAGCACGGAGGGACTGTCCTGTTACCGGTCTGATGGCAGGTTGCTATCCAATTGACCGTTCTTTGCGGCGTGAGACTTATGCGTACAAGGATATGATTGCACCGGAAGACACATTATTCTGTGTTCCCATAGAATTCTGTATGCCCAGTATCACGGTCAACGTAGATGACGATCTCAAAGAACGAATGGAAAACCATCCAGAGATCAACTGGAGTGAGGTCACGCGACAGGCCATCCAAGAGAAGATTGAGGCACTCGAAATGATGGACGAACTCACCAGTGAGAGTGATCTCACTGAGCACGACGTTCAAGAAATCGCCAATAAGATCAACGAACAAGGACGCAAGCGCGTCGAAGAAGAGTCGGCGTAGACTCGACGAATGAAGCTGGTCATTGACGCCAACGTCGTCATATCTGCACTCATCGCTGATTCGAAAACACGGGAACTCATCGTCACACTCGAACCGGACCTCTTGACACCCGTCTTTGTTTATGACGAAATCGAGAATTATGAAGACCTGATCGTGGAGAAGTCCGGAATGAAACCAGGCCGAGTAGTACAGTTCATCGACCTCTTGTTCCAGTACATTGAGGTCGTTTCTGCCGACGACTTCTATCCGGCTATCGAGACAGCGCAAGCGGCAATCGGAGACACTGACCCTGACGACGTGCTGTACCTTGCGTGTGCGATCGCCAGTGATGCTGCCATCTGGAGCGACGATTCTGATTTCGATGAACAGAACCTGGTCGAGACGTACTCGACGAGTGACGTGATTGGTTCATTTGACACGCTCTAACTCGGCATATTAGTCTCTTAGTTTCACTCTGGAGTCGGCCCATAGCGCGGCATCCCGCAGACCTGACACTCCCAGATTGTATGGCCGGTCCACGTTTCGTCGGGAAACGATTCATGAGCACTAAATCGATGGTCGGTTGTGCGATCGCACTGGTGACACTCGAGGTGTTCTTTGGTCGGAATGCCACTATCCGGATGATTAGCTTCACTCCCTTTGGGTGCCTGCTGGAGTGCAATTGCTGGGACTAGCCACGCATTATCGTCGGCGTTGACAAGTAGCGTTGCGAGTCGCTGCTCGTCGCGAATGCCGGACCCACCCTCGTCGTAGAGGTACGTTGTTGGTTCGCAGTCGCTATCCACCGCTGATTGTGGTTGGTTAATCCACGTTGTTCGATCACGAGCCGCTACGAGAAGCTGTTCACCCTCAGTGGACGTAATTCGTACTGCAGCAGGAAGCACGGGCCACTGGTCGGTCAATTGAGTTGCGGGCTTGTCCTCGAGATGGTTCGTGAGACAGAACAAGCACTTGGTCTGGGTAGTGGATCGTGTTGTCTCACATCTTGATACAGGTTTCAGTTCGGTAGAGAAGAGCTAGCAATGAGGCCACTTAGACGCTACTAGTCGCGGAGTCCTGCTTCTCGAGCCATCTCCTCGACAACATTGTCTCCGTCTCAACCATTGTTCTGACTCCACCCCTCCATCACGATCTTCTCCCTCCTCTCCTCGAGCGTCATCTTCACGTCAACCCCACTCTGCCCTACGTAATCCGAGCAATTCACACGTCTATCCGCACTCCCGCAACATCGTCTTCGTCTTTCCCCAACGTACCAGTGTACTACCATCCCGTGTGTTCTGTCTTCTCGAGCGCCCCGTTCACTACCGACATCGCTCCCGCCGATTCTCCACACCGCCTCCTCTGCCAGAACCGTCCAGCTGTCCAACACTCGGACTGCTATCGAAATGATCGCCACCTCGATTGTCACCGATGAGTACCGCTGTTCCAGCTGTCCAACACTCGGATCGCTCTCGAGTAGCAAGGCCACCAGACCGAGAGGGACCAACCTTACACACAGGAGGGGAGCATAGAACGACTCGCAATCTTCTCTGTGACTACCCGCCGAACGGTAAATACAGGGTAGGGGCTTATCGTTCAAAGATTAACGCATAATGATACGGTGGTATCTCGATTTGCTCGACCAGTGTAAGGTCAGCTGATTCCTTGACTAACTCCTGGGCTTCAGTAGGGGAAAGACGCAACTCGCTTGGTGGGCCTCGCGGCTCGCCAGCGACTGTCGTCGTCTCTTGGATGAGGTCTCGCCAGTTGATGACGATGAACCGTCCGTCGTCGGTAAGAACATCGACGACTCCTTCGACGAATGTTGTCGGGTTATCAATTCCGTGGAACGTATTCGCTATCAAGGCAACATCCACGAGGTCGGGCAGATGGTCTGCAAGCGAGCGAGCGTCGCCATGAATCGAAACGACGTTATCGAGTTCCTGTTGGTTAGCGAAATGTTCGAGTTCCTCAAGGAGCGACGAGTCGAGGTCAAGGGCATACACGGGGGCAGGAGCCATAATTCGGGCAGCGGGTAACGTGAAGTAGCCGTTCCCACTTCCGATCTCTACGAGAGCGTCCCCGGTCGAGAGCTCAAGTTCGCGGAGTGTTTCGCCGGGTGTCGGCCACAGTTTGCCCCACCAATCCCAATCTGGCTGCCGTGTATTTTGGAAGCGGTTCATACGTCACGGTTCGTCCCCTGAGTGTAAATCCCGTTGGTGGAACATCGGACTCATAACTCCAGATAGAGAACACAGTGCTGATGACGACCATCGACTCCGAAACGCTACGAGAACGGTTGGAGAATGGCGATGACGTATGTGTTGTTGATATTCGTTCAGAAGAAGACTATAAGGAAGACCATATCGAAGGGAGTCAGAACCAGCCTATTCGAGAAGCACTTCTTTCGGGGAATGTTGAGGAAGCATTAGCCAAGTTAGATCACCTTCCAGACGAAGAAGAACTCGTCATGGTTTGCGACGCAGGTGTTGCTTCGACGGAGACTGCCCGTCAACTCCAAGACCAAGGTCGAGATGCGAGTGCCCTTGATGGGGGTTTGACTGCATGGAAACGTGACCAAGAGTAGTCGATAAATACGCAGTCCTACATACTGGATATTCGATGGCATGCTCACACTGGGGAAAGCCCGGCAGCACAGCGAGCTCGAAGAGAGCGAGCGAGCAGCCCGGAACCTGGAGGTGGGCAGGTGATCGTGGGAGGGCGGTGCTGTGTGGTCCACCCGTCGTCCCTCCCACTATACTCATTTCATCTCACCACTCTCGTCCTCCCACTCACTCAAACCGCACTGCCCCCTATCTTCTGTACGGCTTCCGGATCCAGGACTTCATCGAACTGCCCCATGCTCGCAGCTGTACTCGGATCGCTCGTCGCAGATCCTGCCGTAGCACCGCCACTTCCGTATAGTACGATTGCGCACCTCTCGGCAATTCGTGGAACCGTTTCTGACACTCGAGACACGTGTACTCGAACTCTGCCCGGACGTTGTTCTGGTGTCCCTCGAGTTCACCCCCTTCGCTGTAGTGGAACTCCTCGTACACGAGCTTCTTCGAGACGAACTCGCGACCGTCACACCGCGGACACTGGTCCATCATCAGCGGCTTGTCTGCCCCCTGCCTCGAGACAATACTCGAACTCATCGATGCAACCTTTGCCTGCTCACCCTCACTACTCTCCTCACCATCCTCGGCTGAACTCTCGGCTTCGTCCGCTGCTGTGGTGTCAGCCTGGCCGTCATCTTCTGCGTCTTCCTCGCCTGGCGCTGCTCCTTCTTGAACCCAGTCGTCAAATTCCTCGCTCAGGATCTGATCATCGTCCTCTGCGTCTTCCGTCTGATGTTGATCTGTCCAGCTCATATCCCGCTCACCCCTCTCAGGTGGGCGAACAACACTGCCGTCGCGATCACCTAGCCTGACGTCCTCCTAGCTGCTCTTCACTCACCACCGCCCTCGAGTCCCACCTCACCGTCGACGTCCTCTCTATCCTCGAGCTCTCTTCCATATTCCCCGTCATGGGCTGGCTCCTAACTTGTACGTTCCTCCCACTCTCACCTCTCCTCAGCTTCATCTCCAGTCCCCTCCACTCCGATCACCACATTCCACCCTGTTCTCCGCCCTTCACTCGTTCTCCAGACCTCACTCTCTTTTCTCCCTCTCGCCTCGAGCACCATCCTCTCTCTACTTCTCCCCACCCTCTTCTTTCTCTATTGGTCCCTCACATTCTGCTCTCTTCTCAACTTTCTCTCACATCTATTACCTTGTCTCACACCCCGTCCCCTCCCACCTCTCTACCGCTCTCCACTCTCCCACTGATCGTGTTCTGAAAATGCTTCTCACTCCTCTCTCATTCCCCTTCCGACTACCCCCTTGTTACTGCCCCTGCCTTCCACCCGTTCTACACCCAACTCAATCCCTCCATTCTCGATCCGCACACTCCTCCAGACCGCACCTCCAGTTTCTGATACATACACCTCCCCTTGCCCTCTGAACCCTCCACGTCTCACTACCCGTCGCGCACACCTCTGTTTCTGCACAAACCCCCATTCCTTTGGACGAAAAATCGTCATTCACGGCCGGCCTTACGGCCTTACATCTATTTAAAACCCTGTCACGCATATCTAAGGGCGTTATTGTGTGCGCGACGAGTTCGGGTTTCGGGGCTGAAATCAAGAACGTGCGCGACGGAAGGGTGAAACCGCCGATATTGGGATGATCGGTGTGTTATATTGAATGAAAGTAATAATCAGACAGTCAATTTTGGAGAAGAGTTCCGTACGTAAAACCCGTCAATTAGGGTTTTCAGCAGTTTCAGCCCTCAGGTCGTGCGCGACGGGATGTGTCTATCTTATATGTAGTTAGAATTAATACATATAATGTTACGCATATATATCGGGGAAGTGGCACAGAATCCTGATTTTAAATCCGTCATAGAATGGTAGAATAATATCCATGTAGATGGGGGGCTTTTCTTCAAAAATTTTGGTACTAAGAGTGTGAGAAAAAGTCGTCAGTCTGCTCGAGTTGGTCGTACATTTTGTCGGGGAATGGGAG
>NZ_JAQIVI010000729.1 GCF_028618695.1 Natrinema soli | reverse complement strand
GTCGCCAGCCCGTCGTCGACGTCGGCACTCGAGCGGGCGAGCACGAGTCCCAGCAGCGACTGCTCGGTGGGGGCCTCGCGTTCGATCCAGCGGATGCTCTCGGCCCGCTCGTAGATCCGGCCCCCGGATGCGACCGCGACGGCGTCGGAGCCGGTCGATCGGAGCGAATTGAGCGCGCCCTGACCGACGGCCAGCGGCGTCCAGTTCTCGCAGTCGGGGTCGTAGCGGTACGCGATCCCGTCTGCGCCGGCGATGAACACGGTCTCCTTGCCCGCCCAGATATCCTGAAAGTCGACCTGGGCGTTTCGGACGCCGATCTTCGTCCACTCGTCAGTCGGATCGCTGTCCGTCGGCTCCGTGTCAGCCGGTTCGCCGTCTCTCGGGTCGCTCTCAGCCGATTCGCTTCTGCTGCCGTTCCCGTTCGGGCCAGCCGGTCGGGATTCGTAGTAGGCCCCGCCGCTGGTGTCGATGGCGTAGAACCCGTCGGGCCCCGCAGTCAGCCCCGGAACCGTCGAGCCGCCGCCGGGTTCGACGACGTCGCCCCAGGTCGGACAGCCGTCTTCGACGATGCAGTCGAGGACTTCGCCGGAGCCGTTCGCGATCCGGACGCGTTCCTCGCCGGTCTTGCCGGTGACCGCGATCGACTCCCACGTGCTCGTCTTCTCCATCGGCGCGGAGTAGTCGCTCAGGTGGCCGTCGGCCACGTCGTAGTAGCCGAGCGCGCCGCTGTCGCCGGCGAACCAGATCCGACAGCCGTCGTCGGTCGCGGCGATCG
>NZ_JAQIVI010000728.1 GCF_028618695.1 Natrinema soli | reverse complement strand
CCGCGGCCGCTATCGCGACGGTGCCCTCTCGTGGAACGAGCCCGTCACGCCCGGCAGTGGCTCGAGTCTGAGCGGCGTCGCCCTCGCCGACGCGTCGGTTGGCTACTGCTGCGATACGAACGATAGCGTCTTCGAGACGACCGACGGCGGCGAGTCGTTTTCCCGCGTCGGGCTCGAGGGACCCGACGGCACGCTCGAGACCCTCGCAACGCTGGGGCGAGGCGATTGTTTCGTCAGCGACGACAGCGGCATCGTGCACCGCTACGACGGGGCGACGTGGACGCCCGAACGGGTCGGCGACGAAGCGATCTGTGGCATCGCTCGTCGCGAGGGAGAGACGATCGTCTGCGACGCGGACGGAGCGATCTACGAGCGGACTCCGACGACCGACTGGGAACGAGTCGACGTGGTCGCACCGGAGTCGCTGCTGGCCGTCTCGGTCGATCCCGACGGCGACCGGGCGGTCGCAGTCGGTGAAAACGGGTCCGTCGTCGAACGGCGGTGAGACCGATCGAGTAGCGCGCGATGGACCGGGGTACGATCGACGGGATACCGGGCCTCGAGGCGAACGAGAGCACAGGGCGTTCGGAACGCTCGAGAGCCGCCAGTCGTCGACTCGAACGCGTTGCTCGAGAGCCGCACTCGTCGAGTGATTCACGGACCTGTCGGATCGGCGTATTCAAGGCGAACCGCCTTTTCACTGCGGGCCGGATATCGAACTATCACGACCGCACAGCGGGACATCGCCCGGTCGACCCGCAGACGGGCGTGAACCGACCTCGATCATGAGTACATCCACGCGAACGACGACGCGATACTCCGTCCGCTCGTTCGAACCCGCCGATCGAGAGACGTTCCTGTCGCTGTACGATACGGTGTTCGGTCACGACAGAAGCACGGAGTGGTTCCGCTGGAAGTTTCGCGAGAATCCATACGCCGATCACGTCCCGATCCTCGTGGCCAGTATCGACGGTGACCCCGTCGGCTACCGGGCCTTCTTCGCTCAGGAGATGCGCATCGACGGGACCGTTCGAACCGCGTTCCAGCCCTGTGACACGATGGTTCACCCGGACCACCGCGGGCGCGGCCTGTTCAGTCGCATGAACGAGCGGGCGATCGAGCGCTACACCGCCGGAGAACCGTCGTTTTTCTTTAACTTTCCAAATGAGAACTCGAAACCCGGTAACCTCTCCGCGGGCTGGCGGGAGATCGGAACGGTTCCCGCCTACTACCGGCCGCAGAACCCCGTCAGCGCCCTCGAGGACAGAATCGGCGTCGCGCCGACTAGCGGAGACGGTCTCGACCGGCGAGCGGCCGACAGCGGTCCGGCCACCGCCGTTACCAATACCCTTCGGGACGCGATCACGACCTCCCACCGAGCCGGCGATCGGCTGCTCGTCGAATCCGACTCCGACCTCGCGGTCGAGTACTACGAGACGCCGCCAGCAGACACGCTCGCGACGATTTACCGACGGTCGATCCCCGGCGCGATCCACACGAACCGGACCGCGGAATTCTATCGGTGGCGGTTCGACAATCCCGCGCACTCGTACCCGACCTACGTCGCCCGACGCGACGGCGACCCGATCGCCGCGCTCGTCGTCTCGAGCGGGGACGAGTACGCCCGAATCGTCGACGCGCTCCCTCGAACGATCGGATCGGAACCCGAGGCGCTCAACCGCCTGCTCGTCTCGGCGCTCGACGACTGCGCGGACCGGAGCTACGTCGAGGCGTTCGGGGAAACGCTGCCCGCGCCGCTCCGATTCCGGTTCTATCCCGATACCCGATTGCCGCTGTCCGCGCTGATCAAGCCGACATCCCGGACGCTCCTCGCGCGGAATCTCGGAGAGGAGATCGACCTCGAGTCGAGTTCGATCGCGTCGTGGACGTTCTCCCGGCTCGATCTGGACACGACCTGAGAGAGCGAGGCGGGCCGCCGGCCGACGACGAGGCCGTCGGAATCGACCACCGTTATTGCCGTCGAACCCGCAGCCACTACCGTGAGCAATCGACGCGCGGGCGACGACCGGCGCGACCGCTGTCGACTGTGTGGTTCGCCGCTCTCGGAGACGGCCGGCGAGTCTACGGTGAGTGATTTCTGTTCGACGGGCTGTCGCGACGTCGCCGCCGAGTTCGGCGCGGGCGATACCGATAGCGTGACCGACAGCGGTGACGTAACTGACGGCGGGACGGACGACACCGATCGAGACGAAATCGTCCGCACCTTCTTCCGAGTCGACGGGATGCACTCCGCGACCTGCGAGGCGTTCCTCGAGGCCGTCGCCGAGGACCGAGACGGCGTGAGCGACGCCGAAGCGAGTTACGTCACGGAGACGGTCCGGGTCGACCACGATCCGGAGCGGGTTTCCGCGGACGCGCTCGAGGACGCGCTGAGCACGGTCGGCTACACGGCGTACCTGCGCGAGGACGCGACCGCCGACGAC
>NZ_JAQIVI010000727.1 GCF_028618695.1 Natrinema soli | reverse complement strand
GGCGTGGCCGAACCCGCTCTCGAGACGATCCTCACGCGCGGCCGTGCGCCCGGCGTCAGTCTGGTCGCCGCGACGCAACGGCCGAGCGCCGTCCCCGAGGTCGGCATCTCACAGTCAGACATCCTCTGTGCACATCGACTGACCGCCCGAGACGATCTGGCGGCGCTCGAGCACGCACAACCGACGTACGTGAACGGCTCGCTGGCCGATGCGGAGCGGTTGCCGGACGCGCCCGGGGAGGTCGTCATCATCGACGACGCGACGGAGACGATCCACGCTGCCCGGATTCGGTCTCGAGACACCCCGCACGGGGGAACGAGTCCGACCGCGAGCGGCAGGATGGCTCGCAGTGACAACGGACGGGTCGAGTGACGATTCGCTCCGCTCGAGGGGGCGGATATCATCAGCTACCGATTCGATACTGCTCGAACAGTTTGCCGGCGAAAACCGAGAATCGATCCGCGAACGCGTCGATAAACCGGGATGACGACCGCGACTACTGGAAGCCGATGCGGCTGCCGCGGCGACCCGTCGGATCGGGACCGCTCGTGCCGCCCTGGAACTCCTCTTCGATCTGCTCGTAGTAGTCGAGGATGTCGTCGGTGATCGTCGGCCGGACGTTCTCCATGGCCTGTCGGAAGTGGCGCATCTCCACGATATCCGCCTCCTCGTCCTCGCGGAGGGCCTCGATGGCCGCCTCGCGGGCGATCGACTCGAGGTCGCTGCCGACGTAGCCGTCCGTGATCTCGGCGATTTCGCGCAGCGTGACGTCGGCGGCCAGCGGCGTGTCTTCGGTGTGGATCTCGAGGATGCGCTCGCGGCCGTCGACGTCGGGTTGGCCGATCATGACCAGCCGGTCGAACCGGCCCGAGCGCAGGAGTGCGGGGTCGATCATGTCCGGTCGGTTGGTCGCGCCGATGACCATCACGTTCTCCATCTCCTCGAGTCCGTCGAGTTCGGTCAGGAGCTGGTTAACGACCCGCTCGGAGACGTTCGAGCCGACCTCACCGCCTCGGCCCGGCGCGAGCGCGTCGAGCTCGTCGAAGAAGATGACCGTCGGGGAGACCTGTCGCGCCTTGCGGAAGGTCTGGCGGATGGCCTTCTCCGATTCGCCGACCCACTTCGAGAGCAGTTGCGGGCCGCGCACGGAGATGAAGTTCGCGTTGGTCTCGTTGGCGACGGCCTTCGCCATCAGCGTCTTCCCGGTTCCCGGCGGGCCGTACAGCAGGACGCCGGCGGGCGGGTCGACGCCCAGTCGATCGAACCGCTCGGGGTTCGAGAGCGGCCACTCGACGGACTCTTTGACCTGGTCTTTGGCGTTCTGCAGGCCGCCGACATCGTCCCAGGAAATCTTCGGGAGTTCGACGAGGACTTCCCGCATCGCCGAGGGTTCGACCTCGTTGAGCGCCCCGCGGAAGTCCGTCCGCTTGACGATCATCCGATCGATCAGGCTCGGCGGGATGTCCTCCTCGTCGAGATCGATCTCGGGGAGGTAGCGCCGGAGCGCCTTCATCGCCGCCTCCTTGGTCAGGCTCTCGATGTCGGCACCGACGAAGCCGTGGGTCTCGTCAGCGAGGTGGCCGAGGCTGACGTCGTCCGAGAGGGGCATGCCGCGGGTGTGGATCTGCAGGATCTCCTCGCGGCCCGTCTCGTCAGGGACACCGATCTCGATCTCGCGGTCGAACCGGCCGGGCCGGCGCAGCGCGGGGTCGACCGAGTCGACGCGGTTGGTCGCCGCGATGACGATGACCTGCCCGCGGGACTCGAGGCCGTCCATCATCGTCAGCAGCTGGGCGACGACGCGGCGTTCGACCTCGCCCGTGACGTCCTCACGCTTGGGTGCGATGGAGTCGAGTTCGTCGATGAAGATGATCGATGGGGACTCCTCGGTGGCGTCCTCGAAAATCTCCCTGAGCTGCTGTTCGGACTCGCCGTAGTACTTCGAGATGATCTCCGGCCCGGCGATAGAGAAGAAACTGGCGGAGGTCTCGTTGGCGACGGCCTTGGCGAGCAGGGTCTTCCCGGTTCCCGGCGGCCCGTGCAGGAGGACCCCCTGTGGCGGCTCGATTCCGAGCTTCTTGAAGATCTGCGGGTGTTTCATCGGGAGTTCGACCATTTCCCGGACCCGCTGGATCTCGTTTTGCAGGCCGCCGATGTCCTCGTAGGTGATCCCGCCTCCGGTCTTCTCGAAGCCCGAAATCGGCTCCTCGCGGAGTTCGACGTCGGTGTCTTCGGTGATGAGGACCACGCCCTCCGGTTCGGTCTCGACGGCTATGAGTGGGATCGCCTGGCCCGGCGATCGCATGAACGGATGATTCGTCGAGCTCATTACGGGGACGATATCGCGGCCGACGACCGGACGCTTGAGGATCTGCCGTTTCACCATGCCAGCGGCGTCGGAGCCGAACTGGACCGACGCCTCCTCCGGCGGCGCGAGCACCAGCGTGTCGGCTTTCGTCGCTTCGGCCTTTCGGATCGTCACTCGTTCGCCGATGCCCACGTCGGCGTTCTGACGGGTGAAGCCGTCGATGCGGACGGTGTCCGTGTTCCAGTCCTGCCGGTCTGCACGCCAGACCTTCGCGGCAGTCGTGTCTGCACCCTCGATTTCGATGATGTCGCCCGGACTCAGCTTCAGATGCAACAGCGTGTCCGGGTCGAGTCGGGCGATACCACGACCCGAGTCGTTCGGGTACGCTTTCGCGACCTCCAGTTGGACTTCGTTCATGGTTTAGGGATGGACGGCGATGTTTTTCACTCCGGTTCGTGAGCGGATAGGTTTTGTGTTAGCCCACATCTCTGTGCTAGTCACTACCATAGAAAGATGGGACCGGACGCTACAAAGATGTACCGGACCCGGTCGGTTTTGGCCGTATCGACAGCCCGTCGAAAACCGGGACAGGTGGCTTTTTGCATCTACCCCTCCGGAACGTAGGCATGCGAATCCTCGCCTTCGACGGTCGCATGGGCGCGAGCGGCGACATGATCCTCGCCGCGCTCCTCGACGCCGGTGCCGACCCCGACGTCCTCGAGCCCGTGACCGGCGCCCTCGAGGTGGAGTACCGGATCGACGAGACGACGAAGCGCGGCATCGCCGCGACGACGGTTGACGTGTTTCTGACGAGCGATGAGGAGAGCGACGGAGACGGTCACGACCACGATCATCACCACGACCAGGACGATTCGGGTCACGACCAGGACGATTCGGGTCACGACCACGATGGTTCGGATCACAATCACGACCACGACGGCACTCGCGCCGAGGGTCACGGACCCCACCGCAGCTATCTCGAGGTCCGCGAGATCGTCGCCGACATGGACCTCGAGCCGGCGGTCGAACGCGACGCGCTCGCGATTTTCGAACTGCTCGGCGAGGCGGAGGCGAGCGTCCACGGCGAGGCGCTCGAGGAGATTCACTTCCACGAGGTGGGAGCCGACGACGCGATCGCGGACGTGGTCGGTGCCGCGGCCTTGCTTCGCGACCTCGAGCCGGATCGGGTCGTCACCACCCCG
>NZ_JAQIVI010000726.1 GCF_028618695.1 Natrinema soli | reverse complement strand
TCCGCCGTCGTCGCCGCCGGCCAGCTCGCGGCCTGTTACGGTCGGCTCCGGGACGAGCGCGGCCTCGTCGCCGGGATCGACGGCGTTCGCCGCTACTGGCTTCGGTTTCTCGGCTTGTTCGTCCTCGAGTCCCTGTGCTGGGTGGCGGTACTCGGTGCCATCGGCATCGGAACGGCGCTGTTCGGCGGCATCGTCTCGCTCGCGACGGGGTCCGCGGCCCTCGCTCTCCCCGTGGTCATGCTCGGTACACTCGTCGCGTTCGTCGTCTTGCTCGTCGTTCGCGCGCTGTTCGCCTTCGCGCCGGTCGCGATCGTCGTCGACGACGCGGGCGCGTTCGGCTCGCTACGGAACGCCGCCGGATTCGTTCGCGCGCAACCGGTGGAAGCGGCCTTTTACTACGTGATCGCGATCGGGATACTGGTCGGGCTGTCGACGCTCACCGGACTGTTTTCGCTCGTCGACGTCGTCACCGTCGGCTCGCTGGTCTCCGCGCTGGTCGCGATGCCGGCCCTCGATCTGTTGAAGACCGCCGTCTACTGCGGCTATCGGGACCGGTTGACTCCGCCGGAGCCACCGACGC
>NZ_JAQIVI010000725.1 GCF_028618695.1 Natrinema soli | reverse complement strand
CCGACGCCGGCGCGACGGTCGCGATCGCCAACCGAACCGAGTCGAAAGCGCACGAACTCGCGGACGAGGTGTCCCGTGCGACCGGACACGGGCTGGGAGAGATGGAGCGACTCGTGGCCGACGCCGATGTGCTGGTCAACGCCACGAGCGTCGGGATGGAATCGGCCGAGACGCCGGTCCCCGCGGACGCGCTCCACGACGAGTTGGCCGTCCTCGATGCGGTCTACACCCCGATCGAAACGCGGCTCCTGCGCGATGCGGCCGCCGCCGGGGCGACGACCATCGACGGAGCGTGGATGTTGCTCTATCAGGGCGTCGAGGCGTTCGAGATCTGGACGGGCCGGGACGCACCTGTCGATGTGATGAACGGAGCGCTTCGATCGCGACTGTGAGCCGACGCGGTGTCTGCGGCCGCTACTGTGACAGTATCAGGCGAATTTAAGTGGTGGAACCCACTACGTCGAGATAATGGCAATCCTCCAGAAGCTGAAGTCCCTGTTGGGGTTCGACGACTCGGAGTCGGAGCGCGGGGGCACTCGAGAGGTCGGGGTAACGGTCGAACGGGAAGGGACGGCGGACGACGGGACTGCCGTCGATGCGGATCGAGACGAACCGGTCGACGACGCGAGTGCCGAGCCGACGCAGTCGGCCGCGACCGGCTCGCGGGCGGACGACTCGACGGAACCGTCGGAACCGACGGCGGCGGAGTCGGCCGACACGAGAGACGAGTCGCCCGTCGAAGAGGCCGAACCCGACGTAGCGGCGGAACCAGAGCCTGACGTAGAGACCGCCGACAGCGAGCCGACACCCGAATCGGCCGCGGCAGCCGAGACCGAGGCTGACACCGAATCCGAGACGGCTGACGACACCGAGTCTGTGCCGGACTCGGAGGAGCCGGAAGCGGCGGTCGAATCCGAGTCGGAAGCAGAGACGGAAAGGGAGGCCGAATCCGAGTCGAAAGCGGAGGCGGAAGCGGAATCCGAACCGGAAACGGAGCCCGAGGGGACCAACCAGGAACCCGTCGTCGAGATCAAGGGAATCGGACCGGCCTATGCCGACCGCCTCGCCGGCGCGGGCATCGATACCATCGGCGAACTCGCCGACGCCGACGCCGCCGAACTGGCCGAACAGACCGACATCTCCGAGACGCGCATTCAGGGCTGGATCGACCGCGCCGAAGTCCGATAACGACCGTCGCGTCGACCTTCGATCTCCTTTCTTCTCCGAACCGCTGCCTCTCTGCGCCGATTTCGACCGTTCGTGAGGCCTCCTTCGTCCGCTACTCGGTTCTTTCCGGGACACCGAAACCGCAAGCTGATTACCCCAGCACACCTCCCAGGAAATATGAGCGATCCGCGCGTCGTGACGACGCTCGATTCGTTTTGCGCTGCCGCTCGCGACCGCGAACGCGATGAGTCGGACGCGAATCACGCCGCGTCGTCGACGCCTCCCGGATACCGTACTCCCGTCGAGGCTCGCATCTCCGTCAGCGATCCGTTCCTCGCCTACCGGCGAGCGCGCGACGGTGACGGCTCCGCCTTCCTCGAGACGACCGGCGGCCAGCCCGGCTGGGGGTACTTCGGCGTCGATCCCGTCGACCGGCTGACCGTCGGGCCCGCCGCCGTGAC
>NZ_JAQIVI010000724.1 GCF_028618695.1 Natrinema soli | reverse complement strand
CGCGCGGCCGACTGCGTAGCCGGCTCCCAGCCCGAGGCCGTTGTGTAGAACGACCGCGAGGAAGACGACGGCGCTCGCGGCGAGGATCGTCTCGACGTTGAGACCCACGACGGCCGCGACGATGGCGACGATGGCGATCACGCTGATCGCGGGGAAGATCGACAGCCCCGCCTGCGCGACCGCCGGCGCGTACTCGTCGAGCAGGTAGCGCAACACGAGGCCGCCGATAACCGGGAGCAAGACGACCTGGACGATCGACGTCGCCATCTCGGCGAACGTGACCGATATCGACTCGCCCGCGAGCAGGACGATCCACGCCGGCATCACCAGCGGCGCGGCGATCGTCGTCACCGACGTGATCGTCACCGAGAGCGCGACGTCGCCCCGACCGAGATAGGTCATCACGTTCGAGGCGGTCCCGCCCGGCGCCGCGCCGACGGGGATCAGTCCGATGCCGATCTCCCACGGCAACCCGAGGGCGACCACGAGGGCGTAGGCGATCGTCGGCATCAGGATCCACTGGCTCATCGCGCCGATGAAGACGTCCCGGGGCCGCTCGAGGATCCGCCGGAAATCCGTGGGCGTCAACGTGAGCCCCATGCCGAGCATGATAACCCCCAGGAGCGGCGTGATGTAGGGCGCGATCGGGGTGAACGTCTCGGGCGCGTACAGTGCGAGCGGGGAGACGATCAGCACCCAGAGGACGAAATACTTGCTCGTGAATTCGCCGATCCGTTCCAGAGGGGGCTGCCAACTCATTCGGTTCTCACCGCGCTGGGAAACATATGCAGCGGTCTGTGAGTCTGCTATATGAATACAGCGGCTTCCGCGGGCGCTCGGGCGGTTTTCGATCGATATGAATGGACACCATCAGCACGAACATCTCGGCCTCGCGGCCGCCCGCGTCGAGCGTCACCCGAACGTGTTTCATGGGTGGCTGTCTCCCTCGCTGACTTAAACCCCACAGATGGATCCGGCAGTCACGATTCGACCCTGCGGGACGAATTCACCGCTATGACCTGCCGGACGCTCTTGACGGGTGCCACCGGGACGCTCGGGACGGCGCTGCAACCGCGGCTGATCGACGCGGGCCACGAGGTGCTGGCTGCGAGTCGCTCGCCGCCGACC
>NZ_JAQIVI010000723.1 GCF_028618695.1 Natrinema soli | reverse complement strand
CCGGCGACGTTTCCGCGTTCGTCGCCGACTTCAACGAGCACGTCGCCGATCTCGAGGCGGATCTCGTCTCCGACCGGGTGGCCGCGGCGGATGGGACCGGGTTCGAACTCGGGACGGTCGAACGGATCGCCGACGCCCACGGCTGGAACGTCGGCGTCGCCGAAGCGAACGGTCGCCTCACCGTCTCGTTTCGCGGAGTCGAACCGGCCGACGTGGAGGGAGAGTGACTCCGTTCGCGATTTGACCAGCGGTACACGGCTCGAACTGGTGTAACTCAGCCGTTCGTTACAGGGTAGCCACGTCTCACTCGAGACTGGCCACCCGGCGTGCGGTGGCGCGCGCTGTCGACCGGCCGAACGAGAGTGAGGGCGGTCGATGACACTGCGCGAGGGATGAGTGAACGCAAGTGAGCGAATCGGCTGGGGAGGGTGTGGCGATTCCCTGTTGCCACGATAGCAGGACGCCTTGTCCCACCCACTTCTCATCAGTAACCCACTGTTCCGTTCACACAACTCACCGAACAGATAGTATGTTCCGCCCGCTGGCACACCCGAAACCAGCACGACACCTCACCGGCCCCAGCGACATCACTCGCCGGCCGGTCGGTTCGCAAACGGGCCTCGAGAGAGACGCCGAACTAAGACGGACTCCTCTCCGTCAGTTCCGGTGCACCTGAAACCCGTCAGACGGGCGCGCCGGCACACAAACCCAGCGGACCGTCTCAAGCCTCGTTCTCGAGCGCCAGCGACGCCAGCATCGCCTCGAGTTGCAGCCGCTCGTTCGCGCCTTCGGTGATCCGGTAGTCGACCTCGCCCAGGCGCTCGAGCAGGCGGACCGTCGCCCGCTCCGGAATGTCGAACTCCCAGGCGGAGCGGTGGAGCTGGTCGATGACGTCGCCGCCGGCGAGTCCGCGCTCGGTCAGCAGGTCCTCGAGGGCGGCTCGAGC
>NZ_JAQIVI010000722.1 GCF_028618695.1 Natrinema soli | reverse complement strand
GAGGACGCCGCGGACGCGGCGAACCGGTTTCTCGAGGGCGTGGCACCCGTCGATCGGCACATGGCCGATCAGTGGCTCGTCTTGCTCGCGGTTACCGGTGGGCGAGTTCGGGTGCCGGCCGTGACCGACCATCTCGAGGCGGGGTGTGGACTGCTCGAGGCGTTCGGGGTCGACGTGGGACTCGAGCGGGCGGCTGAGACGGCGGTGGTGTCGGTCGCGTCGTCGCTGGACGCGGGTCAGTAGGTCGGCGCTTCTGGGGCTATTGCCGGTCTCGGTTCAGCAGTCCCGCCAGCACGATCAGCAGGAAAATCACGAGAATACCGCCTCCAGTGACCGCCAGCGCGACCGTCGGATCTGCGGGATCGAAGCCCGGGTCCGCGACAGGAAGCGACCCCAGATACGTCACGAGTCGGCTCCACGCGGTGATGACGAGCATGAATGCGATAGCGACCCCCAGGAAGAGGAGTTGGTAGTCGAACCACGTTTTGAGCCCGTCCGATGACACCATCTAGGAACGTGTTAGCACAGCGACGCTATAGCCTTTCGGCCGGTTCGGCATCCGTCTGTGCGAATCGTCGACTCGAGCGCGGGTAAATAACGCGAAGCTTGCAGTAGATATAAATAACAACGAGTCAACAATCCAATCGGAAGCCGACTCTCCAAACGCGCGAGCGGAGGGGGCTGCATCGAAATGCCCCGGGTGATACCAGCACCCGAGACGCGGCTTCCAACCCACGGAGGGTTACAAGCCATGTTTGCGTTGATTCTACCGGGATATAAACGTCCCGCACGACCGTGGAATCGCCCGACACGAGCAGTCTCGAGTTCGGTATCATCCTCGAGACGGATCGGAGGTCGCGGGGGATGAGTCCCGATCGCGAGGCGAATGACGATGCGAAAAGCGGCGATCGGACGCGGGGCGACGAGGAGTCGTCGTTTCCCGACTGCCCGCGCTGTGGGAAACCGGTGTTGATCTCGGTCGCACTCGGCCCGCATACCGGCTCCGTCGGTCCCTGCGGCTGTTCGGTGCCGCCTGATCTGTTTCCGGATTTGCGCGGTGACTAGTCGGGGCTCGCGCTCGAGCCCCGGCGGTCAGCCGATCTGCTCGGAAACGGCGGCCTCGAGTGTCTCTTGTTGTTGATGAGAATCGATCGATGAGCGCCCTGCTACCGTGGCAACAGGGAATTTCCACACCCTCCCCAGCCGATTTCTCCTCACGGGTGCTTCGCACCCGTTCGGATGGTTCGCGGGACCGTAATGAGTGACGGAAGTTATGGGCATGAGCTGAGATGGACAAGTAATGGGAGGGGGCCGGCGAG
>NZ_JAQIVI010000721.1 GCF_028618695.1 Natrinema soli | reverse complement strand
GCGGGCGTCTCGCTCGTGGTCTCGTACGCCCGGTTCCAGGCGCTGTAGTCGCCGTCGAGCAGACGGACGTCGTCGTGGCCGTACTCGAGGGCGGTGAGCACGAACCGGGCGGCGAAGACGCCGTGGGTGTCGTCGTAGGCGACGATCGTGTCGTCGGGATCGATCCCCCTCTCGCCGAGCAGATCGGCGAATGCCTCGGCACCGGGCAAGGTACCGCGGTCGACGTCGCTCTCGTCCCGGTAGCTATCGAAGGGGACGTTCACTGCACCGGGAAGGTGACCGATCCCGTCGTACTCCCAGGCGTCCCTGACGTCGACGATGCGTACGGTCGGGTCGTCCAGACGCGCTGCGAGCCAGTCGGGGGAGACGACGAGAGATTCGTCCATCGAGCGGCCGTTCGAGACGCAGATCCGAGTACGCACCGGTTTCGCGACGATCCCGGCTACCGGGACAGTGGCAACTCTTGCTTGTTTTTGGTGGAGAACTTGACCTGTCCTTCACACGACGTATAGGGAACACCGCGAATGCAACGAATACAGCCGCTGTACGAACGGTGATGAGGATCGGCGATCCTACTAGCGGCAATTATTTCCGCCAGAGTCGACTGGTGTCCGAATTAACCGGTTAAGTAGTCCCTTTGTGTGTCGCCGTCCAAGGAATTCGTATGGCAAACGACTACGCCAAAGACGTACTCGTCACGGCCGACTGGGTCGAGGAGCGCCTCGACGACTTCCAGGACGACGGCTCCGACCTTCGACTGGTCGAGGTCGACGTCGACACGGAAGCCTACGAAGACGCACACGCGCCCGGTGCAATCGGGTTCAACTGGGAAACCCAGCTTCAGGACCAGACCACTCGTGACATCCTCTCGAAGGACGACTTCGAGGAACTGCTCGGCGGTCACGGCATCAGCGAGGACGACACGGTCGTCCTCTACGGAGACAACTCCAACTGGTTCGCCGCGTACACCTACTGGCAGTTCAAGTACTACGGCCACGACGAGGTCTACCTGCTCGACGGCGGCCGCGAGTACTGGCTCGAGAACGACTATCCGACCACGGACGAGGAGCCCGACTTCTCCGACGCCGAGTACGAGGCGGCCGGCCCGCGCGAGAGCATCCGCGCCTACCGCGAGGACGTCGAGAACGCGATCGAGCGCGGCGTTCCCCTCGTCGACGTTCGCTCGCCCGAGGAGTACTCCGGCGAAATCCTCGCGCCCCCGGGACTCCAGGAGACCGCCCAGCGCGGCGGCCACATCCCTGGCGCGAAGAACATCTCGTGGGCCGCCGTGACCAACGACGACGGCACCTTCAAGGATCCCGAGGAGCTCGAGGAGCTCTACGCCGACGAAGACATCGACGGCGACGAGACGACCGTCGCCTACTGCCGCATCGGCGAGCGGTCCTCCGTCGCCTGGTTCGCCCTGCACGAACTGCTCGGCTACGAGGACACCGTCAACTACGACGGCTCCTGGACCGAGTGGGGCAACCTGGTCAACGCGCCGATCGAGAAGGGCGAGGGCGACTGAGCGTAGCGAGGGAGACCTCGTAGCGAAACGGGGAGCGCGAGCGACCCGTGGAGCAAGGCAATTGAGCGCCGTCGTTCGGCGATCAAACGGAGAACAAGCGACTTTGCCGCACTCATTTCTGCGCCACTCGCAAAAATAGCGTCAGCCACGCTGGCGGACGAACACTCGCGGGAGTCTACTCCTCGTAGACGTGGTTCGACGCGATATCGTCCGGCCCGACGACCTCGATGTCGCCGGCCGACTCGAGCTCGCTGAGATACGAGAGCGTCTCCTCGAGCGCCGCCCCCGATTCGCCGGAGAGACCGGGGTAGCTGAGCGTGGTAATCGTCCGGAACTGCGCCGTCAGGTCGAGCAACTGTTTCGCCTCGTCGGCGGACGGGCCAACCGTCCGCGGGGCGGTCGCAGGGTTCAACAGGTCGGCGTGACCGCCGTAGCCGCCGACGAAGCCGACGTCGTGGTGCTCCTCGACGAGGGACATCGTCGTCTCGTCGTAGCGATTGAGCGGATAGGCGAAGTAGCCGGCACCGTCTTCGAACCCGTTGTTCTCGAGCCACTCGATCGCGCCCTGGATGCGGTCCCGCTGTGCCGATTCGGGCCGGCCGGCGAGACTGCCGCTGGACGTTCCCTGGCTAGCGATCGTCCACCCGTCGCTCTGGAGGGTCTCGAGTTGGCCCTGACTGACGTAGCCGGAGCCGCCGACGTAGTCGGTGGGGACGAACGCGGTCGCGGGGAAGTCGTAGTCCGACAGCGCCGAGCGAGCCCGGGTCGCGGTGGATTCGCGGCCACCGTCGAACTGGAGGAGGACCTTGCCGGTGTCCGGGCGAGAGACGAAGTGGAGGTCGTCACACCACACCGTTACCGACTCGCCGTCGCCCGTCAGCGCCGAAATCTTGATGTGAGCGATCGAGCTCAGATCCGGCTCGCCGTCGGTCCCGATAACTCCGAGATCGTGCCGGGCGAACGGGAGCCCCGGCGGGACGTCACACTTGAGGAGCAGCCGGTTGCCGTCGGTGTCGGAGAGCTGAACGATCGGGTCGACATCTCGTTCGGTCGCGAACGCCATCGCGGGGAACTCGTCGGAGAGATCCCGCGGCTGGTCGAACCGGCGTTTGATCATCACTCGTTGCTCGGACTCCGTCGCCTCCATGCGGCCGGACTGCTCGCCGACGTACGCGCGTTCGGCGTCGAGTTCGAGCGAGCCTTCCATCACCGTCCACATCGAGAGGTCGTCGAACTGATCGAACGATCCGGGATCCTCGTCGACCGGATCCGGCGAGTCGGAATCGCCGTTGCCATCGTCCGGTTCGTCCGACGTTTCCGAATCGCTCAGGGCGGAACAGCCACCGAGCGTCGCCGCGGCGGCCGTCACCAGATATGCTCGTCGTTTCATTCCGATCGAGGAAATTCCGGACAGGGTAATTGTTATGCCGCCGTTGGCGTTCGGTTCGCGACGGGTAGCCGGCGCCTATCGGCGGACAACGGGGACGGACAACGCGGGGTCGAGACCGGGCTAGCGGGAGCCGTCAAAGCGGACAGCGCGGACGCCCGCGGCCGGAGCCGCGGGTAGCTGACGACAGACATAACTCGAACCCGCTCAAAGCACTCCGCATGACCGATTCGGACGCGTTCGTCGAGGCCGTCAGCGAGGACAACCAGACCGCGCTCTCGCGACTCGGCTCCTCGAAGTCGCTGTACGCCGACACCGGCGGGGAGATCGACACCGAGCCCGTCCTCGAGGCGACTGCCGACGCCGAGTACGCCGCCTGGCAGACGTTCCGCGAGTGGGCCGACGACGAGGGCGACGACGAGGCGCACGCGGCCTTCGAGGCCACGGCCGAAGAGGAGCAAAATCACTACGAGACCGTCGACGGAAAACTCGACGACGACGAGTACGAACCGAGCGAGGTCCCCCAGCTCCACGAGTATCTCCGAAATCGCGAGGACACCGTGGAACGCGTCGGCGCGCTCGTCGGCCGCATTCTCGCGAGTCAGCGCTCGAAGGATCAGGTCGTCGGCTACTTCGTCGGCGACGCCGACCCGCAGACGGCCAGCCTGTTCCGCGGTTTCGGCGAGGATCTGGACGACCAGCTCGAGCGCGCGAAAACGCTGCTCGAGACGGTCTGTGACAGCGATGAGGACTGGGACCGCGCTCAGGAGGCCGCGAGCGGCGCGATCCAGGCCGCCTACGACGAGTACGTCGAGACGCTCGAGGGGATGGGTGCGAACCCCAAGCCGGTCTGTTAACGGCAGGGAATTGGTCGATTTCTTGCAGTAGAACTTTTGTGGCTTCGTTTGCAGTTCCGAGTAGAGACGTATCACTTCGGACTGGTCAACCGACGTGCGGTGACGCGCGCTGTGTCGCGGCGAACTGCGAGGCCTGAACGAAGTGCAGGCCTCGGTCGTGTGAGCCGCGATCCGAAGGGAACCGCGAACCGATAGGTGAGCCGCGATCCGAAGATGCGCGATTCGGCGATGCGCGGTTCGGAGCGATGCGCGGTTCGGAGCGAACAGAGTGAGCGAGAACCGCGGGAACGCGAACGGTGAGCCAAGCGAGCCGTGAGCGAACACAGTGAGCGAGAACCGCGGGGACGCGAACGGTGAGCCAAGCGAGCCGTGAGCGAACACAGTGAGCGAGAACCGCGGGGACGCGAACGGTGAGCCAAGCGAGCCGTGAGCGAACACAGTGAGCGAGAACCGCGACGTGAATGGGGAACGAAGTGACCCGTGAATGGGAAGTGCGCGGCGTCCTCAGACGTGCAACCCACTTCTGATGGGCTGCGAGAATCGCTTGCGATTCTCGGACGCAACGCGCTGCGACTGTCGGGACGAGCGCGGAACCACAGGTTCCGCGAGCAGTCGAACGGGTGCAGCGCACCCGTGAGACGACGGTGAAACCGTCTCGCATCGCCCGTGCGGAGAAATCGGCTGGGGAGGATGTGGCGATTCCCTGGTGCCACGATAGCAGGACACGTTCCGGATACCACTCGACGAGAACCGTTACCAGTAGAGAGGAATATGGTTTCTTTATCCAGATTGTCCGTGAGACTCGCGGTCAGTACAGGTCAAGTAGTGACCAGTCGAGATGTGATTTGTTAGGACTATCTACTGGTCAATTTCTTCATGAATTGACTCGCCAGTACCGGATTTTGATTCCCACTCCCACTCATCTTCAACTCTAATACGTCCATCGTTGAGAAGTTCGACATCACCAACAGAGTGACCAGTTGCGGTTTCATTATCCGTATTTATTTGGGTGTATCTGATGTCCCATTGTTCCCCATCGAACGTCCCAACCAAGTGCCCATCTACAATATCGCCACCAGAGTAGTTTGCATAGATTCGTTCGCCGGCCTGTTCAAAATGGAAGACGGTATCTGCACCCACTTCCCCGTCTTCGTCGTTCGCAACGCCAGCGAGTGTCCGACCATCAAACGAAATTTCGTCTCCCATACATTAGATGACTTGAATGAGTCAATAACACTTCTGGTGTTCAGTTCGCACACCTACTTACCGAATCCGGCGTTTCAGCTTTATGCTCTATTTGAAGAAAGGAATATGGGCAACTACTGTTACGGCACACTCTCCGAACCGTCGAAAACACCGAGAACCTAGACGCCCTCAAGGTCCGACCGGAACTCGGAGATCGCTGCAAGCGCGTCCTCGAGAGCCGACGCGACGTCGCCGCCCTCGCTGTCGGCGATCTCGTTCAGAATGTGTTCGTGACGGGCGAGCTGGCCGTGGTCCGGACCGTGATCGGCCGTCGCGTAGTCCTCGAACTTTGCCGCCTGCGTCTGAAGTCGGTCCCGTGCCTCGTCGTCGGCTGTCGCGTCGGCCGCCCGTCCGATCGAGTCGGCCGCGTTCTGGAGTTCGTCTCGAGCCATACGTTCCTGTTCACCAGCGGGTATTAAAACGGTTTCAATACAATCCGACTATCGGAACGGTGACCCGCGCAATTCGGCCGAGTCACCGTACCCGCTCGAGCGTGATTCAGTGCACTCGCTCGAGTCGGTCCTCGAGGGGGAGATCCACGACGGTATCGCCCGTCACACCGGCGACGGCATCGCGGAAGTTCGTCCGGTAGCTGCCCGGGCCCGCGTACCCCATGTCGGCCGCGCGTTCGCCGGCGAGACCGAACGCGAGCGTGCCGTGGACGGCGG
>NZ_JAQIVI010000720.1 GCF_028618695.1 Natrinema soli | reverse complement strand
GCCGGCACCCTCTCGGAACTCGGCGACCTCGCGGCCGACGGGTTGCCGGTGCTCGGCGAGTGCGGCGGCCTGATGGCGATGAGCCAGTCGCTGACGACGGCCGAGGGCGAACGGAGCGAGATGGCCGGCATTCTCCCTGCAGACGTCACCATGCACGATCGCTATCAGGCGCTCGATCACGTGGAACTCGAGGCCATCGAGGGAACGCTGACCGCGAACGCTGGCGAGACGATCCGCGGTCACGAGTTCCACTACTCGAGCGCCGCGGTCGACGGCGACGCCCGATTCGCCTTCGAGACGGTTCGTGGCGACGGCATCGACGGCGACCACGACGGATTGACCGAGTACGAGTCGCTGGGCACCTACGTTCACGTTCATCCCGAGAGCGGGGCGTTCGATCGATTCCTCGAGTCGATCGCGAACTGAGTTCGTCCGCCGATACTCGACTGCGAACGAGATTTACTTCTATACTCTGTATGGTGCTCGCACTGTCGTGGCGCAGACGGGCTCTCAGTTCGCTGTCCGCTCTCCCCCGCCCGGACAATCGGTTCGGTTCCGGATTGCAACCGGGACATCGAACCCGAGCCAACGAGACGACAAACGATGCAGCGCCTCGAGACGAACGGTCGGATCCGAGTAACAACCTCCGTTGACCTACTCCAACTCTACATGGACAATCGTAGTTGTTCTACCCCAAACAAAATTGTTTTAGGGGCGGGCTCTGTTCCACCTGATGATGCCACCCATCGCGCTGCCACACGACGCGAAGGCCGGACCGACCAAGTCGGAGGTGCGCGCCGTCGTCGGCTCGAAGCTCGCGCTCGGGCCGGACGACCACCTCGCGGAGGTCGGCTTCTGTACGGGGGCCGTCACGATCGAAGCCGCACAGCGAGCCGGGCGGGTGACCGCACTCGAGCGGAAATCCGAGCGACTCGAGACGACGGAACGGAACCTCGCCGCGAACGAGGAGTCGGTACGCGCCGACGTCGAACTGCGCAACGCGGAAGCGCCCGAGGGGCTGCCCGACGACGCCGACGCGCTCTTCCTGGGCGGGAGTCGGAACTTCGAAGCGGTGCTCGATCACGCCGTCGAGACCGAAATCGACCGCGTGATCATGAACGTGTCGCGGCTCGAAGTCGCCGGACAAGCGGCCGAGGCCTTCCGCGAGCGGGACCTCCTCGAGGAGGTCGTCCAGTTTCAGGTGAGCCACGGCTACGAGCTCGCCGGCGCGACGAGTTTCAATTCGGACAACCCGGTGTACATGCTGGTCGGGAGCGCGACCGCCGACGAGGAGACCGACGAAGACGACGGCGAGCGAGTCGCCGCGGACGGCGGTGAGCGAATCGGAGATTCGCGATCGCGGACGGAAGGTGTCGAGCGATGACGCTGTACGGCGTCGGACTCGGCCCCGGCGAGGCCGATCTCGTGACCGTTCGCGGGAAAGAGGTTCTCGAGCGCGCCGACGTGGTTTACTCGCCGGGCCGGCTCTCGCGGACGGTCGCGCTGAACCACGTCGACGAGTCGAAGATCGGGGACCTCGATTTTCCGATGACGAAAGACGAGGAGAAGCTGCGGACGGCGTGGAAGGCGGCCGCGGCGGAGATCGCCCCGAACGCCCGCGACGGCGACGTCGCCTTCGTGACGCTCGGCG
>NZ_JAQIVI010000072.1 GCF_028618695.1 Natrinema soli | reverse complement strand
GTCTCGAGGGCGGTGCGGAGCTCGTCCCGGAGCTGCTGGGGCGAGGCGTCGACCTCGCTGGCGTCGACCACCGAGAGGGCGTGAACGTCGGCCCCGAAGCGGTCCGCGAGATCGAGCGCGACGTCGACGGCCCGTTTCACGCTCTCGGAGCCGTCGGTGGCGACCACGACCGTGTCGAACATATCGATGGATTGCGCTCGCGGTCGCTTAAACGTCCCTGTTCGGGCAGCGAGTTCGTCAGAGCGAGGTGAATCGCCCCGTTTGCGTGACAAAGCGATGGATCGGGGTATAGTAGCCACTGAAACGATTCACACACTAATCGCAACGCAGTCGTGCGATCAGGTGCACAGTGACTTTCAGTGGCTACTATAGCTTCGGAGAAACGGGGAACGGTCGGTGGGATCTGGGTCTCTCTCGGGAGGATCGAGGCGGCATTCGGTGGGGTGGCTTTTTTGTGACGGAACACCCACTGCCGCGTATGGACGCCAGCGAGCCGTTTACCGTCGACACCGTTCTCGCGCCGGTCGACGGCAGCGACGAGTCAGCTACCGCCGTCGAGTACGCCATCGGCGTCGCCGACCGCTACGACGCCGCCGTGCACGCGCTGTTCGTTCTCGGACGGGGCGTCATTCGGGGGTTAGACGCCGGCACAGTCGACGAAACCGACATCGTGGAGAATACGCAGGGGTTCTTCGACGATATCGGCGACATCGCCGAGGACGCCGGCGTTCCGATCGCCACGTCCGTCGACGACGGCTTCTCGCAGACGCGGAAGACGCGCCACCCCGGCAACGTCGTCCTCGACACCGCCGACGACATCGACGCCGACTTCATCGTGCTCCCGCGCGAACCGGTGACCAGAGCCGAGGCGGAAGTCCTCGAGAAGGCGGCCGAATACGTCCTCTCCTACGCGAGCCAGCCGGTCCTCTCGGTGTAGCCGGTCGGCTCGGCGATCGAGCGGTCCGCAGACGGATCGCTGTACCGGGTTCCCGACGCAACTGCGACCGTCTGCGGGCGGGCCGAAACCGACTGACGGCAATCCGTCTCAGTCTGACGGCGATTCGTCTCAGTCGTCACCCTCGAGCAGGATCGCCATCTCCTGTTCGAAGCTCTCGGTCCCGGTCGCTTCGAAGCCGACCCGTTCGTAGAGTGCGATCGCCGGATTGTTCCACCGTTCGACGGTCAGCCACACGTGACTGATTCCGATGTCGCTGGCGTGACCCAGCAGGTTCTCGAGCAGGAGCGTGCCGATGCCGGCCCGCTGGTAGGCCTGCAGGACGAATATCGCAAGCTCCCACTCGATCCCTCCCTTCCGCTCGATCGCCGCCGGATCGTCGGAGTCGGGGACGAGCATCGCGTGGCCGATCGCGTCGCCCTCGTGGCGAGCGACGACGTTGACGCTGTCCTCGCCGATCGTCTCGAGCCAGTTGCGGATGCGATCCTCGCCGGTCGGCGGAATCCCCTGGGCCCGATCGGAGGGATCGAACTCGACGTACATGTCGACGACGTCGTCGAGCGCCTCGGTCGCGAACTCGTCCGGTGCGCGGACCTCGATCGACCGACCGTTGCGGTCCTCGACGGTCGTCGGCGGCGAGGCGAACGGACCGGACGCCTCGTCCGGATACTGTCGCGTTCCGACCATGGTTATCGCACCAGCTTGACCGTCGTCGGGGCGTTCAACAGGACGAACTCCGTGATCGGGCCGAGTTGGATCTTTCCCATCGGGCTCAGGGTACCGCCGCCGATGACTAACTGATCGAACTCGCCCTGTTCGGCGTAATTGACCAGCGCGCTCCCGGGGTCACCCTCGAGTTTCTCGACCGGGATGTCGTCGAGCCCGACGTCCTCGAGCCGGTCGACGGCCAGCCGGTACGTCTCGTCCTGCGAGCGTTTCGACTCGGGCTTGTCGACGATGACGACGGTGAGGTCGTCGCCGACGTCCTGGGTTCGCTCGATGGTCCGCCGGAGCGTCTTCACCGACTCGTCGCTGCCGCCGAGACCCAGCAACACGTTCATACGGGAGACTGTGAGCCGATACACGAAAACGGTTGTGCTGATTTCCGGGTCCGAAACGCGGCCGCGGACCGTTTCGGGTGGAACTGGTTCGCATACGTTGCGCGTGACGACGCTGTTAAGAACGTGTAGTGAGTACGTTCACGGAATGAGTGATGCGGCGCTCGATGTCGTGGAGTTTCTGCTCACGACGAGCGTGTATTCGGACGACCGGACGCTAGACGAGAACGATCTCCCGCCGTCGTTTCGCCGCGTCTACTGGACAGGCGGCGTCGACGAGAGCGAGAGTGACGACGGGAGCGAGGAGAGCGGCGGGAGCACCCGGAAACCGGCCGGAATCAGTCGACCGCTGTCGGTGACGACCAGCACGGCTCGCGAGGCGACCGGCGTCGGCCAGCCGTGGGACGCCGTCGCCGATCTGATGTTCACCGAGCGCGACGAGTTCTCCGGCACGATCACCCTCGCCCAGCGGGACATGGCCGAGGAGTGGTTCGTCGAACGCGTCGACGGCGAGCGACTGCTCGAGAACCCGACGCTGGCGAAACACTTCGCGGACCACGAGACGTACAACGTCGACGTCACCCACGAGGAAGCTCGCGATCGAAACCGGCCGATTCAGGCCGATCGGGTCTGGATCGACGGGCTCCTCGACGAGTACTTCGACGACGAGGACGACGAGGAGATGCTCGACCTCGTGGAGGTCCGCGCCCCCGAGGAGGTCGATATCACGCTCGACGACCTCGTCCTCACCCGGGATCAGGAGAACGAACTCGACAAGATCTCGAAGGCGATCGAACACCGAGACTACCTCGCGGACATCGGCCTACGCGAGATCGGAAAACTGCTGTTCGTCGGCCCGCCGGGGACCGGGAAGACCTCGACGGCGCAGGCGCTGGCCCGGGACATGGACCTCCCCTTCGTCGAGGTCAAACTCTCGATGATCACCTCGCAGTATCTCGGCGAGACCGCCAAGAACGTCGACAAGACCTTCGAGGTCGCCAAACGGCTCTCGCCGTGTATCCTCTTCATCGACGAGTTCGACTTCGTCGCCAAGACCCGCCGCAGCGACGAACACGCCGCGCTCAAACGCGCGGTCAACACGCTCCTCAAGAGCATCGATAACATCTCGCTCATCGACGACGACGTCCTGCTCATCGGGGCGACCAATCACCCCGACCAGTTAGACGACGCTGCCTGGCGGCGCTTCGACGAGATCATCAACTTCCCGAAGCCCGACTCCGGGATGCGGGCGGACATCCTCGGTCTCATTACTCGAACGATGGACATCGACGAGTTCGATCCCCACCTCATCGCCGAGGTCACCGAGGGGCTGACCGGGAGCGACCTCCGAATGGTGCTCCGGGAGGCCGTCCTCGAGGCGCTGACCGAGGACCGCACGACGCTGACACAGGAGGACCTCCTCGACGCCGTCGAGGAGTTCGAGGAGCGCGACACCCTGAAGAATATGGACATGATGGGCGGCGACCACGACGCGCTCGTGGCCGGCGGGGACCTCGATGCGGCCAGCGACGGCGGTGAGCCGAGCAACCACTCGCACGACCACGACCACGATCACGATCACTGACGATCGATTCGATCCGGGTCCGGTTCGATATTCCCTGTTTTGCTCCGGTAGTCGCGCTATTGGCCGGTTCTAACGAGAATTCCTGACGATCGTTCAATAGCGGTGAGCTACGTATGCAGAGACTGAGCAACCGTCTGCCGTGGCGCGCGCTGGGCCGCGGTGAGTCACTGACGAACCGCGGCGTAAAGCCGTGCGAGGGATGAGCGAACGCTAGTGAGTGAATCGGCTGGGGAGGGCGTGGCGATTCCCTGTTGCCACGGTAGCAGGACGCTCGTCTTACTTATTCTCACCAGCGGCCACTGGTTCCTCATTGCGCAGTTGAACGACGTACAACACCGCAGAGTAGGGTTCCACAACTACTTATCGAACGATCGTCACGGGCACGGGTGCCTGCCGAGCAATCCGTTCCGCGACGCTGCCGAGCAGGACCCTCGAGAAGCCGGTCCGGCCGTGGCTGCCGACGACGATCAGGTCGATCTCGTTCTCCGTCGCGTGGTCGACGATGGCGTCCGCCGGCTGCCCGACGACGACCGTCGTGTCGATCGAACGGCCGTGATCGGCCGCGCGAGCGTCGGCGTCCG
>NZ_JAQIVI010000719.1 GCF_028618695.1 Natrinema soli | reverse complement strand
ACGCGCGCTCTCGACGGACGAACCCACGACGATCCTGGTCGACGGCGAGGAGGACCTCGTCGCGCTGCCGGCGATCGTCGCCGCGCCCGAGGGCGCGAGCGTCGTCTACGGCCAGCCCGACGAGGGGATGGTCCACGTGAACGTCACCGACGACCACCGAACGGAGATGCGCGACCTGCTCGAGCGATTCGAGGGCGACACCGAGCGCTTCTGGAAACTGCTCGGATCAGACACTGATACGTAAATCGTCGCAACAGACGGTATCAGCCGCGTAACGACAGTCTCATCCCGACGAGTCGACGGGCCGGGTTTCGATGCCACCGACGCAAACGAAGTATCGATTCGGATACGTTATCCGTCGGAGCTGTTCCCCGCCAGACAATCGTTTTCTCGCGTTTCGAGTCCCTCGTCGTCGGGGTTCCGTATCGTGTCGACGGTGAGGTCGTCGAGCGAGAGTTTGGTGATGAACTGGCGATCGGTATGGATCGTCCCGTCCTCGATGGTGATACTCGAGGCCGAGATTCGCATCTGGTCCTGGGAGCCTTCGGTGTCGTATTCGGTGACCTGGTCCTCGTCGAACGAGAGATCGCCCTCGAGATGAGTGAACTTCTGGCTGAGACCCTGGAACTCGACGTCATCGGATTGTATCGACACTCTGACCGTCTCACCAGTGACGGGCATCTCGACGTCTTTGAACAGGTGCAGTCCCTCGATCGTCCCGTTGTCGATCTGGGCGACGTTAACAGAGTACTGTCCGCACGTTTCGGTGCTTCCCATCGTCGACCGTTGTTCGAACCCTTCTCCGTGTAGTTCGTCGAACGTAATTGCGAACGTTCCGACGCCGGCGGTCGGAACTGCGGCGCCGACACCGGCCGTTATCATGCCAGTCAAGACACAGACCAGCACGACGTTCGTGACGAGAAAGCTGACGAGAAAGCGTTTGCGATCGATTGGCACGAGTGTCCCGTATTCCATCGAACGTATAGTTATAAATTTGCGTGCGTATCCGAGGCTCTATAAACCGGATCGGATATGTTCCACTCCTCTCTCGTAACAACTGAAACGAGTTTCACGCTGATCGCACAGCAGTCGTGCGATCAGGTGCGTGTTGACTTCCAGTGGCGACGATAGAACGAGTACCGCCGACAGAACTGGCGCATCGGCCGTGATCACTGTGCGAATCGGTCCGACTGGAACGAATCGTGATCCAATCGGGAGTTGGAGACGGTGAGCGATATCCGGACGGTGCCGACCGCGCCGTGTTTCGGCCAGGAGTTCCGACCGGCTAGCGGAACGATCGGTCGCAGACCCCGTCGGTCGCTAGCCGATAATGGAATCGGTCGTGGCGGAGATGGCATCTGTCGTTCCGTCCGTGATACCACCGATTATGTCCGTCGTCCCATCCACGGTATCGTCGACTACGTCGGTGGTCCCGTCTACGGTCTCGTCGACCGCGTCCGTCGTGTTGTCTACGGGTTCGTCGAGCGCCGTGTCATCCACGGTATCGTCGACTGCATCCGTCGTATTATTCGTGGTATCGTCGACCGCATCCGTCGTGGTGTCTACGGTCCCGTCAACTGCATCGGTCGTGTTATTCGTTGTATCGTCAATCGCGTCCGCCGTATTGTTCGTGGTATCGTTGACCGTATCCGTCGTATTATCCACAGTATCATCGACCGCATCCGTCGTCTCATCCGTGGAATTGTCGACCGGATCCGTCATATCGTCTTCAGTGTCGTCGACCGGATCCGTCACGATATCGTCCCCGGTATCGTTGTCCGAATCTGTCGTATTGTCCCCGGTGTCGTCGTCCGGATCCGTCGTATTGTCTTCAGTGTCGTCGGTTTCGTTTGCCGCGGGATCCGTTTCGTCGATACCGTAGTCTTCGATACCGAACAGGTTTTTGATGGTTTTGATCGCGTTGATCGAATCAGGGAGTTGCTTCAGGAGATCCAGTACCGCCTCCGGCGAGAGAACGACGGTCATCGAGTCAGCCTCACCCTGCTCGAACTCGACGTCAGTCCACGGGCCGATAAGTTTGGTGTCCTCGAACCCGACATCGTTGAGCTGGAGTTCGATACTCTCCCTGTCATGATCCGATCCGCTAAAACAGATCGTGCTCGCGGCGATCAATCCGGATTCGATTCCGAACGTGTCTTGCCCGTCGGACGGGCCGGTACTGGTTGCGGAGACGTCTCCCGACTTCGTCTGAAGATTCGTTGCCTCCTGCTTGTAGGCATTCATCGAGATATTTTCGAGTGTCGGCGACGGGAGACACGCCAGGGAGTCGAGGGGGTTTCCGTCCGCCAGTTGTGCGGCTTCGTTCGACGACGAACTCGGACCCGATGCGCCGGAGTAGGCCACGGCCGGCGGGCTCGCAATGACCGCGATGACGAGGAACGCGGCCACGAAGGTGCTGCGGTCGATCATTGGTACTGACTGTCGTATCTATCGCAATGTCATCACCTGTAATAGACATTGACTGGCGTATGCCGGGCTCTTTATAACGGTTCGTCACCGGAACCTGCCAGCCACACCGCCTCGCACGTCGGCGAATCGGGCCTCGTCGATACCTCGCACCCGTCACTCAACGACGGTGTGCTCGAGCGTGCCGATCCCCTCGATCTCGAGCGCCACCGTATCGCCGTCCTCGAGCCAGTTCCCCAGTTCCAGCCCGCATCCTTCGCCGACGGTGCCGCTGCCGATGACGTCGCCCGGATACAGCGTCTCGGACTGGGAGACGTGTTCGACGATCTCCGCGAAGGAGTGGTACATCTCGTCGACGGTGCCCTCCGACCAGACCTCGCCGTCGATTCGAGCGGTCATCGGGGCCTCGAGCACGTCGATGTCCTTGCGCGGGACGAAATAGGGACCGAGCCCGTTCGCGAAGTCCTTGCCCTTCGCGGGGCCCAACCGGCCCTCCATCTCTCGGCCCTGGATATCGCGGGCGCTGAAATCGTTGAAGACGGTGTAGCCGGCGATATGTGCCTCGGCTTCCGCCACCGGGATGTCCCGGCCCCGCTTCCCGATCACGGCCGCGATCTCGAGTTCGTAGTCCATAATGTCGGAGTAGTCGGGCCAGCGGATGGTTTCGCCGGGCACGACGACGCTGTCGGCGTTGCCCTTGTAGTAGACCGGCAGGTCGTACCAGACGTCTGCGATCTCGCCGTCCATGCTGTTCTGGACGTGCTCTTCGATCGCCATGCAGTCGCGCAGCGAGTTCGGCCGGGGAAGCGGTGCGAGCAGGTCGTACTCGCCGGGTTCGTACCGGATCTTCGCACCGCCGGGACCGCGCTCGGCGTCCGTCTCTGCCGCGTACTCGAGGGCCTCGCGGGCGTCTTCGATCGCCCGGTCGCCGCGCTCGAGAAAGGCGATCATCTCCGGCGGAACGTGTGCCCGCGCGAGGTCAGCCGGAGCGGGTTC
>NZ_JAQIVI010000718.1 GCF_028618695.1 Natrinema soli | reverse complement strand
CCGCTGCAACCGCACGCCCGCTTCGCCCGCCTCGGCGAAGCCGCCCGCGAATACGACCGCGCCACCGATTCCCGCCTCGCCGCACTCCTCGACGACGTCCGGGACGACCGTCGCCGGCACGCACAGTAGCGCGAGGTCGACGGCGTCATCCTCGATATCGGTCACAGAGGACACGAACTCCCGGTCGAACGCGGTCCCCTCCGCCGACGGGTTGACCGGGTACACCGGACCGTCGAACTTGACGGCGTTTCGCATCGCTTCGTAACCGATCTTTCCGGGCGTCTCGGAGGCCCCCACCACAGCGATTCCGCTCGGGTCAAACAGGCTCGTCACGGCCATACAGAGGCAGTCGAATCAGCGGCTGAAAACGTTTTCCCTAGTTGGGTATCGAGATGGCGGACGGCGCGTTCCGACCGATCATCGGTGCGCGGAACGGGGACGTCCGGCAGCCCCGCCCGGAGCAAGCGACCAGCGTCGGAACGTCCGCGTGTCCTCGATCCCTTACGCGTCGAAGAACACCTCGTAGATCGTCGCCCGTTCGATCGTTCCCGTGTCAGTCCGTGGGAGCGGTTCGCTCGTCACCGCGTACTCGCGCGGTCGCTTGAAGTTGGCCAGTTCGTCGTTGTCCTCGCAGAACCGGTCGAGGGCCTCGACGTCGACGTCGTCGGGCCCGTTCGCGTAGACGACGCACGCGATGCGGTGACCCCACTGTTCGTCCTCGAGGCCGACCACGACCGCCTCCTCGACCGCATCGTGAGACTCGAGGACGTCCTCGACCTCCTCGGGGTAGACGTTCTCCCCACCGCTGACGATCATGTTGTCGACGCGGCCGACGATGTAGAGGTAGCCGTCCTCGTCGAGTTCCGCGCAGTCGCCCGTCCGGAGCCAACCGTCGACGTACGTTCGCTCGCTCTCCTCGGGGTGGTCCAGGTAGCCGTCGCTCATGCCCGGTCCGCGGGCGATGATCTCGCCGATCTCGCCCGGTTCGACGGTCGCCGTCGGGTCGGGATCCTCGTCCGGGTCTGCAGCCTCGACGACCCGAAGCTCCCACGTGAACGACTCCGTGCCGATCGTCCCGGTGTGGTCGTCCTGCAGCGACGGGTGGGCGAAGGTGAGATTCGGGCCGCCCTCGGTCAGTCCGTAGGTGTTGTACACGCTCTCGGTCAGGTGCTCCGAGGCCTTTTCGACGAGCCGCTCAGTCACGATCGACCCGCCCGTGCGGATGTACGAGAGGGTGTCGACGTCGTACCCCTCCTCTGCCTGCGCGTCGGCCAGCACGTGTAACTGGGTCGGAACGGCGAGCATCCCCGTTACGTCGTGGTCCTGGACGAGGCGAAGCGCCTCGTCCGGTTCGAAGTCGGACTGCACGACCATCGTCGCGCCTGCCATGACGTGCGGGAGGATCCACGCGTCGGTCGTCACCATGTGGTACCAGGGCGTCGTGACGAGCGCGGTGTCCGTCTCTACGATGGACATCTCCATGACGACCTGCGCGGCACCGTACCACATCTGCTCCTGGTCGAACAGCACCCCCTTCGGCGTGCCTGTGGTTCCGCTCGTGTAGAAGATGCCGTGTTCGTACGCCGGATCCGGCTCGACCGGCTCCGTCGACGCGTTCGCGATCACGTCCTCGTAGTCTTCGATGTCCGCACGGTCGATCGTCTTCTCGCCCGCGTGGATCCCCATCTCGATCGCCGTGCGGTCGAGCACCTCGAGGGCCTTTTCGGCGTTCGCGTCGTCGAACAGCAGAGTCGCCGCCCCTGTCGGCTCGAGTATCGACGCGAGGGTGCCGGGGCTATCGCGGAACGGGAGCTGTACGTTCGCGAGTCCCCGCTTCTGGCTCGCCAGCATCGTCTCGATCGCAGTCGTTCCTGTGCGGGCGAGTGTCGCGATGCGTCGATCCGGGACGCGTTCGTTCAGCGCGTTCGCGAGTCGGGTCGTTCGGTCGTCCAGTTCGCCGTACGTCATCGACTGACCGTCGTCGGTCACGAGCGCCGTCTTCGACGAGTGACACCGGACGGTTCGCTCGAACGTGTCAATAAACTTCATCAGTCTGGTCGCCTATGTGTGATACCGGCTACCGGGCGTATTAATTATTATGATGAACCGCGGTTTGACGGGGAGTGCTGTTCGGTGGTTCCCCGGTGCCGAATCCGGGCCGAGGCGTCGCTGAACGGGACCGGTTATAACCCTCGACACCCACGAACGAGCGTGCAAGAACGCTCGCACCCAACGCGGCTTCGCCGGACGACTCGAGGGCTCGCCGCGCACGTCCAACCAGTGTTCCTCCTGCCGGGGATCGCGATGTCGTTCTTCGGCGTCCTCCTCGCCGGCGACGCCACGGTCACGACGGCAGTCGTCCACGCACTCGCGATCGGGCTGGCCGTCTACGTCGCCCACCTCAAGGACGGCTACGTCGACCACTACGTCAGGGGAGAGGACGCCGAAAATCCCCTCGCGCCGACCGAGATCCTAGTCGCGATCTTCGCCGCAAGCGCCGCCTTCGTCGGCTGCGTCGGATCCCTCTGGGCGGCCGCCGGTCCCGTTCCGGCCGTGCTCACCGCGCCGCTCGTCGTC
>NZ_JAQIVI010000717.1 GCF_028618695.1 Natrinema soli | reverse complement strand
GGACTCCCCGTCGCCCGCGGTACCGTCCGCAGGGCCCGTTTCGGCGGCGCGGCGATACCACCAGACGCCGAGACCGGCCGCGATCACGGCGAGGAATCCAGCGGCGAGTCGGACTGGGGACGGCAACTGCGGTTCCGCGTCGCCGATCGTAACGGCCGATTCGGCCGTCGCGGCCTCGATGTTCGAGCCGCTCCCGTCGTAGACCGCAGTCACGGTCACTTCGCCTCCGTCGATCGAATCCGGAGCAGAGACGGTTTCCTCGAACGTCCCGCCCGCTTCGGTCGTGACAGTGCCGACGGTCGCGCCGTCGATTTGAATCTGTACGGGCTCGCCCCGAACGCCGTCGCCATCGGCCGTGGAGAGCGTCCCGTTGACCGTCACCCCACGGTCGCCGTCCGACAGCCCCTCGATCGAGAGTTCGCTCTCGGTCTCGCTGACTGTCACGCTCGTTTCGTCGGCCGCCGCGGCGAGGGCGCGGTCCTCGAACGGCAGACGGACGCTCAGTTCCTGTTGGCCGTCTTCGACGGCCGCCGGCAGCGAGACCGAGGTGTCGAAGATTCCGTTTCGGGCCACGGCAGTGCCGATTCGCTCTCCGTCGACGGTCACCGCGAGGGAGACGTTGTCAACGGCGACCCCATCGACTGTCAGCTCACCCGAAATCGAGTCCTGTTCGCCGTAAGACAACTCGCTCGGTGTCTCCTCCAGCGATACCGACGGCTCGGCTTGCTCGATCGAGACGCTCACGTTCGTCTCGTCGCCCAGATACGTTGATTGCGTCTCGGGGACGTACTGAATCTCAAGTTCATCGGCCGAGAGCGACTCGTTAGTCGGACGGTACTCGAGCGTGAACGCACCCGTCGAATCCGTCGTGACCCGCTCAGTGTGGTTTCCGATATCGAGTCTGATCTCCTCGTTCGCGATCGGAGTTCCATCTGTCGTTCGGAGTTCGCCTGTCGCAACCAGCGGTTCGAGGAACGAGATCGTCTCGCGTTCGGGTGTCAGCGTCAGCTCCGTTCCCTCGAATTGCTGTTCGCGAACGGCTTCCTGTTCGGCCTGGACGTCGTCGGTGACCTCCTCGACCGCCGTGTCTGGCTCCGAAAGATCGGACCCCGTCGTCCCCTCGATCGCGTCGTAGTTCTCACGAACGGACCCGCCGAGGGAGTCGATTTCGTCGGCGAGCATCTCGAGTTCGCGTGCGAGTTCGCGTGCCCGTTCCTCGTCGCCTACCTCACGGGCCGCCTCGTACTGCTCCTTCTTCTCACGATACTCCTGAACGGCTTCGGACAGCCGGGCCTGCTGCTCACCAATTTCCCTGAACTGTTCCTCGTGACTCTCCCCCTCGGTCTGCCCCGCCACGTCGACGTACTGACCCAGCCGATCGCGGTACTCCTCGTCGACGTGTTCACTGGCGAGCTCGTACTCGCCCTCACTGAGCTGGATCGCTCCCTCGCTGAGCTGGGACATTAGTTGATCCATCAGCACGCCCTCGACGCCCGCAAGGTCGCCGTCCTCGGAGTAATCGTCGGGATTCCGATGGGGGGTCGTCTCGTTTCGATCCTCGTCGGTGGCGTTTTGCTGGGCCACAACGTGCTGGACGGCATCGTCGTCGACTGCGACGGCCGAACCTGTTGTGACGATCCCGCCGGTAATCGCCACGGAGACGACGAACAGAGCGAGGATCAACGCGCGACCACCGGCGTTGTTCATAGCGGAGAGTTGAGACCCATCCCAATAAGGTATTCTCTCGAGTCGTATCCACTGCGAGTGATCACCCGGTCAGACCGGGATGACTCGACTCGGTGGCGAACGCTGACCGAGATCCCGCGCGCAACCAGTACTTTCAACACCGTCACCGAAATCTATCAAGGCATGAATCTCACGCGCCGCGGCTGGACGGTCGTTGCACTCGCTGCGGTGCTCGCCGTCCTTGCGGTCGTGTTTGCACGGCCGATCGTGCTCGCCGGGTCGGCCTTCCTGGGCGCGTGGCTGCTCGCTCACCAGTACCGCTTCATCCGGGATATCGAGCGCACGATCGACTCACTGTCGGTCATGCAGTCGCCCGCCCGGACGGCCGTCCGTACCGGAGACGAGATGCCGGTCACGCTCACTGTGAGGCGCGAGACCGAGACGGCATTGACCCTCGAGATCACTGCCGGGCTCCCGCTCGGTGCCACGACGACCGAACCGATCGCCGTGACGCTCGCGCCGAGCGTCGAGCGAGCGGATCGAACGCGAACGAGTCGCTGGCCCATCGCCGGCCGTCACTCGTTCGATAACGCGACCGTGACGGCGACGGACGGACTATTCAGCGAGACGATCACCGCGGGGACGATGCCGACCGTGGCCGTCGAACCGCCCAGCCCCCGGACGATTCACGTCGGTGAGGGAGGTGACCGGATCGCCGCCTCGTACGGGTCCCACGAGACCGGTCAGACGGGGTCGGGGATTGAGCTGGCGGAACTC
This sequence comes from Natrinema soli, assembly GCF_028618695.1. The sequence goes on along the minus strand of NZ_JAQIVI010000717.1, from coordinate 422 downwards.
CGCGAGTACGTGCCGGGCGATACGGAGAAGCAGATCGACTGGAAGGCAACGGCACGCCACGGGACGCCGTACGTCCGCGAGTACGAGGCCGAGACCGACCGACGAACGCTGCTGGTCGTCGACCACCGCGCCTCGCTCGCGACCGGCCAGCGAGCCGAGACGCAACTCGAGGCGCTCCGAGAAATCGCGCTCGTCATCGCGGGCAACGCACGCCGGTTCAACGATCCCCTCGGGCTCGTGACGGTCGGTGACGACGGGATCACGAATCACATCGGGATGGCCTCGTCGGTCGTCAACTACGACTCGGTCCGCCGCCACCTGCTCGAACTCGAGCCGACGACGGCGGACGCCACGCCCGTGGCGACCGCCTCTCGTCTGGACGGCCCGTCGTCGATGGCGGACGCGACGGCTGCGTCGTCCTC
>NZ_JAQIVI010000716.1 GCF_028618695.1 Natrinema soli | reverse complement strand
GGCGAGGGGCTGGCCGCCCGCGACGAACGCGAGCGCGGCTTCGGGATGGACGACGCGATGGCCCGCGCCGACGTGGTCGTCGAGAACACCGACTCGCTCGAGGCGTTCCACGATCGGATCCGGTCGATCATCCGGGGAACCGACGACGAGAAACGTGCCGAGGCCGAAGCGGACCCATGAGCGAGATTTACCGCGTCGACGTGGAGATTACGGCACCGATATACGACACCGAGGTCACGAGTCGCGTGATCGATGCCGTCGAGAATATCTTTCCCACCGCCGACCTCGAGGCGGAGTTCGGCGAGGTCAGGGGCGAGGCCCACACGCTCGATCACTTCTCGGAGCAGTTGCACCGGCAGGAGATCCTCGACACCGCCCGCGGCGAGTTCTTCGCCAACCGCGAGGGCGACGCGTTCACCTTCGCGCTGAAAAAGCAGGCGGCTTTCGAGGACTACGTCAACTTCTCGGTCGGCAAACCCGACGAACTCGGCGAGATCGCCGTCCGGGTCCGGGTCGACGAACCGAGCCTCGAGGAGTACGTCGACCACATCGCGCCGCCGACGGAAGACGGGCGGCCGGTCGACACCTGAATCGGTGCTCCCGAGTCGCAACTCGTTGTTCTCTCCATCCCGCTGTGCCGCTCGAGCCGATCTCGAACCCGGTCACTCGCGGTCGCGCTCGAACAGCGCCGGCGGGACCGAACAGCCACGGGGGCCATCGAGCCCGCCCGGGAGCTGATTGCGACCGCGATCAGGACCGATTCGCCACGGCGCTGACACGGTGGGAACGGGGAGTCGATTTCGTCAGTTACGGCCATCACGTGCTCGACGGCGACGGCACGACGATTCTCGAGGGGAACGCGGTCGTTCTGATCGACGAACTTCCGCCGGCGGCCGCCCGCGAGCGCGACGCTGGGGCGACCGGGTCGTCCAACTAGTCGGTACAGGAACCGACCGTATCGAGCGATTTTTCGCCCTGATTTCTGTGGTTCTCGGCAGCGACCGGATTCCTGTCCGCAGCGGCGGCCGCCGATTCGGCGAACGCCGCTGCCGCGTCTCGCAGGTGGCCGTTCTGACACGACGCCGTCACGAAGTAGTCGACGTATCCCTCCGGGGACTCAGACCGCCCGGTTTCGAGTCGGTCCAGCGACGCCGCAAACGTCGCTTCGGCGATCTCAAACTCGCCCTGTGCGTCCTCGTACTCGTCGTTTTCCAGCTGGTCCCGCCCGCGCTCGAGCGCGCCGAATCCGTCGTCCTCGCTTAGCGTCGCATCGTACGTCTCGGTGAGCGTCTCGAGCGACGTCACCGCATCGCCGAGCGCGGCCGCGCCGTCCTCGAGATCCGCGAGGTCGATGCCGGACAGTTCGCCGAGCCGATCGGCGTCGAGGGCATCGATCGTCGCCGTCGATTCCTCGTGGCGCTCGCGCGCACCGGTGACGGTCTCGTTGCGTTCACCGACGGTGTCGTTCGCCGCCTCGAGGTCCCCCTCCTCCTCGAGCGCCGCGTTGACGGCGTCGATGTCGTCGGCGATCGTATCGTCGGTGACTGCCGCGGTCACCGCGACGAGGCCGTCGACGGCGTCCGCGTACGAGCGAAGCGTCTCGACGTCGCTCGTCCGGTCATCATCCAGTTCCGATTTCGCAGTCTCGAGGTGTTCGCGAGCCGCCGAGAGGTGGTCGCGCGGCACCGTCGGATCGAACTCGACCGCTTCGGGGTTCTCGAGATTCTCGAGTTCGTGTAGCGACTGGGCGGCCTCGTTCAGGCTCCCCGCCGCACGAGCGATCGCGCGTTCGCCGGTCCGATCGCTGACCGCGACGTTGCCCGTGTCCGACGAGCCGGTGAGCCCACCGAGACAGCCGGCCAGCACTGCCAGGGTTCCAGTGCTCACACCGGCCGCACCGGTGCGGGCGAGATACTGCCGACGATTCATTCTACTCGAGGATTCGTCTAGAAGGTCATTAACGTAGTGGCAGCGAGAGAGTCTTCCGAACCGACAGAACGGGAGCGGTTCGTGAGTCGATGATCGGCGAAACGCGGGTGGAATCTACCCGAACGGCCCCATACCGCCCATCCCGCCGCCACCGCCACCGCCGCCCTGTTGCATCTGCTTCATCATGCGCTGCATCTCCTGTTCGGAGCCCATGCCCTGGAACTGCTTGATGGTGCGTTCCATCATCTTGTACTGCTGAAGCAGTTCCCGGACCTGCTCCTCGCTGGTCCCCGAACCGCGGGCGATGCGCTTGATCTGGCTCGCACCGATGGCCTTGGGATATTCCTTCTCCGCATCGGTCATCGAGTCCATGATCACCGTGAACGCTCGCATCCGGTCCTGGGTGACGTCCATCGCGTCGTCGGGCAGCTGATCTTTGATCCCGCCGCCGAGGCCGGGGATCATGTCCATCACCTGGTCGAGCGGCCCCATGTTGTTCATCGCCTCCATCTGCTTTTGCATGTCGTTCAGGGTGAACTGCCCCTGCAGCATGTCCTCGGGGTCCCAGTCGTCTTCCTCGATATCGGTCTGCTCCATCGCGCGCTCGACGCGCTCGGCGAGCTGACTGAGATCGCCCATCCCGAGCAGCCGCGAGATGAAGCCGTCGGGCTCGAAGCGCTCGACGTCCTGGACCTCCTCGCCGGTTCCGAGGAATGCGATCGAGGAGTCGGTCTGGTCCACCGCGGTGAGGGCACCGCCACCCTTCGCCGTCCCGTCTAACTTCGTGATGACGACGCCGTCGATCCCGATCGACTCGTCGAACTGCTGGGCCTGCTCCTTCGCTCCCTGCCCGATCGCGGCGTCCAGAACGAGCAGGGACGTGTCGGGCTCGACGACGCCCTCGATCTGCTCGATCTCGGCGATCAGATCGTCCTCGAGCGCGTGGCGACCCGCCGTGTCCACGATGTGGACGTCGGCCTCGCTCGTCGCCTCGAGGCCCTCGCGGGCGATTTCGACGGGATCCTCGCCGTCGGGATCGCCGTAGAAGTCGACCTCGGCGCGCTCGGCCATCTCCTGGGCCTGATCGTACGCGCCGGGGCGGAAGGTGTCCGTCTGAATGACGGCCGGTCGGAGCCCCTTCGTGGAGAACCACCAGGCCATCTTCGCGGCGGACGTGGTTTTACCGGATCCCTGCAGGCCGGCCAGCAGGATCGTCTGTTCCTCGAGGGGCAACTCGATGGAGTCGCCGATGAGATCGACCAGTTCCTCGTAGACGATGCGAAGGACGAAGTCCCGCGCCGGGGTGCCGGCCGGGGGTTCTTCCTCGAGGGCTCGCTCTTTGATGTTGTCCGACAGCGCCATCACGAGCGAGACGTCGACGTCGGCGGAGAGCAGCGAGCGCTGGATCTCCTTGACGATCTCCTCGATGTCTTCCTCGCTGAGTCGCGACTTCCCGCGGAGCGTGTCGAGGGTGCCCCGCAGAGAACTCCCGAGATCGTCGAGTACCATTTGTCGGGACTACGTGGCGATGGCGTTAAAGGCTTTTTCTACGACCGGCGCAATCGGTCCGATTTGCCCGCTCGAGCGCTCATCGCTCGAACCGATTGCCTGCCGTCGGAGAGTATTTCACTCGACCGCGACAATCCCCACGTATGAGTTCCGACGCAGACGTGGATCCCTCGGAGTACGAGGCCCTCGCCGATGCGGACGTGACCATGCGGCAAAACGAGCACGGCCTCCACATCGCCGACGACGAGGAGACCGGCGTCTCGAGCCAGGGACAGACGCCCGAGGAGGCTCTCGCGAATCTCGCGGCGGCGGTCGAGGGGTACATGGACGCGACGGACGACGATCCGGGCGACGACTGGCTCTGAGACGACCTGCGTTCGATGACGCCCCGAGATTGGCCGAGAGAGTCGGTATCAGTACACGTTTTTTCGAGAGGGAGACCAGATCGGATATTACCAGCGGCGATGAATCTACGAGCGTCGTATGGCAGACACACCGCACGAGCCGTCACGACAGGTAGAATCGACGAAAACGAACGCTGCGTTCGGTCGGCGACGCGTTCTCCGAGCCGGAACGGGGCTGGTTGCGACGACGCTCGGAATCGCAGCGTTCGGCGGACAGGCCGCCGCACACTTCCCGGCTGACCTCGAGATAGAGATCCGACCGGGCTGCGATCGCGCGCCGATCAATCCGGACGGTCGCGGCGTGATCCCCGTCGCGGTCCGACAGACAGACGAGTTCGATCCGACGAGCGAGCCGGTTCGGTACCGGTTCGGTGCGCCCGATGTCGTCGGTGACGGCGGCGGTGCCCGACCGATCGGCGACGGACACGTCATCGACGCGGATCGGGACGATCGGCCGGCTCTCCTCCTGTTCTTCCGAGCCGACGAAACCGGGTTCGACGGCGACGAATCGACGGGCCGACTCGAGTGGGAACGCGACGACGAGGGGAATCACGGACTCGCCGGGACGGCAGCGGTGACAATCGTTGGCCAGCGCGGCAGTGAAGGGGAGCCGTTCGCATAGCAGGCTCCCGTTTTACGCGGCCGTTCGTGGTTTCGAACGGTATGGACGCGTACGACATCGTCGTCCTCGGCGGCGGATCGGGGAGTCAGGTCGCGACCGCAGCGGCCGACCAGGGACTCGAGGCTGCGGTCGTCGAACCCGGGCCGCTCGGCGGGGCCTGCATCACGCGGGGCTGTGTCCCCTCGAAGGCGCTCATCCACCGCGCGGACGTCGCGGAAGGCGTGCGCGGAGCCGAGGAGTTCGGCGTTCCAGCGCAGTTGGACGATATCGATTACGGAGAGATCACGGCCTCGATCCACGACACGGTCTACGAGAAGGCGAGCAATCAGGAGTCGAGCCTGCAGGACACCGAGAACGTCGCGCTCTACCGCGGTGAAGGGCGGTTCGTCGACGACCGGACGATCGAGATCGAACTGAACGGCGAGGGGAACGAAACGGCGGAGATCAGCGGCGACACCGTCGTTATCGCCGTGGGGGGCCGACCGATGGTCCCGCCGATCGACGGCCTCGAGGACGTCGACTACCGCACGAGCGACGACGCGCTCTTCCTCGCGGACCGACCCGACGACCTCGTGATCGTCGGCGGCGGCTACATCGGTGCCGAGCTCGGCTACTTCTTCGGCGCACTGGGAGCGGATGTCTCGATCGTCGGCCGGAGCGACCGGCTCGTCCCGCGGGAGGACGACGACGTGAGTAGGGTCGTGACCGAGTCGCTCGAGACGTACTGCGACGTGTACACCGGCTACGAAGCCGGGTCGGTCGCCGAAACCGACGGCCGCGTCGCCGTGACGGCCGAGCCCGCGGGCGAGGACGAG
>NZ_JAQIVI010000715.1 GCF_028618695.1 Natrinema soli | reverse complement strand
TGCCGCCGCGGGTCGAAGCGGCGCTGGCCGACGAGCGGGCCGCCGAGACCGACTCGCGAGCGGTTCCGGCCGACGACTGAGTTCGGTCGCTCGAGGCGTACAGGAAGTTCGAGTCCGTTCGGTCACTCGAGGTCCGAATCTTCCGTCTCGAAGTATAGCGCGGCGTGCTTTGCACAACCGGGATTGAACGCCGCGTCGCAGGCCGGACAGCTGTAGTCGGCCGCGAGGTAGTCGGGGACGGTGAGTTCGGTCCCGCAGCCGCCACACAGCACGGACGGCTCGTCGAATCGGGCTCGAGGCCACGGCACGGCCTCGTGGTCCGTCGTTTCCTCGTGGCACCGAAAACAGGGATAGTAGCGCTCACAGCAGGCGAATTTGAACGCAACCACGTCGCGGACGGTGTCGTAGTGGGCACACCGGGTTTCCGGACCGACGTCGACGCCGTGGACGGTGTGGCCTCCGATCGATTGCACGAGTGGCTCGACGGCTAGCGGGTGCTTCGGTTTTGTGGTTGGACGGGATTGTAAATGGGCTCGAGGGTCAGTTCGTCTGAAGCGCTAGTGCCCTAAGAGGGCAGGAAATTGCGCGGTGCGCAGAGCGCGCGCCGCGCTAGAGAGAAGACAGGCTGGCCTATTCGAGACGGTACACCGGAACTGTTCCAGCAGTAGGAGCGGATGAGACCTCGATAATGAGTATTGTCGAGTCCGCTTAGGTGGGAAGAGAGTAGACTATGACCGAGCGGTAAGTATAGCCGAAGGCGTTACCGGAGCGGCTATCTGCCTCTCTAATAGCTGGCAGAAACAGTGTGCTGAATACAGAGTACTGAATTCAGAGCGTCTCTCGTGTTCTTTCGAGAAATCGTAGATAAACGCTGGAGAAAGCTTATTAGTGTCGGCGTATTTGAATGAATATGGACGGAGATGGCGGTGGTGGCGCAATGGGGAGTCTGCATGGTGATGTAGGAGGGGGTGTAAATGGGGATATGGAAGCGAGAATGGAGAATGCGGACGGAGATTCTGGGACTTCAGCCCTCCAATCCATGGGATACATAGATAATGGAACTGGAATGGCTCAGGGGGAGGGAGATTCTACGGATTCTGCACATTCAGTTCTACAGTCAGTCATACTGATAACAGTGGCAGTATTCTTCGGGGGTTCTCTCCTGTACTTCCTCATAACGGGTATATTGAGTCTGTTTGGTGTAACCCTGTAGTGAGCCGGTCCACTCTGATAACTGTCTGAAGAATAGGCTTTCAACAATACCTCTACTCTCACTAACTGCGACCACCAACACCATCTCTGATTGAATTTTGTGGGATATACGCGCTTTGTATCTAGCACGCCCTCAGAGAACTTTTTCAAATTATATCAGTTTGATCTGTGGGTTCTCTGTTCATCGATCCACGATTGACGGACCACTAGCAGGGAACACGGGTGGGCGCTATGTAACAAGTTTCTGCGCTCCTATAGTGAGTCCCGGTATCAATATACAACAGACGACCGACAATGGATTTCCGACTCAGAGAACCGGGTTCCTCGAGCGGGATCTATCGTATCGAAAGGGCAGGTGGGGTAACGGCAGGGGGTGCAGACGACGCGTCGGGATACATGCCATTCGGTGTGATGGGTCCCTGCCGTATTACCATTCATCACCCCCATCGGTAATAAAGTTGCACCCTAACGAGTCAGCTGTAGGCAGAACGGGGGTTCCTCGAGTCGACGATAGCACTGAAAAGCTACGTCGGGGACGGGGTAACCGACGTAGCTCAATCCGCCTCTGCAGGGGGTTGAACCGGGATGTCCACCTTCCCCTCCATATAGACCATGTTATTATGCCACAATAAGCCCTCAGGTGAGCGTCGCGCTCGAGTGGATACTGTCCGCTGGTTCCCGTTCGACGCCGACGCGCTCAGGAGGGGAACGAGGAGCGGTCGGAGTCAGCCGCTGCGCGCCGGTCAATAGCCGGACAGCGTTATCGCACTACGGGTGACGAACGACGTGCTGCCGGTCGGATGGGGAAGCTCCGCCGTTGGGGCCTCTCTCAAGAGCCACGCGACGACGCGCTCCCCCTGGATCGGTTCGTCTCCGATGTATTGGGCCGGATGATAGAAATTGGACTCCACCGACGACTCCTCGAGTCGCTGTTGCCCGGGGATCTCGCCGGCGGCCCGACGGACGACGACCACTTCCATGTCCTCGTCGAGCGGCAGTTCGATCGTCTCCGGTCCATCAGGATTCGTAAACTGGACGACGATCCCCTGTTCGCCGACCAGATAGAACTCGGTTTCGGGCGTGGTCCGCTCCGTTCCATCGACGATCCCTACTTCAACACCGTTCGTCGTCCCCGGAGTGGCGTCCATCGCGATCGACGCGACGGAGTGGTGGGGGACACCGTACTCGGGTTCTTCACCGTCGTCGGCTTCCTCTCCATCGTCGGTTCCGTTCTCGTCGTCGGCTCCAGCGGTCACGTACTCGGTGACGAATCCCGGTCCCTGTCGTCGCCAGATCGAACTGACCGTTCCGTCCGCCCAGAAGTCGTAGGCGAGTTCGTGACTGGACTGGCCGAACCGGTAGCCGGAGTGGTGATCCTGCCCGTTGGGCTCTTGTGCCCCCGTTTCGTAGTGAGAACTGAATCTGAATCCCGACGGCCGGTCGTCCGCTTCGGAATAGTCGATAACGCCGAGGGGCCCCGGTCCGCCGAACTCGAGACTGTGGAGGTCCCATCGAAGCAGCTCACCGCTGAAGACCGGGTCGTCGTCCGGGAAGAACCAGTCCAGCGTCGTCTCGCCGTCGCGTTCCGGCAGGCCGTATCCGGTGAACGTCACCGGCGACTCGAGACTCGCGAAGACCGGCGTTCCCTGATACGAGGCGGAGATCTCGACACCGTGTTGGCCCGGCGGTTTCCAGTCGATGTTCCAGCCGGATCGTTCGAACGACGTCGGGGGATCTTCGGTCCGGTGGATACCGTCGTCCGCAGTGTACCACGGTCGCTCCTCGAACGACACGTCGGGAACGGCTCCGACGACGGTATCGTCTCTGGGTACGAGGGAGGCGGCCAGTTCGTGCGGGGGAAATTCGACGAATCGGTCCACGTGACTCACGTCGACCACGTCGCCGGCGTCGTCTCGGACGTCCAAGTAGGCGACCACGGCCGCGATCGAATCGCCGTCCGCGAGGAACAGAACGATCGGATTCACGCCGCCGTGCTCGATTCCCCTGGCGGACGTGATCGACCCGGCGATCGTAAACAGCGGAAACCAGTCGGTTCCGTCGATGAACGTTTGAACGCGGGGAGTATCGATTACCCGCTCGAGCTGTGCCGCCTCGCGTTCGTTTGCCTCCCACGCACGCCAGGAGACATCCTGCGGTTCGGTAATCGTCAGTGCGACGAGGTCGTCCGTCTGCCGATCGACGAGTCCGTAGGCGACTTGTCTCTCGACGGCGGTGACGTCGAACTGACCGTCGCCGACGCCGCCTTCGATCTCGACGTCCGGACTTCCCTGAACGCTGACCGCATCGAGGTGATCCGTGTACGGTTCGTACGCTTCGTAACTCGAGAGCATGTCCTCGGCGACGGCGTGGACCTCGGGGTCGGTCAGGAGGACCTCGAGCGCACGCCGCTTGCGGTAGGTGTACAGGGCATCTGTCTGGTCGTCGGAATCCGGAAACGATCCGTGTCGGGCGACGGGGACTCCCGTATCGTCCGGTTCCTCTTGAGCCAACGACCGTCCGTTACTCCCTACCAGTCCGATTCCCGCGACCGCTGTTCGAACGAAACGTCGACGGTGTATCCCTCGAAAGTGTGCTCGATCATTCTCGTCACTGTTTCCCATGGCCAGAACTGGGTGCACGACGGAAAACGATAAAGTCCGCTACCGTTTCCAACACAGCACTCTATTGTCTCCGTGAATCGTTCGATACGCCGACGGTTACCGTTCCGAAGATTGACTTTCCTCGGCCGACGGACGCCGTACCGCGCTTCCGACTCTAAACCCGTTACAGGGCTCTCTCACTAAACCTCCTTTTCGAAAGTGTGCTGGTGTAAAATGCTCGGTTTGGGGATGACTCGGCCCGATGCCGACGGCCGCCGATACTGACGATGAGTGAGTCGTCCGGAGTGCAATCGACACCGCACCGGTTGGTTCGATGGAAAATGGTCTTTGTCGATATCTGCCTCTCATAACGCCTGACTGTCGCGAGAACGCGCGTTCCGATCACAATGAATTCCGGTACTATCACGTCGGGTTATCCGGCAGGAATGGGGCGCTTTTCGAACCGATCGCGTGTGGCCATCGCAACCGGTTCGGTTCCCGAAACGATCAACGGAATCGAGCCGGTTCACGCTATCCGACCGTTCGCGGTTATCGTCACTTATGAGCGGATATTGGACGCGCATTGGTTATATACCTCGTCTCTATCGGCCGTGTCGGATCGGTCCCCTCCGATATCTGGAGTTCGACCGCCACGGTTATTGTTGCTTCGCGCGAACGACTCAATCCGTTACTTCCGCGTGTGAACTGAGTCGGTTCTGTTTCTGACATCGCCAGAACCTCGACAGATCTTCGCAAGTCTGATTGCCCAACGGGTAAACTGTCAGTGGCAGTGTTCCACTGAAATCAGCGAATCAGCCGTTGTGAACGCCTTCGAAAGCCGATCACTCGGAGTTCTTCTCAGACTCGTTAAATTAATTCATACGGGAAGGAACGGTCGTCGGCGTTTATTCGATAACCCAGGCTACATCTTTCCACCCCGTGACGGGGTATGAGAGACTATGAGTGAACAAGACACACCAGGCGACTCGAGACGGTCGTTCATGGCGAAGGGTGCCCTCGCGACGGGCGCGCTGACGCTCGGAACGGGCGCTTTCGGAACGGCGACGGTCGGCGCACAGGCAGACCAACTAGCGGTATTCGCGGCCGATCTGTACCCCGGTGCGGACTTCGACGTCCTCGCCCAGCTTCAGGCGAGCACGACGGTCGACGTGTTACAGCTGGACGGTGAAACGGTGCCGGAGATATCCCAGCCCGACGAGTGGAACGGTCACATCATCCGATACGACATCGGCCAGGAATCTGGCATCACGACGTTCCTGTTTGCGCGAGGAGGGGGCCTGAGCTCCGGGGATAGCGGAACGATCGGCGAGGACGCGTCGGTGCTGAGCCCCGATCTGAACCTCATGAGTACGTCGCTGAACGGCGGTAGTGGCGGCAACGGCGGTGGTGGCGACGGCGGCAATACGACCACGAACGGAGGGAACGAGACCGCCGACGAGAACGAGACGACCGCCGGGAACGGAGGTGAATAACAATGGTTCAAGATGACGAGGGACAAGTGCTGGTCTTCACGTACAATTACGAAGCCGGAGAGAGTTTCGATGTCGTCTCACAGCTCGAGACGAGCACGACGGTGAGAATTCTCCAGACTGCCGACGAGGAGACCGTGCCGGAGATCTCCCAACCGGACGAGTACACAGGTCACGTCGTCCGGTACTCTGTCGAGGACGGGCCGCAGGCGCCCTCGATCCTCCTGTTCACCCGCGATCAGAGTTTCAGTAGCGGTGACAGCGGGACGCTCGGCGAAGACGCTCAGATGTTCAGCACCCGACTGAACCTCATCTCTACGACGCTCGAGTAACGCCTCAACTCTATTTTATTTCGGTCCCGAACGAAGACTCCCTCTATGGGAGGAGAGCCGGCGAAAGCGCATATCGATGCACTACCGATACACGATAGCTGACGAGAGTACTAGCGGATCGAGAGAACCCGGCGTTCCAGCGGCCGCTTCTTCGGAGCGTATGGCGAATCAACAGCCGGATGTTCCCAACCAAGCCGGCGGTCGTTCGCCCGAATCGGATCGCTCGGTACTGGTCCCCGTGAACGAGTATCGACCCGGGACGTCCGCCCGAGTCGTCGATCGGCTTCCGGCGACGATCGTCGTCGAACTCCTCAGGCTCCCGAACGGCGAAACGGTTCCCGTTCTGACGCGTCCCGACGAGTACACCGGGTACGTTGTCCGGTCCGAATTCGGGGGGGAGCAGGTCCGTTGGACGACAATCGTATTCACGCGCGAAGCGCTCGAGAGCGATTCCCGCTACGTGTTCGAAGCCGACGCGCAGGTGTACAGCACGCAGTTATCCCTCCTGGAAACGACGGTCCGTCACGTCGGTTCGGCCGGCGACGGATGCGGCAATGCTCCGGCCTCTTCGTCCGAGCAGCGGTGAAGCGAGACCAGACGCGGGGCCGAAACGCTGTGCAACGAGTTATCTCGCGGCGGTGCATCGTCGCTCGGGTCGACCGGTATCGGTCCGCCTCGAGAACGGCCGGCCGTCCGATTCGGGACCGACCCGGCGCAACCGAGTCGAGGAGGAAAGCCCCTATCTGCGCCAGCACGCGGACAATCCCGTCAACTGGCAGCCCTGGGTCGAACGGGCTCTCGAGGCCGCGACGGAACGCGACGTGCCGATCTTCCTCTCGATCGGCTACTCGGCGTGTCACTGGTGGCACGTCATGGAAGCGGAGAGCTTCGAGGACGAGGCGATCGCCGAGGTGCTCAACGAGAACTTCGTCCCGATCAAGGTCAACCGCGAGGAGCGTCCGGACGTCGACAGCATCTACATGACCGTCTGCCAGCTCGCGATCTACGATAGCTGCCAAAACAGCGTGCTGTATACAGAGGCTGTGTTCAGCACGACGTCTTTTCTTTGTTTCATCCCGAAGCCAATGAACCAGCCGTTCAGTAGATATGCGTAATACCCATGTCTCTCAAAGCACTGAGTGCATCTAATGACGGACCCGGAGACGCGAAGTGAACCCTCCGATCAAAATTCTCCAGAAGAGGTCTTGGAGCGCGTAACTGACGCTGTCTTCGCGCTTGACGAAGACTGGCGGTTCACGTATTGCAACGACCAAGCTGAAACCCTGTTCCAGCGAGACCAAGCAGATCTCCGTGGGGAAATTATCTGGAAGGAGTTTCCCATGTTGACCGACTCGCCGTTCCAGTGGGAGCATGAACGTGCGATGGAGACCCAAGAAGCTGTCACATTTGAGACGCACTATCCGCCACAGGACGGTTGGTTTGAAATCCATGTATATCCCTCTGAAACCGGGCTTTCAGTGTACGTCCGCGACATCACTGAACCGGATGACCGTCAGCAAGAAATCGAGAAACGGGAACAAGCTCTCCGACGTGCCAATGAGGTAATGGCGGCCGCAGACCAGCCGTTCTCCCAGCAGATAGAGCCGCTCCTTGAAGTAGTCCGGACGACAGTCGGAACCGAGTTTGCGACGCTCTCACGTGTCAATGAAGATGCTGGTGAATACATCTTTGAACACGTGGCCGTGCCGGAAGCCGTGGACCTCGAACCGGGTGACACGACACCGCTGGAGACCCTGCCCAATTGCTCACGCGTCGTCGAGACTGCGGAGACGCTCGTCCTGCAGGACGTGAAGTCCGAGGCTCCGGAACTAGTCGACCCCGAGTGGGGTATCGCCTGTTATCTCGGGACACCGGTCATCGTCCAGGGAGAAGTGTACGGGACGTTCTGCTTCTACGGGATGGAGGCGCGGACCGAGGCGTTCTCTGATTGGGAAGTCTCGTTCGTTGGGCTGCTCAGCAACTGGGTGAGCAATGAACTCGAGCACAAGGTGTATAAACAGGAACTCGAGGAGTCCAACGAACGCTTGGAGCAGTTCGCCTACGCTGCCTCGCATGACCTCCAAGAGCCCCTGCGGATGGTGACAAGTTACCTCCAGTTGCTGGAGTCGCGGTATACCGACGACCTCGACGAGGACGGCCGGGAGTTCATCGAGTTTGCGGTCGATGGTGCCGACCGGATGCGCGACATGATCGATGGACTACTCGAGTATTCGCAGGTCGAAACACGTGGGCACCCCTTAGAGCCGGTCGAGTTGAACACTGTTCTCGAAGACGTTCGCAAGGACCTCCAAGTGAAAACCGAGGAGACGGATGCGGAGATCGTCACGGAGACGCTCCCCCGCGTCGAAGGCGACTCCGACCAGCTCCGGGAGGTGTTCCAAAACCTGCTCGACAACGCAATTGAGTACAGCGGCGACGAGCCACCACGAGTGCACGTCTCGGCCGAACGAGCGGGCGACGAGTGGATGATATCGGTTCGCGATGAGGGCGTCGGTATCGACCCCGCTGACGCCGACCGCATCTTCAAGGTGTTCCAGAGCCTCCACACGCAAGAGGAAGGCGCGGGGACGGGAATTGGGCTGGCGCTGTGTGAGCGCATCATCGAGCGCCACGGCGGCGACATCTGGGTCGAGCCCGACCCTCGCGATGGAACAACGTTTGCGTTTACGCTGCCGGTAGCAGACGAGTCCGATAACTGAGCGCACTATACGGAGTGATCACCACTTTCAAATCGAGCCGGATCTCGTGCTCCATTCGCACTGTGTATCTTGCACGACTTGACAACCCTGCCCAATACCTGTCAGAAATTTCGGTGTTCGGTTCGCAGTTATAGTGAACAGATCGTCTCCGTTTGTTTCATAGCACTTCGCGAGTAACATGACGGTAAGTACATGTGAAGTATTAATCACTCTCTATTACTATTTCCTACTAATCGATGCTGTATTCGTTTCTAATTTGATTCAAATTTCCGCCGCCGCAGGTGCAATCGACGATGCCTACTGGTTGAATAGAGCCATCTGGAGAGATGCGTGCAACGTACATATCACCGCATTCTGTACAAGCGACAACGGTTTTTTGTGTCTCGTCTTCATTCTTACTCATACTACTCTACAAATCATTGGCTTCCCCATGATTGTTCCTCCAAAGAATATTGGCTATAGAAACGGATTCTAACTGATTCATAGTCTCTTTCAATACTCATCCATTCTGCTTTATTGTTCAGTTTGTACACGTAATTGCCGTTCAGTACAGGCAGACAATTGAACGGGCGCAAACAGAATCTCAATAACCTCACAACGCCTAATACAGCTGAAACATAATACATGTATCATGGACACTGAACAGCATTCAGAAACAATCCGTATTGTCTGCAACATGTGCGCTTTCTCAAAAGAGGTGACTACAGAAGGGGATGAAGCAGCAGAAGTAATTCGTGAACATGGTCAGAAAACAGGTCACAAACTCACTACTGAGGAACTCGACGCTAAGTAAGCACACGTCGTTATTGCGGCGTTCAGACAACCTTCGAGTGAATAGAAGATGATGAACCTCCTTTCAATTCAACTACCTATAGTTGTACTTCAACAGATTTCAACGCCGCGAAGGTCCTCTCGCGGCGCTACTACCCCGTGCGGTGTTGTGACTACCGGCCGCCCGATCCGCCTGTCGCCGACGATCGATCGGCACTCGCCGCCGACGGCGGCCCCCGATGTGAGCGATCACGCGGTGGGAAAGTACGACGAAAAGGAGACGACGGGAGTGAGCGACAGTGGCCGGCGTTACCACTCGAGCGACCGAGTCTCGCTCGAGCGGACGAGCGCCGATCGGCCGTTACTCGAACTCGGCGGTATCGCCGCGGCGGTAGCGGTCGAGGCGGCGATAGCCATGGACGGTGGCGTCGGTGTCGAGTTCGATCTCGTACCGGCCGATGATGTCCTGCGTGTCGGGAACGGCTCGGCGTTCGACGACCTCGACGACCGCGCGCCAGCCGTCGTCGGTCGGGGAGATTTCGCTGACGCCGTCGAACTCGTGGCCGATGAGTTGCCCGGCGGTCGACTGCACGGTGTTGCGGACCGCGAGGATGCCCGCGATCTCCTCCTGTTCGACGTCGGCCGCCTCGTCGACCTCCTCGGGATCGGTCTTCTCCTCCGCGGTCATCGTCGTCGTCCCGCGGGATTGGGGCTGCTCGACGTCACCGCTCTCGGCCGTATCGTCCGTTTGGTCGGCCTGTTCTTCCTCTTGGGCTGTCTGACTGTCGCTCACTGTTTGATCACTCTCGTCGTGTTGGAAGCAGAAGCCGTCGTCCTGCGCTGGCCGTGAGCAGCGCTCGCCGTCCGTGGTGATGGCCTTGCACTGCTCCCGTGATTGCGTGTCGGCTTCGGCCATTGGTCTTGGGTCGGTCTGTCGCTCGTTCGGATCGATTCGATCGCCTCCGTGGTGGGTCAGATCGTCTCGGTGATCCGCGATCGCAGGTCGTCGATGTCGCCGTCCTTCTCGCCGACCATCTTCGGCGCGAGGACGTCCGTGAAGACGTTCGCCAGCGTCTCGTCGTCGAACTCGCCGTCCTCGTCGGTCTCGGCGTGGCCGTCGAAGACGGTCAGCCCCTTCGCGGCCGTGATCGCCGCGCGCGTACCGACGACGATCTCGAGGTCGTCGCGAAGCGCTCGCGTCGTGTCGACGACGGTCGCGATCTCGTCTTCGGAGAGGTCGACGTGGGCGGCGACGATCTCGCGCTCGGTCTCGTCGTCGTAGTAGTCGACGTGGACGCCGATAAATCGGTCGAGAAGCGCGTCCTGCTGTTCGTGGACGCCGGCGTACTCCACGTCGTTGGACGTGAGGATCGCCCGGAACTCGGGGTGGACGTCGATCGTCCGATCGTCGCCGTGTTTTCCCGGCCGCTCGAGGACGCCCTCCTCGAAGACCGAGAGCAGGACGTTGTGGGCGGCGGGATCGCTGCGCGAGAACTCGTTGTAGACGAGCGTCGCGCCCTCTCGAACCGCGACGGACAGCGGGTTGTCCACCCAGCGTTCGCGAACGATCTCCGTCTTCTTGCTGACGCCGCTGACGAACTGATCGTTCTCCTCGTAGCGCTCGCCGCCGGCGTGAGAGCCGACGAGCGCGGCGGTGTCGACCGCTTCGTCGCCGTTGAGCCAGACGACCGGCC
>NZ_JAQIVI010000714.1 GCF_028618695.1 Natrinema soli | reverse complement strand
TCCGCCGGGCCAACAGCGACCTCTCGAGTCCGGTTCGCATCGCCTGGGGTCTGCCGTTCGCCGCCGCGCTGTGTCACCTGCTGGCCTGGTCGGGCGGCGAGTCGGCGGCAGCGATCACGTGGTCCGCCGAAGCGGTCCTCGCGCTGGGCTACGTCAGCATCTTTGCCGGTGTTATCGCGTACATCGCGTACTTCGGCCTCATCGACACGGCCGGCGCGATTCGCGCGAACCTGATCTTCTACGTCGTCCCCGTCGTCTCGACGCTCGGCGGCTGGGCGCTGCTCGGCGAGACCATCGACGCGCTCGCGATCGCCGGCTTCCTGACGATCTTCGCCGGCTTCGCGGTTCTGGGAAGCGCATCGTTCGACGTCCGCTCGCTGCTCCCGGACGTCGTCACCGATTCGATGCTTCCGGACGCGATCACCGACGCGCCGCTTCCCGACGACGAGTCTGCGGTCAGAGAGGAACCCCGCGGCTACCGCTCGGATTAGAACAGTGAGAGTTCGCCGGTCACGCTATCGACGCGGTCGTCCGCCGCCGGGCCGACGGCCAGCGCGGTGACGGTCCCGGGCTCGAGTTGGGTGTGACCGGCGTCCCGGATGATGGCGGTGGGGATCCCATCGCTCTTGGCGATCTCGGAGAGTTCGTGCAGTTGCCGCTCGTTCTGGCCCTTCAGGACGACTTTCTTCTGGCCGCCCTGCTTCCACTGTTTCTGTAACTGGCTGTCCGCCTTTTCGTAGGCCGACAGCGATGCGTGCGCGACCTGCGCGGCGAGTTTACCCTGCCCCATGCCGATGTCGGTGCGAGCGACGATTGCCTGTTTCATGGCCGAGACGAGGACGGGGGCGGTGTTAGCATTGACTATCTGTGGCCCGGTCGACGGCGGGGCTGTGATCGCCGTCATGACGGGAGACAAAGATCATGGCGGGAGACGAAGACGAAGAAGGACAGGTGGCGACCCACCGAAATGTACAGCACGGCTCGGCTCTTCTCTGTCCGTATGTCACCGACTGTCGACGACCTCCGGAACGAGATCCGACGAGCCGTGGGGCGGTACGAACGCGTCGAATCGACCGCGTTCACCAAGGAAGCGCTCGCCGCGATCTGTGACGCCGTGGACGCCGATATCGAGACGAACCATTTGCCCCCGAAATCGGAGATGCGAGCGGCCATTCGCCGACGGATCGATCTCGAGGACGGGGTCGATCCGGACGCCGTCGAGGGCCCCTTCCGGAAAGCGGAACTCGAGTCCCTCGCAGCGTCGCTTCGGAACGAGTAGCGATCACCGACTTGCACGACGAGGCGGTCGAGAACCCGTTCGACGGGCGTTTCGAGCAGTTCGCAGATCGGTGCGACGAGTCAGCAAACGATTTCGCCGTCGAGACAGAGCTCTCGTTCCGTTCGTCTCGCCTCCGGCCCCGCTTCGACGAGCATCGGCTCGTCGATCGGTTCCGCAAACCGATTCGGATCCGGATCGACGCGCTCGAGCATGGCCGAGAAGACGGAGCCACGTCGGCCGCTGGCCGAGACGATGCCGCCGTACTTTCGCTCCTCGAACGCGGTCTCGTCCGGGTCGGGAAACTCCTCGCGGATGATCTCCGCCGTCTCTCTGAGGTACGTTGCCGCCTGTTTCTGTGAGTACAGGCTCTCCTCGTAGTACGTCTCCGCGTGCTCGTCGGTCAGTTCTTCGGCGGAGTGTTCCGGTGACTCGTAACAGACCGACTCCTTGGTGGTGTACCCGCTCGCGAATCGGATATTCAGCGTGTAACTATCGGGGTAGCGGAGGGTAAGCGGGGAGAGCAGCATATCCGTAATGGTCGTCTGCTGTTGTGCCCGCCACGCTCCCTCGAAGTAATACGCGGCGACCGCTCCGATCCGGTCGTCGCGCTCGCCGCGGTTGTACGCCATCGCAGCCTCGTGGAAGTCCTCGCCGGCGATCCGTCGGAGCCGCCGCCTGAAACTCTCGCCGATATGATCGCGTTCCGCTTCGTAGGCGTCCAGTACTGACACCGTAGGGTCCGCGAGGAGGTCCGCCTTTCGCTCTCGAGCGTCGGCCACGGTCATCATGTTCTCGTGGAAGGCCCGCTCGGCTTCCATATCAGGAAGCGGTATTCTGATCGCTCGCTGATGCAGAACCCTCGTGTCTCCGTTAAATCGGTTCTGGATCCCATCCATGCGACGGCCTTCGTGATACAGCGTTATAATCGGTTAGGCCGTCTAAGAGAGGTTTTCGGATAATTCACACGATGACGACCGTGTCGCGAACGCGACTATCACGCCACCGGTGTCGAGTGTCGCCGCTGTCTGGGGAGTACTCGAGTCGCGCGCTGGTTCACGGCGCTTCCGTCGGGGCCGACCGCGGACCGGGAAATTTAGGGCCCCGTACTCGCTCTGACACGGTATGATACTCTCCGATGCGGACATCCTCGAGCGCCTCGAGGCCGGCGACCTCGTCGTCGACCCCCTCGACGATCCGAAACTGCAGATCCAGCCCGCGAGCGTCGACCTCCGACTCGGCCGGGAGTTCCTCGAGTTCCAGCGGACGAACATCCCCTGTATTCACCCCAACTCCGAGGACGAGGTCGATGATTACGTCACCGAGACGCTCGTCGAGGACGGCGATGACTTCATCCTGCACCCCGGAGATTTCGTGCTGGGGACGACCCACGAGCGCGTCGAGATTCCGAACGACCTGATCGCGCACGTGGAGGGACGCTCCTCGCTGGGGCGACTCGCGGTCGTCGTTCACGCCACGGCCGGGCTCTGCGATCCTGGGTACCGGGGCCAGATCACCCTCGAGCTATCGAACCTCGGCTCCGCACCGGTCGCGCTCACCCCGGGGATGCGCATCTCGCAGCTCACCTTTACCGAACTCAAGACGCCCGCGGAGCGGCCCTACGGCAGCGAGCGCGGCTCGAAGTATCAGGATCAGGACGGCCCGCAGGCCTCCCGGATCCAGAGTGACGACGAGTTCGGCGGCGATCAACTCGAGCGCGAGGACTGAACCCGATCGGCGGAGAATCCCGCGAGGCGTTCGACGGTGTGGGCGCGCTGTTGCGTTTTCTGCTCGACTGACAGTCTCGAGGTGCGGTTTTCGATCGACTGGTGGCTCGAGTGCGGTCGGAGACCGGTATCGTCCCGCGGCGTCGACTGGCTGTTGCAGGCACCACCGGCTTGCCTCGAGTCGCGATAGCTGACGGTATGTGTGCCACGTTTTCGGACGGCGATGTCGACAAGTCCGTCGAGAACGACGCCGGCGAGGCGGTCGGGGTCGTCACCGCCGTCGAAGGGGACGTCGCCCACGTCAGGCCGGATCCGACGGTCGTCGGCTCGATCAAGTCGTCGCTGGGCTGGGAGAAGGGGGCCGAGGAGACGGTCGTACTCGACCGGGAATCGGTTCGCGAGATCACCGCGGACGCCGTTCGGCTCGAGGGCGGACTCCCGATTCGAGATGACTCAACGGCCGACGCGGACGCCGAGCGCAACGAGTTATCGGGCCAAACGCCGGAGACGGAACCGGCCGGCGGAATGAGCGGAATCGATGAAACGGAGATTGCGGACGACATGGCCGACGATGACGATCTGAGCGCGGCCGACGAAATGGATACGGTCGAGGAACGGGCCCGCGGTGCGGAGGTCGACCCGACCGAACTGGCGGACCGCGATTCCGGGCTCTCGGTCCAACCCGATGACGACGACCGGCGGACGGACGCCGCGGTCGATATCGGCGACGACGCGCAGCGGACGGACGCGACCGTCGATCCCGACGAGGACG
>NZ_JAQIVI010000713.1 GCF_028618695.1 Natrinema soli | reverse complement strand
CGCGCCGCTGTCTCGTTGACCGCCGTCGGCGGCGCTCTCGTCGGTGGCGCTCTCGTTGGTGGCGGTCTGATCGGGGTTGCGATCGTCCTCGAGCACGTCGTCGGTGCTGCCGGCCGCGAGATAGGAGTAGGAGAGAGTCATGGGTATAACGAGTACGACGGGGATCTTGAGGTCCATGACGCCGTCGGCGAGATCGAGCATGTGTTCGGTGCCGTAGACGCTGATGGCGTCGTAGATCGCGAGCACCGAGAGCAGGAGTAGCGCGGGCAGCAGGCCGAAACTGATCCCGAACAGGGCGGCGGCGCCGGCGCCCATCACCACCCCCGCGCTGTCGATGACGTACCACTCGGGATACCACAGCAAGGCCGCGCCGACGGCCAGTGAGGCGACGATCGCGAGGGCATTTGCGACCCCGTCGGAGACGAGCGTCCCGACGATAGCCGGCACGAGTTCGGCGAAGACGTACCACGAGATCATCACGCTGACGCCGACGAGCAGGAGCCTGATGAGCCACTCGAGGTCGTACCTGAACGCGGCGAGCATGAGCCCGGTCGCGACGAGCATGACGCCGACGTAGAGGACGCTATTCGTCGGGTTCTGTGGATCCTCGACGGCTTGCCGTCCCGATTCCTGAAACGGCTCGAGCAGCGCCAGCGCGCCGAGCTGGACGCCGAGAAACAGCAGGACCGTCGTGCCGACGGCGGCGAGGACCCGCGTCCGGTCGTTCATGTCGCGAGGTTTGCACCCCGCTCCTATCGTCTTTTCCACTTCAGATTTGGCGTCTACTTTGGAAGGGCGGCTGTGTATCGTGTACCTGTGTCTCGTACATAGTGCACTGTACACTGTGCATATCGAACAGTGTGCGCAGATAATCTCGAAGGAGTCTGTTGAAATCCTTAGAAGATGATAGGGTTGGTACCCTCTGCAGCAAGTACAGGTGAGACAGTGAACAGCCACAATGTATCGTACAATTGCTATAATTTATAAGCCATGACAGCTATTTTCAGATATGCGTGATATTTTTCAATCTCCGCTTCAGAGAGCCATTTTAGGACTGTTTCTTGGTTTAGGTCTGGGGTTTGTAATCGGGATCGGCGGGTTTGGGGAGTCTTGGCAGGAGACGACTTTCTCCGCTATTGGGACTGGGATCGGTCTTGCATTCACGTTCTATGTTGTTTTCCCCCTAACTGTACCCACTGATGGGTGATTCGACAGGTGACGATACGTTCGCACATATAGTGAGCGTATGTTTCGCGCTAAAACATATCTGAATGATAGGGTTTCAACAGAGCCTCTCGAAGTAACAGAAGAGTCCTGCTATCGCGGCAACAGGAATCGCAACGCCCTCCCCAACCGATTCGTTCGCTCGCTCCGCTCACTCACTCATCCATCGCACGGCATCGTCGGCCGCCCTCACTGTCGTTCGGACGGCCTGCTCACGGATCGCTTCGCTCTCCGTCTGCTCACGGGTCACCTCGTTCCCCGTTCACCTCGCGGTTCTCGCTCCCGGCAGTCGCTCCGAACCGCGCACCGTTCGCATGGTTCGCGGGACCGCCGGTCCCGCACTATTCGCTTTCGAGGTGCTCCCGACGGTCGCGCCTCGCAGACAGCGCGCGCCACCGCACGATGTGCCGAAAACCGAACTGAAGCGGAAAACGAGACGGCGAGCGACGACGCTACCGCGCGTACAACGTTGATCCAATCAGCGACGGCAGGTGAACGCCGTCGTCCGGCGTCACCGCCAGATACGGCCTCGAGACGGGGCCGAAGACGTCGACGACGCGGCCGACCCCCTCGAGGTCGTCGTCGAGGACCATCGTGCCGATCTCGTCGCGGAACTCCTCGGGCGTATTGCTGCCGGCGTCGTCCGCCTCGTCCGCTCGGAGGACGGCCAGTCCCTGCGCGGTCCGGACGACTGCGCCTACTCGGCGCATTTCAGTCGCGCATCGCGACGACGTACGCCGCCACGGCTTGGACGAGATCGTTTTTGCTCGAGTCGTCGGCCCCGCGAACGACGACCCGGCCCCGGTCGGCCCAGTGCTCTCGGGAGTAGGACTTGTCCCGCTCGATCGTGGCGTCGTACCCGATCTGCTGGACGGACTTCGCGATCTCGTCGACCGTCGGTTCCTCGACCGCCAGATCCTCGGACACGCGCCGTCCCTCGGCCCTCGAGAGGCTCGCATCGAGATAGGCGGGCCAGATGACGTTCTCGACCATGCTACGGTCTGGGTAGCCCGGCGAGTAAACCCTTTTCAAAACGATACGTCAGTGCCGCCAACGGGACGTCCAGAGAGAAGACTGAAGCGAAAACGGATTCCTCGAGCTATCGTCGCCGTGCGACGACTGCAGTAGCGGCCAGCAGGGTGACGAGAGCTGCGGAGACGCCGAATCCGGGGATGGGACTCTCGTTGCTCTGATCTTCGTCGTCCGATTCGTTGGCGTCCTCCGAAGCGGCATCGAGCTCTGCGCTCGCTTCCGCGTAAGCCTCGGGATGGACCGTTTCAACGATATCTACGACCGCGTAGACGAGATTCGGTGCGGGCTGGCTCATGTAATTCGCGTTGACGGCGAGGACGTTGTCGTTCTGGTAGGCAGTCGTCGCCTGGACCGACTCGTGAATCGGTGGTTCGTCCCTGTCGTCTGGATAGATGATCCAGTCGGGATTCTCGTCGACGACCGTTTCGGGGTTGGTCTGGCCATACGACTGAATTCCGACCTCTGCTGCCAGATTTTCGACGCCGGCCGTCGTCAGAACCTCGTCGATGAACGTCCCGGATCCGGCGGTGTACCCGTCGCCCATCTCGTAGTACGCCAGCGGGCGGTCCGTCTCTTCGAGCGTCCGTTCGACGATCTCGAGTTGTTCGTCCATCCAGTCGACGGTCTCTTCGGCACCGGCGCACTCGCCGGTGAGCTTCCCGGTCGTCCGGACGTTCTCACGAACGTCGTCGAGCGATTCGGCGGCGTCGAAGTGGTAGACGGTGAGTCCGGCCTCGCGAAGCTGCTCGACGTGTTCTTCGTCCGTCGAATTCGCTGCCAGGACGAGATCGGGATCGAGATCGATCACCCGCTCGTGAACGAGTTGATAAGTATCCGTGACGGCCGTCCGATCGCCGATGTCCAGCCCGCTCGTCGCCGGATTATCGGGCATTCCCACGAGACGAGCCTCGGCCCCGATTTCGAACATCGTCTGGGCGTCGCTGGCCTGGAGCGCCACGACCGATTCGGGAGCCTCCTCGAGTGTAATCGTCTCGCCCGTGGCGTCGGTCATCTCGAGCGGGAATTCACAGTCGACGGTCGATTCGCCCCCGTCGTCCGACTGCCCGGCTACGGCGGGCGCGAACGCGGAAACGGCGATCAGTACGGCCAGGAAGACGGAGATGTATCGTCGCATCGCTACCACGTCTACGCTACTTCAACAAATATTTGCCTACTGCAAGACTGGTTGCTAAGTATGTACCGATCGGTCCGAACGGCGACGTGGTCGGCGGGGCTGCTCGTGGTGCTCGTCGCCGTCGTCCTCATCAGTGCCGCACTCGGACCGGTCAGGATCGATTTGGTGACGGTCGCGATGGCGATGCTGAACGCGATCGTCGTCCCCTCGAGAGTAGCCATCGGGAGCGCCTCAATTCCCATCGTCGGCGTTTCCGTACCGGTCCCCGGTCTCGAGTACGCCCCAATCTTTTCGTTCGACGTGCCGGCAACGCGCCAGATTATCGTCGCGGACATTCGGCTCCCCCGTATCGCGCTCGCAGCGACGGTCGGACTGGCACTCGCCGCTGCGGGGACGGTGATGCAGGGATTCTTCCGGAATCCGCTGGCAGATCCGTCGATCATCGGCGTCTCCTCGGGCGCGGCCGCGGGCGCGGTCGCTGCGATCGCGTTTCCGGCGCTGATTCCGTTTGGGGGCCTCCACCTCTCAGCGTTCGTCGGCGCGCTCGGGACCGCATTTCTCGTCTACGCGATCGCGACCGACGGTGGACGAACGCCGGTCGCAACGCTGCTGCTCGCGGGCGTCGCGATTCAGGCCTTTCTCGGCGCGATGATCTCGTATATGCTCGTCCACAGCGGCGACTCGCTCAGGCAAGCCATCTACTGGATGATGGGCCATCTCAACAACAGCCAGTGGAGTGACGTTACGTTCGCCCTGCCGATCACGCTGGTCGGCGTCCTCGTCCTCTGTGCCTTTCGGCGAGAGCTGAACGTTCTCCTGCTCGGTGAGGAGGATGCCGACCACCTCGGCGTCGAGGTCGAGCGGACCAAACTGCTCCTGCTCGCACTCGCGAGTATCGTCACCGCCGCTGGGGTCGCGGTCGCCGGCGTTATCGGTTTCGTCGGCCTCGTCGTCCCACACATCATGCGGCTGATCGTGGGGCCGGACCATCGGATCCTGTTACCGACCAGCGCACTCGCCGGCGCGTCGTTTCTGGTTGCGACCGATACGCTCGCACGGACCGGTCCGGCCGTCGTTCCGGTCGGGATCATCACGGCGGCACTGGGCGCGCCGTTCTTCCTGTTCCTGCTCACCCGCCGGGAGGTGCACTCGCTGTGAGTGAACCTGACCGCCGCAGTGATGAGTGGGAATCCGACTCCAGCCCCGACCCGGCGACGGTCACCGTCGAGGACTGCTCGCTTTCCTTCGGCGATCTCGAGGTACTCCAAGACGTCTCCTTCACGGTCAAACCCGGGGAGTTCGTCGGCTTCGTCGGTCCGAACGGGGCCGGCAAGACGACGCTCCTCCGCGCGATCAGCGGCGCGCTCAAGCCCGATTCGGGGACAGTTTCGATCGGCGGAGCCGATATCCACGAACTCTCCTCGCGGGCCTCGAGCCGACTCGTCTCCGTGGTCCCGCAGGATACGACGCTCTCGTTTTCGTTCCCCGTCCGCGACGTCGTCGAGATGGGGCGACATCCACACCGCTCGCGGTTCTCGTCGGCGACACCGGAGGACCGCGCCGCGGTCGATCGTGCCCTCGAGCGGACCCGGACGGCGGAGTTGGCCGACCGGCCGATCGACGAGGTCAGCGG
>NZ_JAQIVI010000712.1 GCF_028618695.1 Natrinema soli | reverse complement strand
TACGTGAGGTCGAACGGAAGGTGACGCAGCCACTCGAGGCCGTCGTCCTCGCCGCGGACCGGCCGCTCCGCGACGGCGTCGACGCCGAGAATGGCGACCTGGGGCGGGTTGATGATCGGATCGAACGACTCCACGCCGAGGACGCCGAGATTCGTCACCGTGAACGTGCCGCCCTGCAGGTCGTCCATCGTGTACTCGCCGCTCGTCGCGCGGTCGACGAGGTCCCGTCGCCCGTCGGCGATTTCCGCGAGCGACTTCCCCCCGACGTCGGCCAGTACCGGGGCGATGAGTCCCTGTTCGACGTCGACGGCGATGCCGACGTTGTGTTCCGCCCACCGTTTGTGGACGTCGTCCTCGAACGTCGCGTTGAACGCGGGGTGTTCCTCGAGGGACGCCGAGACGGCTCGGAGGAGGACGTCCTGGACCGACACGTCGGTCTCGAGGACGTCGGTCGCGGCGTCCGCGGCGTCGAACAGCGCCTCGGCGTCGGCCTCGCGGTGGACGGTCACGTGGACGGCCTCGCGGTAGCTCTCGCTCAGCCGCGAGGCGATCGTCCGGCGCATCCCGTCGAACGGGCGCTCGTCCGCGAGGGTTCGAGAAGCGGGGCCGCTCTCCGTCGCCCCACCCTCCGCAGCCGCTTCGACGTCCTCCTCGGTGATCGCGCCCTGATACCCCGTCCCCTCGACTGTCGAGAGGTCGACACCTAATTCGTCGGCGCGCTTGCGCGCCCGCGGCGACGCGTCGGGCTCAGCACCGTCCCCGGATTCCGAAACGGCCGCGCGCTCGACGTCCTCCTCGGTGATCGATCCCTGATAGCCGGTACCCTCGACGGTTGCCAGATCGACGTCCAGATCCACCGCCCGGTCCCGTGCGCGGGGCGAGGCACGGATATCGTCCGCCGCCGCGCCGCCTCCGACCCCGGCACCGTCTCCGTCCGACGCCGGTTCGGCCAGCCGGGCGTCATCCTCGTGTTCGACCTCGTCTTCAACCTCCACGTTGGCCTCGAGATCGGCCGTCGCCTCCGTCTCGAGATCGCCGATGTCGCTCTCGGCCGGCGCGACGATTCCGATCGGCGTCCCGGGTGGCACCGACTCGTCGACCTCGAGGTAGGTCCGCCGGAGCACCCCGTCTTCGCGGGCTTCAACCTCGGCGATACTCTTCTCCGACTCCACTTCGGCGATCAGTTCGCCCTCGGAGATCGACTCGCCCTCGTCGACGGCCCACTCGAGGAGCGTCCCGCGGTCCATCTCGAGACCGAGTTTCGGCATCCGAACGATGTATCCCATGCGATTTCGTACCATGAAACGGATGTAAAAGGTGTCGCCCGACGGAACCACCGGCCCGTCCGGGGAAGCGGTCGTACCGTCCGCCGACCCGAGACTGTTTCGGCGGTCCGACGCGCTCTCACCGACGTCGGCTGGTTGGACAAATGTGGACAATCATGAATTCGTTCCCCGGTTATGATAATGATCGTTACTACATATTCTTCAGTGGATGTTCATTCTTCACGAAAGATCCTTGGTAATCTATAGCAAAGTCTTTAGGTTCGGTAGTCCGAATTTCGGGTACGGTTGGCCCATCGGCCACTGATCCACATATGAGCAGCGACGAACTTATCTGGCGAATCGCAGGCGGTTCCGGCGACGGAATCGACTCGACGAGCCAGAACTTTGCCAAGGCGCTAATGCGCTCGGGGCTCGACGTATTCACACACCGCCACTATCCGTCGCGGATCCGCGGCGGCCACACGTACGTCGAAATTCGGGCCGCAGACCACGAGGTACAGTCACGCGGCGACGGCTACAACTTCCTGCTCTCGCTGGGCGACTCGTTCGCTCGCAACCCGCAGGAAGAGGCCTACTACGGGAACGAGGAGGTCAAACCCCTCTCGGAGAACTTAGACGAGCTCCGCGAGGGCGGGATCATCGTCTACGACGAGGGCCTCATCAGCGAGGAGGACGTCGAGGCGATCGATCTCGAGGCCCGCGCCGAGGAGAACGACTGGCACGTCTTCCCGATGGACCTCCGGTCGCTCGCACGCGAACACGGCCGCGAGGTCATGCGCAACACCGCCGGCGTCGGCGTCACGGCGGCGCTGCTCGACATGGACCTCGAACACATCGAGAACCTGATGTCGGACGCCATGGGTGGGGACGTTCTCGAGGCGAACCTCGAGATCCTCCACGAGGCCTACGACACCGTCAACGAGGAGTACGAGTTCGAGCACGACCTGCGCGCACCCGAGGGCTCTCACGAGGCCGAACAGGCGCTGCTGTCGGGCTCGAACGCGATCGCCTACGGCGCGATCGACGCCGGCTGCCGATTTATCGCCGGCTACCCGATGACGCCGTGGACGGACGTGTTCACGATTCTCACCCAGAACTTCCCCGACATGGGCGGCGTCTCCGAACAGGTCGAAGACGAAATCGCCGCCGCGGCGCTCGCCCTCGGGGCGAGTCACGCGGGCGCGAAGGCCATGTCCGGCTCCTCCGGCGGCGGCTTCGCGCTCATGAGCGAACCGCTCGGTCTGGCGGAGATGACCGAGACGCCGCTCGTCCTCGTCGAGTCGATGCGAGCCGGCCCCTCGACCGGGATGCCGACGAAACCCGAGCAGGGCGATCTCGAGTTCGTCCTCTACACGAGCCAGGGAGACTCCTCGCGAGTCGTCTTCGCGCCGAGCAACATCGAAGAGGCATACGAGCAGACCAGACTCGCCTTCGAGATTGCCTGGGACTACCAGCTCCCGGCGATCATCATCTACGATCAGAAGCTCTCCGGCGAGAACAAGAACGTCGACGTCGAGTTCTTCGACCGCGAACCGGAACCCGATCTAGGATCGACGCTGACCGAAGACGAGCTCTCGGAAGCCGCCCACGACGCGAGCGGCAAGTTCAAGCGGTTCAACTACGAGGACGCCGAGAACAACGTCGCTCCGCGGTCGCTGCCCGGCCAGAAGGGCGGTCGTTACCTCGCGACCGGTAACGAGCACTCGCCAGTGGGCCACATCAGCGAAGATCCCGACAACCGCGTCGCGCAGATGACGCGGCGCATCGAGAAACTCGAGGACATCCGCGAGGAACTCGACGAGGAACACGACTCGAACCAGACCTACTACGGCGACGAGACGGCGGAGTACGGTATCATCACCTGGGGCTCGTCCCACGGTGCCGTCCACGAGGCCGTCGAACGGCTCAACGAGAACGGCCACGCCGTCAAGGGGCTGAGCGTCTCCGATATGATGCCGTTCCCCGAGGCCGAAGTCACGGAGTTCCTCGAGAGCGTCGACGAGGCGATGGTCGTCGAGATGAACGCCACCGCACAGTTCCGCGGGCTGATCCAGAAGGAACTGGGCCGCTTCGGCGAGAAGATGACCAGTCTGCTGAAGTACAACGGCAATCCCTTCGAGCCCGCCGAAGTCGTCGAGGGCTACGAAGTCAACCTCGCCGACGAGGACCGCGAACCGACCGCACAGGTACGAATCGAACCTGCGGCAGGTGACTAACCATGAGTGCATTTAACGCAATCGGAGAGGAACGAGAGATCGACCGGGACGAGTTTACCCCCGGCGTCGAACCGCAGCCGACCTGGTGTCCGGGCTGTGGCGACTTCGGCGTCCTGAAGTCGCTGAAACAGGCGCTGCCGGAAGTCGGCAAGACGCCTGAAGAGGTGCTGACGGTCACCGGGATCGGCTGTTCGGGCAAGCTGAACAGCTACCTGGATACCTACGGCTTCCACACGATCCACGGCCGCTCCCTGCCCGTGGCTCGAGCCGCGAAGCTGGCGAACACCGACCTCGAGGTCATCGCCGCCGGCGGTGACGGCGACGGCTACGGGATCGGCGGGAACCACTTCATCCACACGGCCCGGGAGAACCACGATATGACCTACATCGTGTTCAACAACGAGATCTTCGGTCTGACGAAGGGTCAGACCTCGCCGACCAGCCCGAAGGGTCACAAGTCCAAGACCCAGCCGTCAGGGAGCGCGAAGACGCCGCTGCGGCCGCTGTCGCTGTCGCTCAACGCCGGCGCGAGCTACGTCGCCCGCACCGCCGCCGTCAACCCGAACCAGGCCAAGGAGATCATCGCGGAGGCCATCGAGCACGACGGCTTCGCCCACGTCGACTTCCTGACCCAGTGTCCGACCTGGAACAAGGACGCCCGTCAGTACGTCCCCTACATCGACGTCCAGGAGTCCGACGACTACGACTTCGACGTCACCGATCGGCGCGAGGCCGCCGAGATGATGCACGAGACCGAGGACGTCCTCAACGAGGGCACCGTCCTGACCGGTCGGTACTACGTCGACGAAGACCGGCCGTCCTACCAGCAGGAGAAGTCGGCCGTCGGCGAACTCCCCGACCAGCCCCTCGCCGAGCGGTACTTCGACGAGGACGCCGAGTGGGAGCGCAGCTACGACCTGCTCGAGCGTCACACCTGAGCGCACACCGAATTGCGGTCCGTTCCCATAGTCCGACAGTCGGGGGCCGTCCCGATACCGACCGTCGGTCGCAGCCCCGTTTTTCAGCGCGTTCCGTCGGCTAACAACCGGTTTCGAGCGACTCGCCGACCGCGAGCGCCGTTCCGTCGTCGAACCCGCTTTCAGCGAACACGGAGTAGTAACGATCACCACACGGCCACTGTAGTTCCGTCCCCTCGTCGGTTTCCGCGATCGTCCCCCTGGCGGCACCGACCGGGACCGCGTCGCCGCCGTTCGCAAACCGCCGCGGCCCGTCGCTCGTGACGACCGACACCGTCTCGTCGGCCGCGGTCCGGTACTGCAGCGTCACCTGCGTCCGGTTTTCGTCCGGGAACTCGTAGCCCGTGATCGAGTCGAGTTCGGTCCCGTCGGGCAGCGCGTCCGCGGGCGGCTCCGCGACCTCGAACGGGACGGCTTCCTCGGCCGCGTCGACGCTCTCGTAGGAGTCGATCGACGGGAACGAGATCGTCTCGACGTCGGTTCCGTTCGCCGTCGATGCCGGATCGAATGTAAAGCGATCGTCGTCGATCCCGCCGTCGATCTCGAGGTTCCGATAGGTTTGCTCCAGCGTCACGCCGTCGCCCTCGATCGCGTATTTGACCGGGAACAGCGTCTCCCGATCGTACCAGACTTCAACGCGATCAGCGCCGCGCCGAGCGGGTTCTCCCTCGCTGGTCGCCAGCGGCAGGACGTACTCGGTGTCCTCGATCAGAACGCTGATCGACCGCTCGATCGTCTCGTTGATCGGCGGATCGAACGTGACGCGATAGGTGTCCCGGCCGTCGACCGTCGTCTCCTCGACACCTGTGATCTCGTAGGCTTCGAGGTACCGCTCCTGCTGTGCGTAAATCCCCTCGAGATAGGACGTCGCGTTCGGATCGGTCTCGAGGCGAGTCGCCCACTCGGCGCTGGCGTCGTAGTGCCAGCGATCGTCGCCGTCGTCGACGACGACGGTCTGGGTACCGTCGGCGCTCGTTTCGACGCGGCTCCGACCGTCGGCGCGGAGCCAGACGTCCTCGGTGTACTGGATCGTTTCGCCGTCGATCGTCCGGCGGACGTCGACGGTTGCGGAGACCTCGTCGGGCGGGTCGGCCGCGTCGATTTCTCGCTCGAGGTCCGCCGAAGTCGGACCGGCACTCGGAAGGGCGGCGCATCCCGCGGTCAAGAGAACCAGTATCAGCGCCACCACGGGAAGTGCGGAGCGGAGATCGCTATCGCCGACGGGCATGGTATGTGTCTCACATGTCGCGTCTCTTTAACGCATCGGTCCGGTCAACGACGGGAGCGAGGTCCCGGCGGTCGACTACTCGCCGGCACCGAAGCCGCCGGCGAACAGTTTCGAGAGGGAGCGCAGGACGAGCAGAGCGACGACCAGGCCGGCGAGCAGGCTGGGTTGGAATCCGTACCGCATCTCGCGAACGCCGTAGGCGACGACGAGGAGCCCCATAAGCAGCGCCGTCCCGCCGGCCCAGCGAGCGACGTGTGCAGGGTCGACCGACTCGTCGTAGTTCGCGTGCAGGTCCACTCGTCCGCGAAACGCGATGAGCGAACCGAGACCGAGAATCGCGAGCCCGCAGACGACCCAGACGGCACCGCTGACGAGATTCGGTTCGACCATATCGATAGCGAACGTGCGGCCAGCGGGCGAATAAGTCCGGCGGTTACGAGCCTCGAGCCGACGGCCGCCGGGACCGCCGTTTCACCGTCTTCCGTTCGGATATCCGTCGTTTTCGTATACAAAAGATATTTTTCTGTCCGAGCAAAACGTACGGTCATGAGTACTCAGGCGACGGAAGATCGTATCCTCGAGGTTCTCGAGGAGGACGCACAGGCGTCCTACGCCGAGATCGCCGACCGGGCGAACGTCTCGAAACCGACGGTGCGGAAGTATATCAACCAGCTCGAGGAGGACGGCGTTATCATCGGCTACTCCGCGGATATCGATCCGAAGAAACTCTCGAGCCAGACGATCGCGCTGGTCGGGCTCGACGTCGCGAGCGAACGCTACGTCGAGGCGACGCAGGCGATCAAGGACCTCGAGGAGGTCGAGGCGTTGTACAGCTCCAGCGGCGACCACATGCTGATGGCGGAAGTGCGCGCCGAGGACGGCGACTCGCTGGGCGAGACCATCTCGGAGGAACTGCTCGAGATCGACGGCGTCACCGCGGCGCATCCGTCGTTCCTGCAGGAACGGCTCAAGTAGACCGCGCGATTCTCCGCTCCGCCGTCGCCGTTCGTGGGTGGACGTTTTCCCGCTGGCCGTCGTAGGATGCACGAGCGATGCAGACGTACGAACGTGAAACGACCGTCGACTCGCCGTTCGAGGACGTCTGGGCGTTTCACTCCCGCGTTTCCGGTCTCGAGGCGGTGACGCCGGACTGGCTGGGCCTGCGCGTCGAGCGCGTGATCGGCCCCGACGGCGATCCGGATCCGAACGTGCTCGAGCCCGGCTTGGAAGTCGCGCTATCGATGCGCCCGTTCGGGGTGGGGCCGCGCCAGCACTGGACTTCGGTGATCACGGACCGCGATCGCGACGAGGGATCGGCGTACTTCCGCGACGAGATGGTCCACGGGCCGTTCGATCGGTGGGAGCACACGCACAGCTTCTTCGCCGACGGGGATCGGACCGTCGTCCGAGATCGAGTCGACTACGAGTTGCCGTTCGGCCGACTCGGCGACGCGGTCGAGTCGGTCTCGACGCCGGGATTCGCGGCCATGTTTCGGGCCCGCCACCGGCTGGCGAAAGCGCGACTCGAGTGAGAGCCCCGAGCGACGGCGCGGTCGGATTCGAAGCCCGAACCACGCCGGTTTTGATCGCCGGTCCCGTAGCGTGGCGCATGACCGAACGGGACGGGATCGAGCGTCGACGGCTGCTGGGTGCGCTCGGGGTGGGCGCGACCGCGTGCGTCGGGGGCTGTCTCGGGGGCGACGGAGCCGAGGACGACGATGACGAGGACGACGCACAGGTACACGAACCGACGATGGAGATCGAGTTCGATGACGACGGCCCGTTCGATTTCGACGACGGGGAGCGCTGTGCGGTCTGTGGCATGCCGGCGAAGAAATACTTCGGAACGGGGCAACTCGTCCACGAAAACGGGCTGGCGGCCGTCTTCGACTCGCCGGGCTGTCTGTTCGCGTACACGGTGTCGTCGACCCCCGACTCGCCGATCGCAGCTGCCTGGACGACCGATTACGAGACCCGGGATCTCATCGACGCGACCGCGGCCCATTTCGTCCTCATCACCGACGAGGAGGCCGCCGAGGATCCGATGGGGATCGATCCGCGACCCTACGCCGAGCGCGATGACGCCGTCGCCTTCCTCGAGGAGTGGGAGGCGGAGGAGCTGACGCCTGATGACGACATAATCGTCGGCTTCGAGGACGTCAGTTTGGAGATCGCGGCGACCTACCGCGGGAACCGGCTTCCCGACGAGTAACGACTCGATCGTTTCGGTACTCGTTTGCGCCAGGAGACGAGTGGACCACGACGTGAACGTCGATCTCGAGGTCACACCGGCGGTCGCGCTCGCCGTCGCGGTGTTCGCGACGAGCACCAGCGCGATTCTGGTCCGCTGGAGCGCCGCCCCGAGTTCGGTCGCGGCCTTTTACCGCGTCCTCTTTACGACGGTGCTGGTTGCACCCCTCGCCGGTATCTGCCACCGGACAGCCTTCGCTCGGCTGTCACGGCGCGATCTCGCGGGTGCCATCGTCGCCGGCGTGGCACTGGCCGTCCACTTCGCGGCCTGGTTCGAGAGCCTCGAGCACACCAGCGTCGCC
>NZ_JAQIVI010000711.1 GCF_028618695.1 Natrinema soli | reverse complement strand
TCGAGGTCGGTGACGTCCCCCCCGACCGCCTCGGCCGCGGTCGCCGCCGCGTCTCGGTCGAGATCGGCGAACGTGACCCGGGCGTCGATCGCGTCCCCGAACCACGTCCCCATCGACCCCGCGCCGACGATCAGTACGTCCATCGCCCGCTCCTACCTGCCGACGTTGCAAAAGCCGTTCGATCCGACGGTTCGCGTGACCGTCCGATCGCTCGAGACGAGTGCGAATCCCCATCAATCGGCCGACACCGGCGACAGGGAACGGCGGGGTCGACGGTCCGTCCAGCGTCCGGCCCGTCGCAGTTTGGGACGGATTACTCGGGTCTCGAGGTCGGCGAGCGAGTCGCCGACGCCGGGTGAGACGGCGACCGGGTTACAGGGCCGAAGTGGCCTCCTCCAGCACCGCCGTATCGACGAAGACGACCACGTGATCGCCGCTTTCGACGACGGTCTCCCCTCGCGGAGTGATCAACTCCCCGTCGCGGGTGATCGCCCCGATGACGATCCCGTCGGGAAGGTCGGCCATCACGTCCCGGATCCGCGCTCCGGAGAGCGCGCTCTCGGAATCGACCTCGATCTCGAGGACCTCGGCGCGATCCGACTCGAGCATGGCGACGTTCTCGGTCTGTCGCTTGCGGGTGAAACGGGTGATCTCCTCGGCGGTCACGAGCCGCGGGTTGACCCCGACATCGATCCCGACGGTCTCGAAGAGGTCGACGTACTCGCCGGCCTCGACGATGCCGATGGTGCGCTCGACGCCGATTCGTTTCGCGAGCAGCGAGAGCAGCAGGTTCTTCTCGTCGCCCTCGACCGCAGCGACGACGATGTCGGACTCGTCGACGTGTTCGCTGACGAGGAAGTCGATGTCCGTCGCGTCGCTCTGCAGAACCAGCGTTCCTGGCAGTTTCTCGGCCAGCTCCCGCGCCCGTTCGGGATCCCGTTCGACGAGCCGCGGCTCGAGTCCCTCGGCCTCGAAGAGCCGCGCCGTCTGGTAGCCGATCTCGGTGCCGCCGACGATGACGATCTCGTCGGCGTCCTCGAGGGACGGTTCCGGCGTCAGGGTGCCCGCGAACTCGCGGACGCTCTCCCCGGAACCGATGACGACGACGGCGTCGCCGGCTTCGATGACCGTCTCACCGCGCGGAATGACGATGTCATCGTCGCGCAACAGTGCCGCGAAGGTCAGCGACTCGAAGCGGTCGGCTTCGGAGACCGTGTCGCCGGCGATCGGACTGTCGGGCCCGACTTCGAACTCGGCCATCTGGACGAGGCCGTCAGCGAACGTCTCCACGTCGTGAGCGCCGGGCAAGCCGGCGATCCGAACGATCGTCTCGGCGGTCTGGAGATCCGTACAGACCATGAAATCGACGCCGAACGCCCCCCTGGACTGCTCCCACGTCCGCAACAGGTTCGTCTTCGTGACGCGGGCGATCGTGAACGGCTCGGCGACGGCCTTCGCCGCCCCGCAGACGACGATGTTCGTCTCGTCGATGTCGGTGCTCGCGATGACCAGATCCGCCTCCTCGACGCCGGCCTCCTCGAGCGTCCCGATGGCGGTCCCGTCGCCCTCGATCGTCAGCACGTCGTGGGAGTAGGTGATCGACTCGACCCGATCGGGATCCGTATCGACGACGACGACGTCGTGCTCGTCCTCGAGGCTAGCAGCGATGTTCGAGCCGACATCACCGGCACCGACGACGATCACCCGCATCGGCGGACCACCCGCGAGGGTCGCGGACGCGAACTGACGCTACCGCTACTCATATCACTGGTGTCGTCACCGAGCAGTAAGTGGGTTTGGCATGAGTGGGGTAGGGACATCGTTGGCGGGTCCTCGAGCGAATGAGCCTGACGGAGTGAATTGGACGGTACGGACCAAGGAATTACCGCTTTCGGGATCGAAAGGAGTGCATCCGCGAGCGACCAACGGGAGCGAGCGGCCTTTTTAGCGTAGATTTTTGCGCCCAACGAGGGACGCTTCGCGTCCCTCGAGCCGTGCGAGCGGGCCGAAGGCCCGCGAGCAGAGAGCGGTTCCGAGCGTAGTCGTTCGAAAGACGCAAAGCGTCTTTCGTGATCTTCAAAAGAGCGCTTTGCGCTCTTTTGGACCTCGCCGAGCGAAGCTCGGCTCAGTGACGAGAGACCTTTGGTCTCTCGAACCATGAGGAATCCCGAGGCGCAAAAAGGTACGTCTACGGCATTTCGTGAACCGTCAACTCCACCTCCCGCGGCCGCTCCTCGATGTCCGCGACCAGCCGCTCGACGACGGTCTCGGCCTCGGCGAGCAGCTTGGGTTCGACCTTCCGGACGACCCAGTCCAGCGAGACGAACCGCGGTAACGAGATCGCGTTCTCGTCCGCCGAGTGGGGATCGTAGACGGCCTCGAAGTAGATCCGGCTCGCCGTCTCCACGCCCGTCGGCGCGGATTCGGGCTCCGGTTCGACGCGCCACTCGCCGCGGGCGTCGAGATCGGTGACCAGCTCCCACGTGATCGACTCGGGCGCAGAAATATCGGTCACCCTCGAGCGGGCGGTGTAGCTGAGCTTCCACCACGTCAGTTTGAGGTCGTAGACGGAGCCGACGCCCCCGTCCCCGTTGACGCGAACCTCCGTCAGGTGGTCCGTGTACCGCGGGTACTCGGTGAACGACTGTACGTACGGAAACACCTCCTCGGGCGACCGATGGGCGAGCGTACTGAGGAGAATTCTGTCCACACCCGCCGTACGACGGATTCGAAAGTAAGGATTTCCATAGCGTCGATCGCCGCTCATACGGTCTGCTGTTACTGTGTCCCGCGCACTCGTATGACGGGCCGCGGGTGCGCCGTAACTGACTGATAGTCGTCCGCATCAATCGCTCGGCGTCGCCCGCGCTCCCTCCCCCTCGGCGTCGTCCCGGAGCGCATCGATTCGGTCGGCGATCGGCGGGTGATGGGTCGCGAGGCTGTAGAGCAGGCCCGCTTCGCGACGCGTGTCGTTCGCGTCGGCCA
>NZ_JAQIVI010000710.1 GCF_028618695.1 Natrinema soli | reverse complement strand
CGCCAGCGTCGCGGGCACCCGTGGCTCGAAGACGATGAGCCACTACGGCGCGGCCAAGGCCGGCGTGATCAACCTGACGACGACGCTCTCCTACGAGTGGGCCGACGCCGACGTCCGCGTCAACTGCATCGCGCCGGGCTTCGTCGCCACGCCGGGCGTCGAGAGCCAGATGGGCGTCTCCGCGGACAACATCGACCGCGAGGAGGTCGCGCGCCGGATCGGAACCGTCGAGGAAATCGCCGACGTCACGCAGTTCCTCGCCAGCCCCGCCTCGTCGTACATCGTCGGCGAAACGATCACGGTTCAGGGCGTCCCGCAGATTTCCGAAGACCGCGACGTCTGAACTCCCCCCGTTTCGCTCGAGCGACTCGGTTCACGACGCGGCCGTCCCAGTCCTCGAGCGTCCACCGATCGTCGTTCGATGAAAGAAGCCGTCGTTCGGTACAAGAAATATCGTGATCGGGTGTCCGACCGTTCGGACGATCCGCTGTCACCGTGTCCCGGCGCATCCGCGACCTGACCTGCGGTTGCGCCGGTACATCGGTACACCGGACCGTCTCAGTCGTCGCTCGGCGCCGCGGATTGCTGCTCCTCGACGTGCTCGGCGATTTCTGCGGTCTCGGTCGCGAACTCGTCGCGATCGACCTCCGCCCCGTGGAGCACCGTCGAGAAGTAGCGCACGCCGCTCGTGACGGCGATCGCTTCGGCCATCTCCGCGTCCGTCACCCCCTCGAGTTCCGCTTCCGCTCTGTGGAAGCGGATGCAGTACGGACACTGAATCGCCGCCGCTGCGCCGAGGGCGACGAGCGCTTTTTCCCGCTGCTCGAGTTCCGTCTCTCCGAGCTGGAGGTCTCGAACGATCCCCCAGCTGTGGTCCGCGGCCGGCTCCGGCAGCGCCGTGATCCAGCTCGGAACCTGTCCGAGATACTCCGCTATCTCCGCTTGTGTTTCGGTTGATACCATTGTCCCCTCCTCCGGATTTCGCGCCCGTCGTCCGGAACAGTACTGACTGCCCCGGTGACGACCGGAAACCCACGCTCTCGTTCTCCTCGAGGGGAGATGAAGTTATCACACAGCCATTTGATAGCACGGAACGTATATTTATCGACAATCTCGATAACTACTGGACCGGTAGCGATCGCGGGAATCCGTAGTCGACCCCGATATCGGTTTCCGTCGACGGTCGCGACTTCCCAGCAGTCGACGGTTCAACTCGGGAGTCTGTCTCGTCGCTCGAGGAGAACGAGGACGGCGATCGAGCCCCCGAGGAGGAGGGCGGCGCTACTGAACACCGCGTCGTAGGTGTAGCCGCGCTCGAGGAAGAGACCCACGGCGGACGAACCGAGCGCCTGCGTTAGCATCCAGATCGAACTGAACACGGCGTAGGCGCTCGCCCGCGTCGAATCCGGCAGCGTATCGAGGAGGTACGTGTCCGTGGCCGGGAACAGCGCGTGAACGACGAAGCCGACGATCGCGGTGACCGCGATCAGCGCGAGCAGGCTGTCGACCGTCGTCAGTACGAGGAGGCTCGCGGCGAACGCGCCGACGATTCCGAGCAGGTACGGGACCTGCGGGAACCTGTCGGCCAGATCGCCGCCGAAGTAAAACGCGGGAACGCCGGCGGCGAAGACGATCGTGAGCATCATCCCGGCCATCCGATCGGAGAGCCCCTTCGACTGCATGTACAGTTCGTAGAAGTTGAACAGGCCCTGCCAGACGAAGACGGGTGCGCCGACGATCGCCAGCGCTGTCACGATGAGCCGCCACTCCGAGAGCGCGCCGGCGACGAAATCGCGATCGGCCCGTCCCGCGCT
>NZ_JAQIVI010000071.1 GCF_028618695.1 Natrinema soli | reverse complement strand
CGTCCCCGCGGTCGCGACGGCCCGCTCGGTCGTGCGCGCGCTCGAGGCGCTCGAGGCCGCCCGGATCGCCGTTGCGACGCCCTATACCGGTGAACTCGACGACCGAGAGCGGGACTTCCTCGAGGAATCGGGATTCCACGTCGCGTCGATCGACGGCCGGGGACTCGAAGCGAACACGGACATCGGCGCGCTGACTTCCGACGACGCCTCCCGGCAGGTGCTCGAGCACGTCGGTGACGACGACCTCGACGCCGTCTTCGTCTCCTGTACGAACTACCGGTCGCTCGCCGCGGTCGACGGCCTCGAGGCGAAACTCGGGGTACCGGTGATCACGAGCAACGGCGCGACGCTGTGGGACGTCTGCGGTGCGGCCGGCTTCGCGGTCGACGGGCCGGGAACGCTGTTCGACTGAGAACGTCGTCGCAGGTGGCGGAGATCAAAGCCGTTGCACCGCGAGTGACCGAAGGCTCGGAAGTCGCAGCCTGCGAGCGATAGCGAGCAGGACCGTCTTCCGGTGCTTTTGATCGACATTTTGCCGAGGGCGCGCCGTAGGCGCGCCCGCAGCGCAAAAGGTTGGTGTTTTTGACGCCGCTTCCCCACCCTCCGGTATGAAACTCAACGGCGTAGCGGACCTGCCCGAGATCCGCCCCGGCGACGACATCGCCGAACTCGTCGCGGATCGGGCCACCCTCGAGCCGGGCGACGTGCTCACCGTCGCCAGCACCATCGTCTCGAAGACGGAGGGCCGGACGGCGAATCTCGAGGACTACCCGGTCAGCGGCCGGGCGCAGGAGATCGCCGACCGGATCGCCGAACTGGCTGACGAGGAGAAGGATCCGCGGTTCGCGCAGGCGGTCCTCGAGGAGAGCACGGAACTGCTGATCGACGCTCCCTTCCTGCTGACCGAGACTCGATTCGGTCACATCTGCGTGAACGCGGGGATCGACCGGTCGAACGTGCCGGATCACGACCTGTTGCTCCTGCCGAAGCGACCGACCGAGAGCGCCGAGCGGATTCGAGCGGGGCTCGAGCAGCGAGGTATCGAGGACGTCGCGGTGATCGTCACGGACACCTGCGGTCGTCCGTTCCGGCACGGCCAGCGCGGCGTCGCGCTCGGCTGGGCCGGGATGCC
>NZ_JAQIVI010000709.1 GCF_028618695.1 Natrinema soli | reverse complement strand
GCGCACCCGGTATCGACCTCGTCCCGGCCGGCCACGTCGTCGGCTCCCGCGCGGCGATCATCGACCTCGAGGCCAGCGACGAGGGCGACGCCCGGGAAGCGGTCGACGCTCCACAGCGCTACTGTTACACCGGCGACTTCTCGACTCGAGATCGGTGCTACCTCGAGGGGTTCGACCCGCACGCGGTCGACGCGGACGCGCTCGTCATGGAGACCACCTACGGACTGCCGACGTACCGGTTCCCGCCGCAGGAACGACTCGAGGCCGAGATTGCAGATTGGCTCCGCGACAACGACGACCGGCCGTGCTTCCTGTTCGGCTACTCGCTCGGTCGCTCCCAGAAACTGCAGTGGATCGCCCGCGACGCGACCGGCGACGACGGCCGCGAGATCCTGGTTTCCGAGTCGATCCGCGACGTGAATCGGGCGATCGAAACGGCGACGGACGGTGACCTCGCGTTCCCGGGCGAGCGCTACGACTCGCTGCGCGGCCTCTCCGACGAGATCGTGATCCTCCCGACGAATCAGGCACGAGCCGACTGGGTCGAGACCGCCGTCGACCGCGAAGCTGGAGTGAAAGCCGGCTTCTCGGGATGGGCCGTCGACGACTCCTTTCGCTATCGGGGGAACTACGACGTGACCTTCCCGCTCACCGACCACTGCGACTTCGACGAACTCGTCGCGACGGTTCGGGCGATCGACCCCGAGGTCGTCTACACCAATCACGGCTTCGACGAGGCGTTCGCGGATCACCTCGCGACCGAGTACGGCTATCGGGCGCGGCCGCTGAAGCGAGACCAGACCGCGCTCGAGGAGTTCTGCTGATGGGCATCATCGACCGCTTCGAGGAGGAGTATCTCGACGTCTCGAGCACTCGCGCGTCGGTTCGGGAGTTGCTCGAGTTGGTCGGCGGCGCGGTGCTGTTCGTCGTCGGTGCGAGCGCGCTGGCGTACTATCTGCTCGGGCGACAGATCGCAGTATGGGTCGCCGGCGGGCTCATCGTCATCTTCGCAATCACGGTCGTCTCGCAGGCCTACTGGGCCGTGACCGGCCGCGAGGACTACGAGGAGTAGTCGGCGAACCAGTGCTCGCCGCTCACCCTCAAAAGATTGTGCCGAGTACCTCGTTCGGCGACGACGGGCCACTCACGCGCCGGTCCGAAGGTGATGAAAGACATAGGTCTGGGCGTACCCCGCGTACTCGCCCCCGAGCCGTTCGCGAAGGGCTCGCGAGGTGTCGGCGTAGGTCCCGCGGTCGCAGTCGGGATAGTACTCCTCGATCGCCGATTTGAGCCAGGTATCAAGCGGGACGGCCTCGTCGAAGTCCAACGAGAAGAGGAGCACGCAGTCGGCCACCTTGTCGCCGACGCCGACGAACCGCGTCAGGTACTCCCGCGCGTCCTCGTATGTGAGATCGCGCGCCTCGGCCGGATGGGCCTCGCCGGTCGCGACCATTTCGGCGGTCCGAACGACGTAGGGAGCGCGGTACCCCAGTCCGAGTTCGCGGAGTTCGGCTTCGGTCGCGGTCGCGAGCCGTTCCGGCGTCGGAAACGCGTGGTAGGTCTCGCCGTCGAAATCGATCTCGTCGCCGTACTCGGTGGCCAGCGTCGAGACCATCGTGTGAATCCGCCCGACACGCATCT
This sequence comes from Natrinema soli, assembly GCF_028618695.1. Next base: position 9,045 of record NZ_JAQIVI010000709.1, on the reverse strand, counting down.
GGGCCGAGCAGATAAACGAGATCAGGCAGCCGAAGGAGGGATCCGCGACGAGTCGCATTCCGCGATGGGCCTCGTATGCCTCGTGGAGCAGCGGATCGTCCGGCCCGGCCGCGACGATCGCCTCGAGGTCGTCGTCCAGGCGCAGCAACCGGCGAACGATCGGCTCGGCGTCGGTCGTCGACTCCCACTCGAGGTCGCCGGCGCGGATCCGGACGCGGATCACGTCGCCAGCGGACGCGGCATCCGAGTCGCCGGAGACGGCGTCCGAGCCGACGACCGTCGAGTACCACGCGCCGGGTGCCGGCGTGTCGGTGTACATCTCGCCGTCGTCGCGCCGCCAGAGGTAGCTCTGTCCGCTCTCGAGGGTTCGGTACAGATCGAGTCCGCCGGCGAGTTCGTCAATTGGGATCGTCCCCGTTTCCATTCGGTCGCGCCTTGGGTCCCGCGTGCCCTTTGCCTTTCGAACCGACGCTCGGGCCGCCCCGCTCTGTGATCCGGCTCGGCAGCCACACGGCGATAGTCCCGTCGTGAGGCGAACCTTCTTACTGGAGGCGATACAATGCCTGTGTATGGATTGCAGGGTTGTGGTCGAAGCTGCCGTGCCGGTCTTCGACGTCGAAACGGAGGACGAGGCGATCCGTATCGCCATCTCGAAGACGGGTGAGATGTTGAACCCTGACCTGAACTACGTCGAGATCAACATGGGCGAGCGCGCTTCCCCGTCGGGAGAGGAGCTCCCCCCTGCGTTTATCGCGGCCGACGAAGCACTCGTCGCGCTCGAACTGGAGATGACCGTCTTCAACGTCGAGCGCGAGGAACACGCCTCGCGGATCGCACGAAAAGAGATCGGCCAACTCCTCGAGAACATCCCGCTCGAGGTCATGCACGTCGAGGTTCTGGAAGACGATGGGGATGCGGACGAACCGGCCGACGACGAGTCGACCGCTCCCGCCGACGAGTCGACAGCCACGGACTCGGCTAACGACGCCGACGAGGACGATACCGCCGAGGACGACGCGGACGACGAAATCCTCCCCGAGTTCGAGGACCTGGTCGAGTAACGGTCACACCGGCCGCTCGGTCTCCGTTTATTACCGAATTGCTCATCCACAGATCCGCTATTTGTCGGTGACGAACTCCTCGAGCAGAGAGCGATGCATTGAGTCTTGCCAGTCGACGGTGTCAGTGGCCGAAGGATACCACGAGAATCTCAGTCCGCAGTTGCGGCGACAGCTTCTTCCTGCTCACCTTCCCGCATGTTCATCGTGATTCCCCCAGCGAGCGCAAAAACGGCGGCTTTGTGATCTGTTTTCGATTTGTGGATCGATGTCGGTCGAATCCCCTTGGCTTCGTACTCGCCGAGATCGATCTGACAGTTATCCCACTCTGCACACTGATTGGATACCTCCGCGAGAAGGCCGTGAAGGTGAATGAGCTCCTGCTTCTTCATACCATCCTCTCCTACCCACTGCAGGGTTATATTATTATCTTGAGTTGCGTTAACACGCGACCTGTATCGGTCGAATGGTGTGTCATTGACGGAGACGATTCGAATGCGGTGCCTACGCGAGAGGAGCCATATGACGGGAGCACGATACGATCGTATTTACGGGCGTAATAGCTTTTTTCGCTATAATTTCTGAAAGGCTAGAGACGGAATGGTAAAAGGTTCCTACTTCGGAGCACCGGCGGCGAAAATGCGGTTTCGATCGGCCTACCCGAGCTGTTTCAACGTCTGGAGATCGCGATCCGTCCGCATGAACTCGGCAGTACGATGAGAGGCGTGACAGTTCGGACAGTGAAACATTTCGGCGGGCGTCGGGAGTTCGTCCGGAGAAACCTGCCAGTCTTTCGTACATTCGGGACACAATAGCTGGACGGTCGTTTTATCCATGCTACACACGATCACACGAGGGATCAAAAACGTTGTCGCAGTCTCGCTCGCTCGAACGGCACCACCCGCGTCAGCGCGACGCGACAGATGACAGCCGTTACACGACGATCCATACGGACTACTGCCAGTCGGTTCCGGCACACCCGCGATCAGCCATGGGTGCGCCGGGACAGCGACAGCAGACCGTATCAGTCGTCGACCCCGAGTTTACGCGGGTGCGGCCGTGTCCGACGCCTCGAGCAGTTCCTTGTAGCGGTTTCGGATGGTGACTTCGGAGATGCTGGCGACCTCGCTGACCTCGTTCTGGGTGACCTTTTCGTTGGTCAACAGGGCGGCGGCGTAGACCGAGGCGGCCGCGAGGCCGACCGGCGACTTGCCGCTGTGGACGCCCTCCTGACGAGCCGACTCGAGCAGCTCCCGGGCCATCCGCTCGGTCTCGTCAGAGAGATCGAGGTCGCTGACGAACCGGGGCACGTAGTGTTCGGGGTCGGCCGGCTTGACCTCGAGGCCGAGTTCCCGAATGATGTAGCGGTAGGTGCGGGTCAGTTCCATCTTCTCGACGCGGGAGACGGCCGAGATCTCGTCGAGGCTACGCGGCGTGCCGGCCTGGCGGGCCGCGGCGTACAGCGACGCCGTCGCGACGCCCTCGATCGAGCGCCCCGGAAGCAGGTCCTCCTCGAGTGCGCGGCGGTAGATGACGCTGGCGGTCTCGCGGACGTTCTCCGGCAGGCCGAGCGCACTCGCCATCCGGTCGATCTCGCCGAGGGCCTGCTTGAGGTTGCGCTCTTTCGAGTCACGGGTGCGGAATCGCTCGTTCCAGGTGCGCAGGCGCTGCATCTTCTGGCGCTGGCGGCTCGAGAGCGCGCGGCCGTAGGCGTCCTTGTTCTGCCAGCCGATGTTCGTCGAGAGCCCCTGATCGTGCATCATGTTCGTCGTCGGCGCGCCGACGCGGGACTTCTCGTCTTTCTCGCTGGCATCGAACGCGCGCCATTCGGGGCCGCGATCGATCTCGTCTTCCTCGACGACGAGGCCGCAGTCCGTACAGACGGTCTCGGCGTGTTCGTCGTCCGAGACCAGTCGGCCGCCACACTCCGGACAGTATTCTTGCTCGTCGGAAACCGCCGTGGTTTCCTCCTCTTCTGTTTCGGTCTCTCGGTCGTTCGTATAGGTTCTGATGCTGGTGTCTGTCATGGTGTATCGGGTGGGTTACTCGGGGCTCCCGGGTGGGGTAACCAGAAGAAACCCGGTCGCCTCAGCTAACATAGGGTAAGGCCGTAAGCCATATAAATGTTTCGCCTACTTTATAAACTACTCGTTATTACTGTTATATATGTTCCGGTTACATAGTGATTAATCGTTTGAGATATCCGGATCAGGATTCAGGTCCCGCGCGTCGAGCGAGTTCCGCTACTCGACGGTGAAGAGGTGCCCCTCCCGCGGCACGTCGAACAATCCGACGCGGGCCCCTGCATCGAGCCACGCGTGCCCGTAGGAAAACGACGCCAGCGCGTTGACGAGATCTCCCTGTTCCCGAAAGTGGTTCCCATCCTCGAGATACGACGCCGCCATCTCGTAGCAGTCGGCGGCCGCTGCCGCCATCGGGGTCCCGTCAGGCGGCGCGATCGTCGCCGCCTCGAGCGCTTCCGCGAGTAACTCGCCGTACCGGTCCGTCTTCTCCTCGAGATCGGCAGCCATGGTCGATCCTCGTCGGTCGGCCCCGTAAGTGCGTCGTCGCGTCCGCGGCGAAGTCGGCTGCGTTAACCACCATATACGTATGACCCGATCCGTCGTGTCTCTCGAGAGTGCGACTACTCCAGGTGTTCGTCCCGGACGATACGCGGGACGAAGCGCTCCGGGTACTCGAAGGTGAAGACATCGATTACGTGTTGACAGCCGAGAACAGTGACCGGTCAGACGGCGATCTGGTCACGTTTCCGCTCCCGACCCAGGCCGTCGACCACGTGCTCACGTCGTTGCGCGAGGTCGGCATCGACGACGACTTCATCGTCGTCTCCTCGATCGAGACGGCTCGCACCCCGCAGATAGAGCAACTCGAGGAACGCTACGTCAACGGGGAGGAGGCGGACGACAGCATCGCTCGCGAGGAGATTCAGACGCGGGCGCTGAACATGACCCCAAGTCGTCTCACATACTACGCGATGACGGTCCTGAGCGCGATCGTCGCGACGGCGGGCCTGTTGCTCGACTCGCCCGCGATCGTCGTCGGTTCGATGGTCATCGCCCCGCAGGTCAGCGCGGCCCTCACCGGCACCGTGGGGCTCGTCCTCGACGATCGTGAGATGGTCCGCGGCGGACTATCGTCGCTGGCGATCGGACTCGTCGTCGCGATCGGCAGCGCCTTCGCGTTCGCCTGGCTGGTGCGCTTCAGCGGAGCCGTTCCCTCGACGATCGACATCACCGCCATCACGCAGGTGCAAAACCGGATCTCGCCGGGTCTACTCGCCCTCATCGTCGGGTTCTGTGCGGGGGCAGCGGGCGCGTTCGGCCTCGCAACGGCGATCCCCGTTTCACTGGTCGGCGTGATGATCGCCGTCGCGCTGATCCCGGCCGCCGCCGCGGTCGGCATCGGGCTGGCATGGGGTCATGCGACCGTCTCCCTCGGGGCCTTCGTTCTGGTCGCCGTCAACGCTGCGTCGATCCTGCTGGCGGGGCTCGCCGTGTTCTGGTACCTCGGCTACCGACCATCGGACTGGACGGCGGGAACGCTCCGCGGAAACGTCTCCCGGGACCGCGTCGGTACCCTCGCCGTCGTGGTCGTCCTCGTCCTCGTCGTTATCGCGGGCGCTGGTATCGTCCTCGGCCAACACGTCGCCTTCGACAACGAGGTGAACGACGAGGTCAGAACCGTCCTGAGCGACGACGAGTACGACGGGCTCGAGCTGGTCGAGGTGCGGACCGAGTTCAACGACGCCGGCCTCGTCAGCGACGAGACGGTCGTCACGGTCGTCGTCCAGCGGCCCGCGGACGAACCGTATCCCACCCTCGTGGAATCGCTTCAGACGGCGCTCGAGGATCGAACCGACCGCGAGATGACGGTCTCCGTCGAGTTCGTCGAGGGCGCGACGACGGCGGACGACACCGCGGGCCCGTCACAGTAAGCGGGATCGATTGCTGAGAGCGCAAGCGGTTTAGGCACTCTATCCGAAACGTGGGACATGAGCGACCAGCCACGCGTCGAGATTTATACCAAAACGGACTGTCCGTATTGCGAGAAGGCTAAAGACCTCTTCGACAGCAAAGGCATCGAGTACGAGACGTACAACGTTACCGATGACGACGACCTGTTCGAGGAGATGGTCGAGCGCGCTGACGGGCGCAAGACCGCCCCCGAAGTGTTCATCGACGACGAACTGATCGGCGGCTGGGACGACACCAGCGCGCTCAACGAGACCGGCGAACTCGACGAGAAGCTCGGTATCGCCGACGAGAGCGACGGTGAAATCGTCGAACATCGCACGATGATCATCGCCGGTACCGGGATCGCCGGGCTGACCGCCGCGATCTACGCCGGCCGCTCGAACAACGAGCCGCTGGTCATCGAAGGCGACGAGCCCGGCGGCCAGCTCACCCTGACCACCGACGTCGCCAACTACCCTGGCTTCCCCGACGGCATCAGCGGCCCCGAGCTGGTCAACAACATGAAAGAGCAGGCCACGCAGTTCGGTGCCGAGTTGAAAAACGGCATCATCGAAACGATCGACGACTCGAGTCGCCCCTTCCGGGTCGAGCTCGCGGACGGCGACGTCTACACCGCCGACGCCGTCATCGCCGCGTCGGGTGCCAGCGCCCGCACGCTCGGCATCCCCGGCGAAGACGAACTGATGGGGTACGGACTCTCGACGTGTGCGACCTGTGACGGCGCGTTCTTCCGCGGGGAGGACATGCTCGTCGTCGGCGGCGGCGACGCCGCCATGGAGGAAGCGACCTTCCTCACGAAGTTCGCCGACACCGTCTACATCGCCCACCGCCGCGAGGAGTTCCGCGCGGAGGACTACTGGGTCGACCGCGTCGAAGAGAAGGTCGAAGACGGCGAGATCGAGATCATGAAAAACACCGAACTGACCGAGATCCACGGCTCCAAGGAAGGCGGCATCGACCGTGTTACGCTCGTCGAAAACGACAAGGGCCATCCCACTGACCGACTCGAGGACCCCGAGACCGAGGAGTTCGAGTTCGACGTCGGCGCGGTCTTCTTCGCCATCGGCCACACCCCCAACACCGACTACCTCGCCGAGACCGGCGTCGAGATGGACGCCGACGGCTATCTCAAGACCAAAGGCGGCGAGGGCGGCGGCCAGACCGAAACCCACGTCGAGGGAATCTTCGGCGCCGGCGACGTCGTCGACTACCACTACCAACAGGCCGTCACCGCGGCGGGGATGGGGTCGAAAGCCGCCCTCGACGCCGACGAGTACCTCGAGAACCGCGAGCGAGCCGACTCGAGTATCGAGGAAGCGGAGCCAGCGGCGGCGGACGACTGACGAGTTCCAGTAGTCTTCAGTTACCATCCCGAATGAGATCGTCTGCAACAGCGTCACTCGAGTTTTTCGGGTGTGTGCTTCTCCATCGTACAATACGAGTCGTTCAGACGAAACGGTCCGTCCATATCCGGGACTCGGCGACCGTTGAGATGTAATCCCTCAGTATCACAGGAAAACTAGGAATTATAATCCGAACCGTCCTTTGTCTACCCATGCACCGCGAATTCATCGAGTTGCTCGAGGCGAACGCCGAACATGCCGAAACGCACAAATCGCAGTTCGACGACGTCCAGGAGTCCCAGGAACCGGGCGCCGTCACCGTCTGCTGTTCCGACTCGAGGGTCCTTCAGGACCACATGTGGGGCAACGACGAACCCGGCCGGATCTTCACGTGCGGCAATATCGGTAACCGCGTCGTCCAGCGCACGGACGCGGGCGAGGTCGTCTCCGGCGACGTCCTCTATCCGGTCGCACACACCGGGACGGAGACCGTCGTCGTCGTGGGTCACACGGGCTGTGGTGCCGTGACGGCGACCTACGACGATCTGACCGACGGTCTGTCCGAACCCGACGGGATCAGTCACTGCCTCGAACTCCTGAAGCCACACCTCGAGCCGGGCGTCGAACTCCTCCCCGACGATGTCGACCGAACGGGGGCCGTCAATCGGCTCGTCGAGTACAACGTCGATCGACAGGTCGAGTTCCTCGCCGAAAGCGACGATATCCCGGCGACCGTCGACATCATCGGCGTCGTCTACGACTTTCAGGACGTGTACTCGGGCAATCGCGGCGAGATCCACGTCATCAACGTTGACGGCGAAACCGACGTCGACGCACTCCGGGAGGAATATCCGGACCTCGAGTCGCGGATCGAACGCCGCTGGGAGTACTGAGACGGACTCCTGTCAGTACGGTCGCTGGCGTGAGTCGAACTCGTCGAGAACGGATTGCCACAACGGACTCCCGCTGCTCACCTTTATTCAAATGGATGAAATACTCCATCAGACGATTGAAACGTTTTGATAAGTACCATCAGCCATACGCTAGTGGTAAGGTTCTTTGTGCATGGTAACTTAATCACATCTATGTCAACAGAGACGGATGGACAGGGACGGCTGTACATCCCAAAAGAGGTGCGTGAGAAGTACGGGCAGAAGTATCATATCGTCACGTACGGGGATAAACTCGAGCTGATTCCGGTTGCGGACGACCCCCTCGCCGCCGTCCGCGAGGCGGCAGGCGAGCTTCACGATGCATCAGTCGAGGAAATTCGAGAGGACATCGAGGCGGAGGCGAAAGACGAGGCTGAGGAAGCCGGCGGCGACAGATGACGATGTACGTCGAGACGGATTTCCTGCTCGCACTCGCCAAAGACACTGATTGGTTGCAGGGCTCCGCTGAGGACGCCCTCGGTGAGTACGACGTCGAAACGTCACCGTTCTCGTATCTCGAACTTCTCCTCGCTCGAGAACGCTACGAGTTCGACTACGTTCCGCTAGTGGCAAACCTGCTCGAACTCGTCCCTGTGCGGAACGAGGAAGAGAAACAGGTAGTTCTGAAAGGTGTCAACTACTACGACGAGGGAATTGCGCCGTTCGACGCCTTCCACGCGGCGACTGCGGAAACGCGAGGGATGGACGTACTCTCCTCTGAGAGGGACTACGAAGATATCGAGGTAGAACGAGTCCCACTCGAGCCGACCGACGAGGAATGACTCCGGACGGAGGATATAGTCACAGCTGAACGAAGCGTAGTACTCGTAGTGGTTGTCGTGGCCGCATGTGCAACAGACTCGCGTCGAATCTTCCGGCTGCTCATCAAGTCTGAATTTCGTATGGTGGCGTCGAGAATCGACCCCGCCCCACTAATACGCAGCTAGAAGCTCTGTAACAGCCGTCCGTATCCCTACCGACTCTCACGCTGCTCTACTTTGTTCAGTTCGATCAGCAGACGGAAGATGGCTTTCACCAGGTTCGCATCGACGTCGAACTGCTCGGCGTTGTCACCCGCTCGCTCCATGACCTGCTGTTCCTGTTTCTCGTCGGTCGTCGGCAATTCCTGTTCGTCCTTGACCGCGGCGATCGTGTCCGCGACGTAGGTTCGCTGAGCGATCAGTTCGACGATCTCCTGATCGATCGTCCGGATCTCCTCGCGCAGTTCGTCGAGGTCCATCTCTTCGGGCGTGCGATCCTCCTCGTCGATTCCGCCGTCCGTCACCGTCTCAGTGTGCTCTCGAGTCATATCGTTCGTGTTCCGTCCGTTCGCGTCTGCAGTAATCGTGTCGTTCCGTCACGCTCGTCCCATCGCGGTTGCACTCTCTCGAGCGTCGCTCGCTCGCCGACGGCGACGTAGCTCGGTCCGGTTCCGGAGAGCGAAACCCCGGTAACATCGGGTAAGACATCGATCATCGGTCCCGTCGAGAACTCAAGTGCGCCACAGAAGGCGAAGCCGTTGACGGTCATGGCCTCGCCGTAGCGCCCCTCGAGCGCCAGCTCTTCGACGAGGTCGGCCATCGGAGCGACGCGTTCGCAGGCCGACACGTCGGCGTCCGCGCTGTAGGACTGTTCGGGCGGCGTGTAGACCAGTGCGTGCCAGTCGACTTCCTCGCGGGCGAGCAGCGCGTCGGCCGTGTTGTCGGTCACCGTCACG
>NZ_JAQIVI010000708.1 GCF_028618695.1 Natrinema soli | reverse complement strand
AGTCGCCGGCAGCGGCCCGCGAGCCGGCCACGTTTTCCGTCGGCACCGTCGACGTCGCCGTCGTCTCCGTTGCGGATCGCTACGCCGGCTACGGCGCGACCGATGACCGGCCCGGAATAGCCCATATCACGCTCGATCCAGCTGATTCCGACACCCAACGGGTCGTCGGAGACGCGATCGAGCGCGCGCGAGCGCACGATCCGGATCTGCTCGTCGCGTCCGTCCACTGGGGGCCGAACTGGGTCGAACGTCCCAGCGAACTGCTCGTCGCGTTCGGCCACTGGCTCATCGATCGGGGCGTGGACCTCGTTCACGGCCACAGCGCCCACGTCGTTCAGGCGATCGAGCGGTACGGCGACGGGGTCGTTCTCCACGACACCGGCGACTTCGTCGACGATTTCGGGATCAGAGGCGACCTGGGTAACGATCGAAGCTACCTCTTCGAAGTCGCGCTCGAGGGCGGGCGTCTCGAGGAGATACGTCTCGTGCCCATCGCGATCGACGACGGTGTCTCTCGCGCCGGCGAGGACGAGGCGGCCTGGCTCCGGGAGACGATGCGCGCTCGGTCCGCTCCGTTCGAGACGACGTACGAACGGGACGGCGACGGTCTCGTGGTCTCGCTGTGACCCGTTTCGTTCTCGGGCGGACGAGCGAACGGGACGATCCGCGGGTTTATGGGCGAAGCCGCCCCACCATTCCTCGATGGCAGGGCCGGTTCCCGAACTCGAGGATCGTGCGATAGCGTGCGCCGAGCGGCTGTGCGATGCCGATCGCGTGCTGCTCGCTTCACACATCGACGCAGACGGGCTCACCAGCGCGGCGATCGCCGCGAAAGCCCTCGAACGGGCGGGGATCCCCTTCGAGACGGTCTTCGAGAAGCAACTCGACGAGGACGCGGTCGCCGACATCGCGGCGACCGACTACGACACCGTCCTCTTCACGGACTTCGGGAGCGGCCAACTCGAGATCATCGGTGACCACGAGGACGCCGGCGACTTCACCCCGGTGATCGCGGATCACCACCAGCCCGCCGACAGGGAGACCGAGTACCACCTCAACCCGCTGCTGTTCGGGATCAATGGGGCCTCCGAACTTTCGGGAGCCGGCGCGAGTTACGTCCTCGCGAGGGCGCTCGCGGACGTTTCCGACGGCAGCTCGGATCCGTCGGTTGCGGCCGATGGCGGGACGCAAACCGACGGCAGTGAGCCGAGTCAAACGAGGCGAACCTCGTCAGAGCAGCGCTCTGACGGCGGTGAGCGGTCCGACGGACCGCGATCTACGTCGGAGCGCGGCTCCGACGGCAGCACCGTTACCGCGTCGGGAGCCGCGAACGCCCGCGCCGACAACCGCGATCTCGCCG
>NZ_JAQIVI010000707.1:376-1595 GCF_028618695.1 Natrinema soli | reverse complement strand
GCGGCAAGAGCGTATTTCCGGCCTGTCCCGCCGCCATCGTCACGCCGATCGCGGTGCCGTCGTTGTCGGGGTAGACGTCCGAGAGCGTCGTGAAACGGGCGACGCCGTACAGCGCCGTTCCGAAGCCGAACGCCCCGGTCGCGAGGTAAACCACCGGCGCGGAGCCGGCGACGGCGACGAGTCCGAGCGTCACCGCCGAGATCAGGGTACTCGCGACGAGGACGTTGCCCTCCCCGAACCGGTCGGCGAGGAGTCCGCCCGGGAGCTGTCCCAGCGCGTAACAGAGCCAGAGCGCGGTCAACAGGAGCCCGGCCGTGGTCAGGTCGAGCCCGTAGGATTCTCGGAGGTGAGGCAACAGGACGGGGTAGGCCAGACGGATGCCGATCGAGAGGAACCAGCCGGCGGCGACGGCGACCAGAATCTCGCCGCGGCCGTCCGTCAGGAAGGACCGCACGGTCGACAGTCGATTCCTCGTTTCCGGGGGAGACACGTCTCGATTCACCCATTCGTCGGCGACGGTCTTGAGCGGCCCAGAACGGTACGCCCTTGCCGATATCGGAACCGGTCACTGCCGCCGTCGTCGCCGTCGACAGTTCGCACGGTCACAACGGCGCGAACTCGAGCACCAGCCATGCCAGACAGGCGGCGTAGATCGGGATCGTCAGGTTGTCGTCGATGATGTAGGTCCGGATTTCGAGGGTCACGCCGTCGGCGAGGGTCGCGCCCAGGGCGGCGACCAGTGCGACGCCGATCGGGAGGAACGGGATCGCGATAACCGTCGAGACGAGGAACATCGTGATGAGCACCTTCGGCGGCTTGACACGCTGGAGGGTGTTGTCCGAGACGGCTCCGCTGATCGGATCGCCGAGCGAGAGCATCAACATCGCGGGGAGGGCGATATCCTGCTGGAAGACCACCACGACGATGGCCATGCTGATCATGTACAGCGCGTAGCCGGCGGGGTTGTCCTGCTCGTACTCGCGCGTCAGCACGTCGTAGAGTCGCCAGTCGAGTCCGACCCGAAGTCGCAGGAACTCGAGGACGAGCGCACCGGTCGCGATGGCGACCATGAGAATCTTAAATCGGGGCCACGTGAGCCCGGCCTCGAGATAATCGGCGAGCAGATAGAGGGCGACCAACCCGGAGCCACTGGCGTGGACGAGTCGCCGCTTCAGTTCGTCGGCCATCACTTCGTCCCTCGGGGGAGGTGACCTTCAGT
>NZ_JAQIVI010000707.1:0-312 GCF_028618695.1 Natrinema soli | reverse complement strand
GACGGCGAAGCCGTCTCGAACGACGCTCCCTTCGGTCGCTCGGTAAAAGGTTGATCAAAAGCCTCCTCCTTCCCCTCCGTTCGCTTCGCTCACTCCGGATCAGTCGTCGGCCCGCTCGCTCACCCTTCGGGTTCGCTCGCGGGTACAGTGGGAATTACGTATTGCCAGCCTCGACGACTCCCTACAGCTCCTCGAACTCGAGGTCGCCGGCGCGGATCGCCGACAGCGTCTCGGGCAGCTCGTCGATCGGGAGTCGCTTCTGCTCGGTCGAGTCGCGCTCGCGGACCGTCACGCCGCCGTTCGCTCGCGGGG
>NZ_JAQIVI010000706.1 GCF_028618695.1 Natrinema soli | reverse complement strand
GTACTGCTCCTCCCCGGACTCCTTCTGGAGATACTGGGTCACGCCCGCCGCGATCGCCTCGCTGGCCAGTTCCTCGTCGCCCTCGGCCGGCGCGAGCACGACCGGAAGATCGGGGTCGCGCTCCCGAACCGCCTCGAGGAGGGCCAGCCCGGTCGTCTCTGCATCCGAAAGGGTCTGTGCGGTCAGGAGACAATCGATGTGGTCCGTCTCGAGGCGCTCGAGCGCCGCGTCCGCTGTCGACACTGTGAGCAGGTCGAGAGTGCCCTCTTCGAGGGCATCGTCTTCGAGCACGGCGTCCGAAAGGGCGTTCGAACGGTCACCGGCACTCGGGTCGGGCGACTCCACGACGAGGAGTCGGGCGTCGTCGAGCGTCCGTGTGGAAGCCATTCGTTCCTCGTACGGCCCCCTGGGGATAGAAGGCATCGGTCCGTTCGCACTTGAGGGACCACCGCTAACCGACACTCGTTCATCGCTCGAGCCCGTACGACGAGTATGCGCGTCGCCGTTACCGTCGACGATCGAGAGCCGGCGGGTCTCGTCGAGGCGGTCCGGGTCCATCCCGACGTGACGGCGGTCGGCGTCGAGCGGCTGGCGAGCGGCGATATCGCCATCGATTCGGTCGGTATCGAACGCAAGACCCTTCGGGACTACGTCTCGAGTGCCATGGGACGGAGCGGCTCTGACCTCGCAGATCAGGTCGAGCGAATGGCCGCGGCCTACGACCACCCGTACGTCCTGCTCGAGGACGATTTCGCCGGTCTCGAGTCGCTTCGGACGGGCGTCTCCCCCGAATCGATTCGTGGGTCGATGGCCTCGATCACCGCCCGCCACGGGGTTCCGGTCGTCCCCTGTACGGACCGCCGGCAGCTGGTCGATTTCGCGATCCGGCTCGGCCGAAAGCACGCGGAGGACCCGACGAGCCGCCGGCTGCCGGCCGGCTCGGTTCCCGGTCGGCGCGAACCAACGACGAAGCGAATCTACGGCTGTATCGAGGGGATCGGCCCCGAACTCGCCGCGACGCTGTACGACCGGTATCCGACCGTCGAAGCACTGCTCGAGGCGGACCCGGACGAACTCACGCTGCTCGAGGGGATCGGCCCAACGCGGGCGGAGATGATTTACGCGGCGTTTCGCGACGACGGGACTGGCCGCTAGGTGCGATTTGCGACTCGAAAGAAGTGTACGATTCGTCGCGCCGCGATGTGCGAGAAATTCGACCGAAGCGGCTTACCGATTTTCCTCGAGGGAGACGGCCTTGTCCTCGGGCACGGCGAACCAGGCCTCGTCTCGAGCGATATCGGCGATGACGAGGTGCGATCGACCGTCGATTTCGTCGATGGCCGCCATCACTTCGCTCGACCCGTCCACCTGCCGTTCGACCGGCGTCGCTTCGGGAGCCATACTCGAGTGTTTCACCACGGCCACTATGAATTTTTCGAAGCTTCTATGATCGGTGGTTAAACACCGAATAAAGCGGAGTGGTTTCAGGTAGAATTTGCTCTAATTTTCCGATCCGATCGAACAACGGAAGTTGTGCTGAACGGGGCGTTATTCGTCGGGGGCGACCGATTCGACGTGACCGACGACGCCACTTTTCAATTCCACGTGCGGGCCTTCGGGCTCGTCACCGTAGATCGTCCCGACTTCGCCGATGATCGGTTCCGTCTCCTCGGATTGCGGGTCCGCATCGTCCTGCACGATTTCGACGGTCATCCCCTGTCGCAGTTCCTCGGCGGTCGGCCGTTCGTCGGACATGGTCGGAGATGAGTCGGGCATCTGAAAAAGGGTGGTGCCTGCATTCGATAGTGACAGGCCGATATTTCGCGGAGGATGTCGAAAGCGTTCCAACAGTCGATCCGCGTCCGCCGATCACTCCCCGTCGAACTCGAGGGCGGCGGAGTTGATGCAGTAGCGTTTGCCGGTGGGATCGGGGCCGTCGTCGAAGATGTGACCGAGGTGACCGCCGCAGTTGGCACACAGGACCTCGGTGCGGCGCATGCCGTGGCTGGTGTCGGTTCGGGTCTCGATCCGGTCGTCATCGGCGTCGTAGAAGCTGGGCCAGCCACAGCCGGACTCGAACTTCGTTTCGGAGTCGAACAGTTCGGCTCCACAGCCGGCACAGGCGTAGGTCCCGTCGTCCTTGTGATCGACGTACTCGCCGCTGAACGGTGATTCGGTTCCTGCCTCACGGAGGATGCGGTACTCCTCCTCGCTCAGTTCCTCGCGCCACTCGTCGTCGGTTTTCGGCAGGTGGTCTGCCTCGTTGCTCATGACGAACTCTAGGGGAGAGACACTCAAGAGTCTGTCTGCGAACTCGGACTCGGACCGCGACGGATCATCGCCGTACTGGGCCCGCCGGCTCGAGGATCGGTCGTCACCGGCTGGTGATGACGTCCGTACTCTCGCAGTTGGGGCACTGCGTCATTCGACCCAGTTTGGGGACCTCGATCCGCTGCCACTCGTCGTCCCCGCCGGGCGCTTCGAAGCCGCAGTTGCGACACCGTGACCGTTCGTGTGTGACTACGTTACTGGCCATGTCTCGATCTATGCTAGTTGCACCCATAGATGTTTGTTCGGTCAGCAGTGACTGTCGTATGCGTTGAGATCGGCTTTGCGGCATTTGCACGCCAATCGAACGATCGGATTCGGAGTGACTTTTGACGAAGAAGATCTCGGAATTACCCATCGACAGAATAGGCTACTCCGTGATTGGTTCTCGAGGTGTGTTCTACAGTCACTATTCGATAGTTCTGTATACGTCCCTTTTTGCTGCAGGTTGCCGAGAAATCGGAGATTTCTCGTATCGCAAAACGGCTCCGCCGTTTTGAACGACCTCGCTCCCTTCGATCGCTCGAACTGCTTGCAAAAATCTACGCTACAAAGCCGCCTTCACGGGCTTCGCCCGCTTCGACGGTGAACTGCTCGCTTCGCTCGCGGCTGCTGCGGTTCACTGCTCTCTGTGAGTGGTAACTCCGTCGTCGGTGCGAACGGGTCGTCCGACCGACCGTCGGCAGACGGTCGGTTGCGCAGACGACCGCGAATGACAGGGGTGAGCGTGGACGGCGCTACTGGGGAGGGCCGGTCGCCGACGACGGACGCCGTCATCGAGCCGACCCGTCCGTTCGCGTGGATCGAATCGGAGATCGCCTCGTCAGTTCGGCCACCGTCTCCGAGCGCCCGTACTCGAGCGGTCGTCGTTGCCGACGTGCCAGCCCGTTTCCAGCACTCTAATCATCGTTTGAGGGATCTGTATCCCAGCGCGCCCGATCTCCGTGGAAGTCGTCCACGAACTACTACAAAAATGTTGCCGAAGGTGTCACTGATGGAATCAGATAGGTCAGTACGCTGTGAAGCGCGGACGCTCCGTCTCACTCGTCGCGAGACCGACCGGATCAATGCGGCTCCCGATCGATAATCGATACCTGACTCACACAGCGGGACGGACACGCGGAACCGTTCGGACGAACCGTCGGGACGGAGGAGTGAGATAGCGAAGGGCGTTACGTTATATAACCGTTGGAGGATGGAGATCAGATCGCCAACAGGCGGGTCAACTAGTCAGAAAATAGGACAGGAACACATCGATGCCGGGAAGGTGATACAGAAACGCACCGAGAAACGTTCTATCTCGCGACGCGATTTCTCCCGGAGCGCGTGCGCCACGCCGTGCACGTCCGTTACACGCTCTTCCGGATCGCCGACGACGAGATCGACGCTTTCGTCGACGCGATGGCACTGCCACTGGAACCGCGATCCCGAGGCCGTGTTCCAGCGCGTGTCGGCGGTGCCGTCGGGCGAACCGGACCACCGCGGCTCCGAACGCGGGGCCACCGTCCCGACGCGCTGAGTGCTATTTCAAACCGTCCCGATACGGGGGCGCTCGGTTCGTTACCGGACGTCTTTCTCTCGCGTTCGGTCGCCGACTAGTATTCGCCAGTCATCGACGCGGACCGACGCACGGCCCGAACGACCGCGGCGCTACTCGGCCGCGTCGCCGTTTGCCAGCACGGCCGTTTCGGCCACGATGAACTTCGCTAGCTTTCGTTTCGAGTGTTCCGCGAAGAGATGATCCTCGAGCTGTTGGCCTACGTCGGGCGGTTCGCGACAGACCGGACATTCGACCGGTTCCTTCGTCGCCATGCCAGTGGTAATCCCCCCGAGCGCAAAAGGTACCGGCCGGAATTTCCCGTCATCGGTGTCGATATCGAACCGTTCGCTCCGGATCGAATAGTACAGCGCAACCGCTAGAGACGAACTGTCTGTGCGGAGAAATCTAGTTGAAAGCGGAACCGATACCGGGGTTCAATCGATGTGGCCTTCGCGACGCAGTTGATCCGCGTCCTGACCAGTGTACCGCCACTCGATGGTGGCCTTTTCGTCCTGCCAGTCCCATGGCTCGGCGACGACGATGTCGTCTTGCTCGATCCAGGTACGGTATTTCATGCGCCCGGGAATGCGGCCGAGACGCTCCTCGCCGTCCTCACAGCGGAGGCGAACGTGATTGCCACCGAGGTGTTCGGTTACGACGGCGAATACTTCATCGCTGTTGGGCATACGGAGGTTCCGTCGCCCGGAGTCTTCTGACACAGGCTAACTACGTGCGGCAGACTTTTAAATACTTGGAGAGTCATGGTAGCGAACCACGTGAGAACAGATGGCAATATACCCGTATTCGAGCCGGAAGAACGGGCGAATTAATCCTCTCGAACGGTTCCGGTCGGCGCTCCGGCTAGAGCTCGCGATCCGAATCCGGATTCTCGAGGTCCCACAGGACCTCCGGCAGAAAGGCCTCGAGGTTGTCGATAACGCTCCGCTCGCTCACATTTAGCCCCTCGCAGTGCTCGTGGGCCGATTCTCGAATGTCGACGTGCAGGTCGCCGTCCTCGAGCCAAACCCCGAGCGGAAAGACCGAACACCGGGTGGGTTTCCAGTCCTCCTCGAGGTGCAGCGAGCAGAGGCCGTCCTCCCGCAAAAAGGCGCAGGCGTGGCCGTCCTCGGCGACGTGGTCGTCGCGGTCTTTCGCCTCGCGCGTGACGAACTTCTCGCCGCGAAACTCCGTTGTGGTCTCGGCGAGGTTCGCCCGCTGGGCGAGCTCGAGGAGGTCCCGATCGTAGAGGAGCACGCCGTGGTGGCAACACCACGTGCAGTCGTCGACGCACTCGAACGTGAGGGCGGGGTCGAACTCGACGACGACCTCGCGGTCGGGATACACCTCGACGCGTCGCGTAGCGTCAGCGCTCACGAGTCTGGAGAGGGGGGTCGTCCTGAAGTGCCTTTCTACCCATCCTTTGATACGGTCTGCTGTATTGATGTACCGGCGCAACCGCGGGACGGTTCGCGGTTTTCGGAACTGACTGACAACTGTCCGTATGAGTAGATCCGTTCTACGGTCTCGTATCGCTCTCCGCTACCCCGAAAGCCCTGCTTCTTTCATTCCCGCCCAGCAGTGGACTGTTCACTACGCTGTAGCGCGCTCAGGGATGGTCTACGCGCGAATCGTCGCCTACTCGAGCGGGAGCGTCTCCCGCTCGCTCGAGTCCACGACCGTGTTCCGGAGCGTGCCGACGCCGTCGTAGGTAATCTCGACGGTGTCGCCGGGTTCGACGAGGCCGGGATTCGCTGGGCTGCCGAACGAAATGACGTCACCGGGGCGGAAGGTGAACCGCTGCGAGAGGAAAGAGATGATCTCGTACGGATTGAACAGCATCCGTTCCGTGTTGGCTTCCTGCCGGCGCTCGCCGGCCACGTCGGTGTGCATGTCGATGTCCGTCGGGTCGACGGCGGTTTCGATCCACGGACCGAGCGGGCCGGAGGCGTCGAACGCCTTCCTGGCCGTTCGGCCCTCCTGATCGAGCGCGTCCATATCGTTCAGGATCGTGTAGCCCCGGACGACCTCGGGGACCTCGTCTTCCGAGAGGTTCCGACAGGATTCGTCGATGACGGCCGCGAGCTCGCCGGCGTAGGTCACTTCGTCGCTGAAACCGGGGTAGGGAATCGGATCCTCGTGGCCGACGAGCGACGCGGGCGGCTTGATGAAGAAGGCGGGTTCGTCGGGCCGCTCGTACGCCATCTGATCGAGGGTCGCCGCGTAGTTGCGGCCGACGCAGTACAGCGCCGAGGGCTCGCAGGGCGGCAGGAAGGCCGCTTCCGTGTCGACCTCGTAGACGCCGTCATCGGTGTGAACGACGCCGTCCTCGTACCGTCCGGCAACCGGTCCGTCGTCGGTCGCGATCCGCGCGTATTTCATGCCCGGCGCTCTCGGGCCCGAGAGATTAGTGCTACCGGTTCGCCCTGACAGGGCCGAATCCGACGAAGCGCTCGAGATCGACACTGACCGTCGGCCGTCGGCGGCGTCTCTGATCGCCGGTCGCTCGCACCCATGCACATGTCGGTCCAACGTATACCCCGCTGCTCTGCCAACCCGTCGGTATGTGCGCCACCCTGACGGTCGACGACGAAGGGAAGCGCGTTCTCAACACGAACGGAAAGGAGATCGGCGTCGTCCGGGACGTCGATGCGGGCGTCGCGTACGTCGAACCCGGCCCGGAAATGGCGGAGTCGATCAAATCCCGGCTCCGGCGGAATCGGGAGATCGCCGACGGCATGGAGAACTACCGGCTCGACGAGGACCACATCGACGAGATCACGGAACACGAAATACGGCTGCAACGGTTCTGACCGGCAGGTCGAAGTCGGCTACCGGATTCCGCGGAGTGAGACGGTCTCTCGAGGGCCGATCCCGATCGGACGGCGAGTACGCCGTCGGCGTCGTCTCGAGCGCCAGCCGCTCACTCCTCGAGTCGGAGGTACGTTCGGCTACCGCGGTGCTCGAGCGAGACGTCGTCGGTCTCGACGTTCGTGCGGACGTATTCGTCGATCCCCGCGGCATGCAGATCGGTGACGTCGATCCGTCGGTGCTGTTGCGTCGCCCGGTTCGTGTGGTCGGTGGTCGAGTGACGGTCGCGTCGGTTACTCCCCTCGCCGAGATCGATCCGTTCGTCGGCTCCCTCAATGATCAGTGACATACGTTTCAGTTGGAGTGATAGTACGTCAAACCGATCCGTCCGGAGTGAAAGTGAAAGTACGGGACGGAGTCCCGTTCGGTGAAATGGGACTGTGATGGGGATCACAGCAGCAGCAGTCACCGCTGACCTGCCGGTCGACCGCTCGCTATCCGAGCGTCTTGAGTTCGACGCGGTGTGAGCCGTCGTCGGTCTCGAGCGCGACCGTCTGGACGATCGCCTCGCGGGCTCGCTCCTGCCATCCCTCGACGGCCTCGGCGTGGCGCTCGCGAATCCGGTCGGTCTCCTCGGAATCAGTGGCCTCGTCCGGGTCGTCGTCCGCGTCCGAGTCGTCGTCCGCGTCCGCGCGCGCCGACTCGAGGTCGGGATACTCGGCGACGACGTCGTCTTCGATGATCTCGGCGGGCGAGAGGTGAACCGCGCCGGTCAGTTCGGTGTCGTCGACGCGGTAGACGTGGATTCGAGCCCGCATCCGGCCGTGAAACGGCGGCGTTACGCGAAGGACGGCCTCGCCCGGATTCTCCCGGCCGTAGGCGTAGGCGTCGACGGCGTCGTCCGGCGAGAGCGCGATCGAGCGGATTGCTGACGGATCGTCGGCATCGACTGACGGATCGTCATCCTCCACCATTGGCCGAGGATTGGACGCGCGGCCGGTTAACTGCCGGGATTCGAACTATGTGACGTCCGTGAATGGTGCAGTGGGTTCTGATAAAAATTCGTGTGAAGAAGAGTCCTGCTATCGTGGCAACAGGGGAACGCCACACCCTCCCCAACCGATTCGCTCGGTCATTCTTCCCTCGCTCATCCCTCGCACGATTTCGCGCCGCGGTTCATTAGCATTCACCGCGGCTCAGCGCGCGCCACCGCACGCCGGTTGGCTGGTCTGGAGTGATACAGAGGACCCCGCTATCGATCACCGGATCTCGAGCATCCGTGGTGACTCGGATGGAACTCGTTCGATGGGAGTTGTCGGGTCGAGGCGGTTCGTGTCTCGAGTCACTCCGTCGCAACGCGATCGTCGTCGGCTCCCAGCTCGAGGCCCGGTCGAAAGACTTCGGCGCGATCGTCCGTCGAAACGCCGTACGCCGCGTCCGCGACCGATTCCGGGAGGGAGACGTCGCTGTCCGCGTAGTGAACGCGCAGCGACGCCCGAATCGCGTCTCGAACGCACGCACGCGTGGCCGCGCCGACCTCGGTGCCGCTGCCCGAAAACTCCGCCGGCG
>NZ_JAQIVI010000705.1 GCF_028618695.1 Natrinema soli | reverse complement strand
CCTGCGGCGGCCCCGCCAGCGGGAACGGCGGCGGCCTCGGAGACCGCTTTTTCGATGTCGACGTCCTCGAGCGCGGCGACGAGCGCCTTGACACGGGACTCTTCGACGTCGACGCCGGCAGCGTCGAGCACGTTCGTCAGGTTGTCTTCGTTGATCTCTTCGTCCGATTCGTTCAGGATGAGTGCAGCGTATACGTATTCCATTGTTGGATCCTCTGTTGGTGGTCGTTATCCGAACATCTCGCCGAGACCGGCCGCGCCGTCACCGTCGTCTTCGTCGTCATCGTCGTCATCGTCGGTGTCGGCATCTTCGGTCTCGGTCTCGTCTTCGGTCTGGTCGTCTGCCGATTCGTCTTCGTCGTCGGCTGCCGCCGGCTCGGCGGCCGCCGCGACGTCCTGAAGCTCGTCAGGAAGCGCCTCCTCGTCGTCGATCTGGGCCGCGAGCGCACGCAGCTGTGCGTCGGCCTTGCTGACGAGGTCGGGCATGAGGTCTTCGTCCTCGATGGCGGCCTGCAGGCC
>NZ_JAQIVI010000704.1 GCF_028618695.1 Natrinema soli | reverse complement strand
TCTACCGCGCTCGGTCGCGTCCTCGGAGACGTCGATCCGCTCACGAAGGCGATCGAGTCCGCGCGAACCGGGCCCGCGAAACGCGTAGAACAGGACGAACGCGCCGAGCGTGCCGCCGACGGTCGCCGCCCCGACGAAGACGACGAGGGAGATGGGGTCGACGATCAGCAGTGCGGCCGCGGCCGGAACGACGACCTCGCTCGGGAAGAACGGAAAGAGCATCGAGGTCTCGAGAAACGTAAAGAGCAGCAGTGCGAGCGGGCCGTACAGCTGAATGAATCGCAGTGCTGCCGTCCCGAGATCCGCCATAAGCGGTCTAGGTAGCAGTGACGTATTACTGTTCGGACAACGCTCTCGAGGCACCTCTCAGGGGCGGACGCGGTAGCGGCGACGGCGCTCGAGTGCGATCCACGCGACCGGTGGTTGTGTGTTCCGACCGAGCACTTAGTGGCTCCGATCCAGTAGCACGGAGAACGGCGTATGCGCGAACTCCGAATCGACGGACTACATCCGCTCGTTACGGACGATCGATCGCCTGATTCACCGGAGCGCCTGCCGAACCGCGTCAGCCAGCGCGTTCACGCGGGTGACGTGTTCGTAGGACCCCTCGCGAACGCCGTTCGTCACGTACGAGAAGCCGATGTTTTCCTCGGGATCCGCCCAGCCCACGCTACTCCCGAGGCCGGCGTGGCCGAAGACGTGCTCTGGCGAGAGCGAGCCGTAGGGCGCGACCGTGGTGCCACCTTTCCAGAAGCCGAGCGCGAACCGCGCTTCCCGGCCGATCGTGCCGTCAGCGTCCGTCTCGGCCTCGAGGCGCGTCATCCGCTCGACGGTCTCGGGCTCGAGGAGCCGCGTCCCCTCGAGTTCGCCGCCGTTGGCGAGACAGGCGTAGAATCTGGCCATGTCGCCCGCGGTCCCGATGCCGTTGGCGGCGGGGATCACGGCGCGGTGGATCGCCTCCGAATTGAACGGGACTGCGACCTCGGCGTTTTTTCCGAGTCCCTCGCCGGGGTCGCGACAGCGGTCGAACGGCTCGAAGCCGACCAGCGTCGCCACGTCGTCGTCCTCGTCCTCCCGGAGGCCGATTCCGGTGTCGTCCATGCCGAGCGGGTCGAAGACGCGCTCGGCCGCGGCCGCTTCGATCGGCGTTCCCGAAACGCGCCGGACGAGTTCCCCGACGAGCCAGCCGAACGTCAGGGCGTGATAGGCCGGCGTCTCCCCCGGCGGGAAGTTCGGCTCCATCGCCTCGAGTTGCTCCACCGCGGCGTCCCAGTCGCCCCAGAGATCGGGCCGGTCGTCGATCTCGCCCCGATTGAGTCCCGCGGTGTGGCTGAGCACCTGCCGGACGGTGATTTCGGCCTTTTCGGTCCCCTCGGCGGCGAACTCGGGCCAGTGATCGACCACCCGGTCGTCGTACGCGAGTTTCCCCTCCTCGACGAGGGAGTGCAACGTGACGGCCGCGTAGGGCTTCGTACTCGAGAAGAGGACGTGGCGCGTCTCGCGGGTCTCTTCCGGACCGTCCGGCGCTGCGACGCCGCCCGCGAGGTCGATCACGGGCTCGCCGTCGACGGAGACCGCTAGCTGCGCCCCGTGGTGGAGCCCGGCCTCGAGGTGACGATCGAAGAGATCGGCGATGCGCTCGCGATCCGATTGGCCAAGTCGTGACATACCATCATCATCCAGCGGCGGGGTTGTAACCGTTCCCCCCGTCGATCCGAGCGTGACGCCGGATCCGTTCGGGACCGACGGAAGAAACGAGGAGGTCGAACTGACCGTGTTCGGTTCGAGGAACTAGTCGCCGGGCGACGATCCGGGACGATATGATCGGCTGATGGCCTTCCAGTGGCCGGTCGAAAACCGGTAGTACGTGACGACGGCGGGAACGAGCGTCTCGAGGACCAACGCGGCGTAGAGCGCGCCGATCCCCAGCGGCGTGACGACCTCGAGGGCCGGAATCGGGACCGAGACCGCACCGAGGAAGGCGACGGGGAGTGCAGCGCCGTAGAGACCGAGCACCTGCCCGTAGAACGGCCAGCGGGTGTCGCCGCTGGCGCGAAGCGGTCCGGTCGCACCGCTGCTCACACCGCGGAAGACGACGCTGACGCAAGCGACCGCGATGAACGCGGTCACGAGCGGCAGGATCGACGGGTCGTCGACGAAGATGCGACCGACCTGTTCGGCGAAGAGGAGGACGATTGCCCCACTGACAAGGTAGACGCCGGTCCCGAACCAGAGGACCTCGTGGCCGTACGTGTCGGCGTCCCGTTCGTCACCGGTGCCCAGTTCCTGCCCGACGAGACTGCTCGAGGCGAGCGAGAAGCCCCAGCCGGGCGTATCCATCAGATCCCGGACGCGGCGAGCGACGACGTAGGCGGCGAGCACGTTCGGTCCGAAGAGGGCGACGATCGCGAGCATCGGAAACTGCGCCGCTCGTCGGGCGATATTCGTGAAGACGAGCGGCGTCCCGATATCGAGGATGGTCCGAATTTCGCCGATCGTCGGACGCGGCCACGCCCCGTCGATGGTGACGGGGAACTCGCCGATCAGCGGGAGTCGGCCGACGGTGAATCCGGTGACGAACGCGGCCAGGACGAGCACGTTCGCGACGACGGTCCCGATGGCCGCGCCGACGACGCCCAGCTCGAGGCCGAAGATCAACACCGCGTTGATGCTCACGTTGACCACCGCACCGCCCGCTCGAAGCATCATCGGCGTCCACGCATCGTCGGCACCGACGAGCGCCCGGCTGCCGATGAGGTTCAGTCCCGCGAACGGGACCCCGATCGCCACGACTCGGAGGTAGTCCGCCCCGTAAGCGATCGACGCGGGATCGTTACCGACGAGCGCGATCAGTCGTTCGGGAACCGTTCCGTACAGCGCGGCGAGCGGAAGCAACAGTGCGACGACGATGACGCCGCTCGCCGTGACCGCCAGCGTCACGCCTTTCGCCGTCCCGCCGCTGTACCGCTGGGAGACCAGGCTGATCGTCGCACCGGCGATCCCGCCACCGATCGCGAACGCGATCGCCCAGTAGGGAGTTGCGAGTCCGACGCCCGCGATCGCCGCCGGTCCGAGAGCGATTCCGACCATCGCGATGTCCGCCGCCGACTTCGACATCCGGGCGATCCCCGTGACGATCCGCGGCCAGGCGAGGTCAGTCGTCCGCTCGACGTGTCGGGGATCGATGACCCCGAGCCGTGCGAGCAGGTAGCCGACCGCCAGCAGGAACCACCGGAAGGGGTTCGGGACGGCGTTCCATCGGAAAGACACGGACGACGGTCAGTGATCCGGCGCTAAAACCCTTCATATTCCGACATTTATAATCAAAGATCCGCCTATTTAGCGGTATCAAATACTTCATACCGGTCATTTCGTCACGGTCGTTCGGTGATGAATAACAGGTGACGAACGACGCGATGGGAGCCGTTCCCGTCGGAAGCGTCCCGAGCTGCGGGATCATCGGGTCGGGGAAGCGATCCAGGGTGGGACCACGGGCTCGTTCGGCCGACGTTTTTACCCTCGGCACGCGAAGAGCCGCTATGAACCGCAAGGAGTTTCGCGATCTCGCTTCCCCCGACGAGGCCCGCGAGGCGATCGACTCGCTCTCGCTCGAGCGCGGCATCGAGCGCGTCCCGCTCGAGGACGCGCGCGGTCGAGTGCTCGTC
>NZ_JAQIVI010000703.1 GCF_028618695.1 Natrinema soli | reverse complement strand
GAGCATTGATCCAAACTCACTCTACGACCTGCTCACCTCTCAAACTGCGCTAACTAGACGGTGCCGATACTGAGCAGATGCTTGAACTACTGACTGAACACGATATTGACCTTTCGAGGAACGATAGACTACGGTTTGGTGAGGCCTATCATTCGACAGGACAGGACTTACACGGATAGTGTCGACCCGCAATAGAAACGAAGTGGTAGGAGCATGTGACAGATTTTGAACCACCAATCTCTTCACGATAAGTTCATTCTAAATTATTTAATTTTTGTATGTTCTATGTGAGAATATATCAAATTACCGGCGCTTACCGTTTGTCAGGTAGTCACAGAGAGGATGGGAACTTTTCTATGAAACCCTGTTGATTGAAGGTTACGCTAGGCCAGCGTTCTCGGAAGCCTCATTGACTACGTCGGCAGTGGGTACGTTCAGATAGGGTTCGATCGCTTGGAATGAGTCCCAGCCACCGACGCCATGACAACTCGAGGGGTTCCTGCTTATCGACGAGAAGACGCTGTGCATACCGGCGTCGGAAATCGTGAGAACTTGCGTGCTGATTAGTCGTCATCACCCGTCTCCTCGGCTGTACGCTTGGTGAGATCGACCAGCGGCTCACCGCTATCGATATCTTTGGCGTTCTGATAGCGGTGGATGTCACCTTCCACGTCCTTCAGAAGATAGGCTTCTCGAGGCTTTCCGCCGTTGCCCATGGTATCTTTCCCTTCAGGAATCCGAAAACGATAGTGCTCCCATCGTTGGTGCGTTTGACGTGTTTCGGCTTTACTTGGGGAAGGAACCAATCGAGCAGGCATAACAACGCTCACGGGCGTGAGCGTCTGCTGCATCCTCACCGGACGATTCATCCCTCAAATTGCCCCCGAAACGGGTGGCAACACGGGGAATCGAAAACAGAACCAGGAACTACCTCGGTTGTGAGTCGCGAGCGTTTCGTCGGGACCGTATTCTCTGTGAGTTTTCGACTCGCCCACCTCACCTACACGGTTGTTCCGTAGTTCTACACAGAGCACTATCTCCAGTGGTGAGGCCATGCGGTCGTATGAGGCGGAGAGGTGATTCTGGATGAATACGGGGATAGTCGGTGATACGTGACTTTCAGTCGGGCAAGTACCCGCCCGAAATGACCCATCCTATCACGAAGCACATGGTAACGGCGACTAGTATCATTACTACTATTAATACTGTTACAGTTGAACTCATTCTTGTACTTTCATACGGTTCTTGCCGGATTTAACAGTGCCCTGAGTCTTCCCATCAACGGCAACTAATGAACTCCTCACTACTGGAAGTTACGATTGGTCGAGATGAGCGACCTCGATTAACAGATTGATAAAGAAGAGTCAACAGGTTATCAACGGAATTGATGACAGATCGAAATCGACGATCGTTCGTGACGACCGTTGCAGCGGCTGGAACACTTAGCCTCTCTGGCTGTCTCTCACAGTTGCGAGAGTGGCGGGGAAACGGTAACTCGTCGAACCAATCATCGTCGAACGAAGACTCTACCGGATCAGATAGACTATCGAAGCTGCCCGGGGAATCAATCGAGAACTTTGAGACTCTCGACAAATGGAACACACTGATCGACGCTGGTACGCTCAAGGCTGGGACAGATGATCCGTATGGCGGCTCGCAGTCGGCACACCTCACAGCGAGCGAGGGCACGGAATATGCAGCGATCTACAAACCGTTTGACGGACAGGATCTGAGTGGGAAAAACCTCTCTCTCGCAGTGAAATTTACCGGACGTCAGCAGCTCCGACTCACGATCGAACTGTTCGCACCGAACTCACGTAACGTACATGTGTTACATCGGACGCTC
>NZ_JAQIVI010000702.1 GCF_028618695.1 Natrinema soli | reverse complement strand
GAACTGACGCCCGTCCCGACGGGGCCGCGGCTCGTCGATATCGATGCGGCTCTCGAGCGGGGCACCCGAAACGGCGGCTTCGACGGCGCCGTCGGCTCCGGTATCGACGACACGCGCGAAGACGACAGCAGCCGCTGACAGGCACTGTCCACTCGATCCGCACGGCGGGAGCGCGGTTCGGAGCGCTGCGCGGTTCGGAGCGAGGCATGGTTCGGAGCGAGGCGCGGTTCGGAGCGAACAGAGTGAGCGAGAACCGCGAGACGCGAACGGTGAGTGAAACGAGCCGTGAGCGAACAGTGTGAGCGAGAAACGCGGAGACGCGAACGGTGAGCGAAGCGAGCCGTGAGCGAACAGAGTGAGCGAGAACTGCGGACTGTGCGGTCGGTATGTGGATCGGTTCGATTGGTACTATAGCCCCTCCGTCTGAGCGGCCAAAGAGTTACCCCGACCGTCGTGGTACCATCTCCTCGTCTATATCCATTGGTGACATTCAACAGTTGGACGTCGAGATTCCCGAACTGTCCCAGGTCGCGTTCGTCGTCGAAGATCTCGATGACGGGATGGAGCGGTTCGGCTCGATCCTCGGGCTCGGTCCCTGGGAGGTCTACCGCTTCGAGCCGCCAGCCCTGTCCGATCGGACCTACCGCGGCGAACCCCACGAGTACTCGATGGCGCTCGCGATCGCACAGATCGGCGAGACGATGGTCGAACTGATCGAACCCCTCGAGGGATCGAGTCTCTACACGGAGCACCTCGAAGAACACGGCGAGGGGCTCCATCACGTCGCCTGTTTCGCCTTCGACGATCCGTACGGAGTCGTCGAGGCGTTCGAGGACGCCGGAATGCCGGTCGTCCAGAGCGGTAGCTACGGCGACGCCGAGTTCTGGTACTTCGATACCGCCGCGGAACTCAACGGGACGATCTTCGAGATCGCGGCGAACGTCGACGCGATGCCGGAGCCTGACCGAACGTATCCCGAGTGACGGACCGGGCTCGCGACCGCCCGTCTCGGGTCAGCACCGATCCCAGGAGAGAGCCAGGTCCAGGTCCTCCCGGAGCAGTTGCGAGACGTGACAGCCGCGTTCGCCGAGGTCGACGATCCGCTCGAGGGTCTCGTCGTCCGCGTCGGACTCGAGCCGGACTTCGGCTTCGATCCGCTCGACCGCCCGCTCCGCGGGCGTCGCGTCCGCGTCGACTCGGATCTCGTCGTCCGACGCGTCGCGTTTCTCCGCCTGATACCGGACGCTCAGCGACAGACACGACGCCAGGCCGCCGAGGAAGACGTCGACCGGCGTCGGGCCCGTCTCGGTCCCGC
>NZ_JAQIVI010000701.1 GCF_028618695.1 Natrinema soli | reverse complement strand
CGCCGATCGCGGCGCGGACCTGGTCGCCCTGCCGGAACTGTTCACCGTGGGCTACTTCGCGTTCGACCTTTACGCGCGCACCGCCGAACCGTTCGCGGGCGAGACGTTCACCCGGCTTCGAGAGGCGGCCGCCGACCACGACATCGCCGTCCTCGCGGGCAGCATCGTCGAGGATCTGTCGGCGACCGACAGCGTCGACACGCCGGCCGACGAGGGACTGGCGAACACCGCCGCGCTGTTCGACGCCGACGGCGACCGACAACTCGTCTACCGAAAGCACCACCTCTTCGGCTACGAATCCGCGGAGTCCGAACTGCTCGTCCCCGGCGAACGCCTCGAGACGGCGACGATCGGCGACTTCACCGTCGGCGTGACGACCTGCTACGATCTGCGGTTCCCGGAACTCTACCGGCGACTGGTCGACGACGGCGTCGAAGTGGTGCTCGTCCCGAGCGCGTGGCCCTACCCTCGTATCGAACACTGGAAGACCCTCTCGCGGGCCCGCGCGATCGAGAATCAGGCCTACGTCGCGACGATCAACGGCGCCGGCGAGTTCGACGACGCCACGCTGTTAGGCCGCTCGAGCGTCTACGATCCCTGGGGCGTCTCGCTGGCCTCGAGCGGCGACGAGCCGGCGCTGGTCATCACGGAGATCGACCCCGAAACGGTCGGTGCGGTCCGCGCGGAGTTCCCGGCGCTACGGGATCGGCGGCTGTGATTGCTGTGTACTCGGCAGCTGTGACTGCTGCGTGATCAGCAGTTGTGACCGCCGGAGGACTCGCAGTTGTGACCGCTTCGACATCACGGACACCGACCGCTGACTTTTTATTTTACCAGGTCATTCATTTGGATGCCGGCACAGGCGCTTTTCACGTCTACCCGGCATAGCGCGTCGCTCCGGCCCGTCGCACGCTCGGTTTCCCGCGGGAACCGAGCGACCACGTCCGCATCCGCCTCGTCCCACCTTTCGCCTCCCCACCTTTCATCTCAGTTCCGTGTCCGTTCGCTCGAGGAAGAGTCAGTTCATCGACGTGACTCCGTCAGCAGAACCTGAATACAGCGTACAGTTTACGGAGAGGGACTGTTGTCCGACCATTTGAAGCGACCACTCACCCCATCTGTGAATGGAGCAGTGGGCTCTGATGGGGATTGGGTGAGACAACGCGTCCTGCTCTCGTGGTACCAGGGAATCGCCACGCCCTCCTCAGCCGAGTTCTACTCACGGGTCACTTCGTTCCTCGTTCATCTCGCGGGTCTCGCTCCCGACGGTCGCTCACGGCTCGCTCCGCTCACCGTTCGCATTCCCGCGGTTCTCGCTCACTGTGTTCGCTCCGAACCGCGCATCTCCGAACCGCGCATCGTTCAGATGGTTCGCGAGAACGGATGTCTCGCACGAGTCCCGCCTCGCCGACAGCACGCGCCACCGCAACGGCGGTTCGTCAGTACGGCGCGCCGAAATCCTCAGTACGGCGTGAGACGAATGCTTCCTTCCGTTTCGCGTGACGTATCGACTCCACTTTCACTTCGGTCACGGAACCCCTTTAGGGTCGGCTCGCCAACGACTGGCCAATGACGCGGGTTATCCATACGGGCGATACCCATATCGGGTATCAGCAGTACAATTCGCCCGACCGACGACAGGACTTCCTCGAGGCCTTTCGGACCGTCGTCGAGGACGCGGTCGACGACGACGTCGACGCGGTGATCCACGCCGGCGACCTCTTTCACGACCGCCGGCCGTCGCTGGTCGACCTGCAGGGAACCGTCGAAATCCTCCGGACGCTCGCCGACGCCGACATCCCCTTTCTCGCGGTTGTAGGCAACCACGAGTCGAAACGCGACGCCCAGTGGCTCGATCTCTTCGCGGATCTCGGACTGGCGACCCGACTCGGTGCCGAGCCGGTCGTCGTCGACGACGTCGCCGTCTACGGACTCGACTTCGTCCCCCGCTCGCGCCGGGAGGACCTCACCTATGACTTCGACTCGCTGCCGGACGAAGCGGACCACGCGAGCCTGGTGGGCCACGGTCTCTTCGAACCCTTCGCGCACGCCGACTGGGACACCGAAACCGTCCTCGAGGAGTCGACGGTCGACTTCGACGCCGTCCTGCTGGGGGACAACCACAAACCGGACACCGCGGAGGTCCTGAACTCCTGGGTCACCTACTGCGGCTCGACCGAGCGCGCCAGCGCCAGCGAGCGCGAAGATCGGGGCTACAACATCGTCAACTTCGAGACTGACGGGACCGTCGCGATCAGCCGCCGCGGCCTCGCGTCGACCCGCGAGTTCGTCTTCGTCGACGTCGAACTCGAGGCGGGGGAGGGAATCGACCGCGTGCAGGAACGCGTCCGCCAGCACGACCTCGCGGACGCGGTCGTCATCGTCACCGTCGAGGGCGAGGGCCGACCGATCGCCCCGGCGGCCATCGAGGAACTCGCGATCGATCGCGGAGCGCTCGTCGCCCGCGTGAACGACCGACGGGAGCTCCCCGACGAGGACGACGAGGTCTCGGTAAGCTTCGCCAACCCGGACGAGGCCGTTCGCGAGCGGGTGCGCGAGATGGGGCTCAGCAACGCCGCCCTCGAGATCGACGAGAGCGTCCGAAACGGTGATCTCGCCGACTCGAACGTCCGCGAGTCCGTCGAACGACGGGTTCGCGAGTTGCTCGAAGACGACGAGTCGGCGTTCGAACCGGCGCCGGAGCGCGAACCGGGCGACGAGGACGTGACGACGGTCGCCGATCAGCTCGTCGACGAGAGCGATTCGGCGGCCGACTCGGTCGATGCCGAGGCGGTCGAAGCGACCGAGGCGGCCGAA
>NZ_JAQIVI010000700.1 GCF_028618695.1 Natrinema soli | reverse complement strand
TCTCGAGGGCCTCGTCGACGGTCGCGCGATCCTCGTCGGTCAGTCGGCCGCGGCCCGCGTGGGCGAACCGGCCCATGGTGACGACCTCGCGGACGGTGACCGGCATGGAGTCGCCGCGGTTGGTCGCCTGCTGGGAGACGTAGCCGATCCGTTCGCCGTCGTCGAATTCGTCGACGGGTTCGTCGAATAGTTCGATCGAGCCGCTGTCGGGACTGCGCAGTCCGAGCATGAGATGCAGGAGGGTCGTCTTGCCCGAGCCGTTGGGGCCGATCAGCCCGAGGAAATCGCCCTCTTCGACCCGCAACGAGACGTCCTTCACCGCCGGCTGCTCGCCGTAGGCGAACGTCACGTTCTCGAGGTCGACGACGGTCACTGTGCGTCTAGTGCCTCTCTGAACGCGGGGACGTTTATTTCTTCCATCTGCTCGAGGTAGCCCCAGTCCCGCTCTTGCCACTTCGCGAGGGTTCCCGAGAGGTGCGTGATCGGCATCGCGTCGATCTCGTGGGTGGTGTCCCGAATGATGGTGTTGACCAGCGGCGGGTACTGCCCGTCGCGATCTTCGAAGGGGCTGTAGAGGATCGTCTCGATTCCCTCCTCGTCGACCAGATCGATCGTCTCCGATATCGCGTCTTGGCTCGGCTCTTCCTGCGGGGAGACGCCGGTCGGCGTGTGGAGTTCGAACCCGTAGCGCTCCTGGAGATAGGTGAACGAGTCGTGACCGGCGAAGACGGCGACCTGACGGGTGGCCGCGTCGACGAGGTCTTCGAATCGCTGGTCGAGAGCTGCGAGATCGTCCGAGTACGCGGCGGCGTTGTCCTCGTAGGTCCCGGCGTTGTCCGGATCGGCGTCGGCGAGCCCCGACGCGATGGTGTCGACGATATCCTGCGCGAGAACGGGGTCGAGCCAGACGTGGGGATCCACCGACGACCGGTCGTGATCGTGGCCGTCGTGGGTCTCGTCGCCGTGGCCGTCCCCACTGTCGTGTGAGTGGCCACTGTGATCGTCCTCGTGGGAATCATTGCTGTGATCGTCCTCGCTCTCGTGAGCGTGGGCACCGGCGTCGACCTCGTGGTCCCAGCCGAGCAGGTCCCCCTCGAGTCCCTCGAGTCCGTCGATCACGGCCACCGTATCGTAGTCGGCCTCGAGCGTCGCCGCGATGTCCTGTGCCCACGAAAATTCCGGCGTGTCGAAGTAGACGAACGCGCCGGCGTCGGCGACGTTACGAGTGAGATCGCCGCTCGGCGACCAGCCGTGGCCGGGCTGGCCGGTTCCGACCGGGTTCTCGAAGTCGATCGCGTCGCCGCTCACCTGCTGGCCCCAGTCCCAGAGGGTGAAGAAGGCGGCGTAGCCGGTCTCGAGGTCCGCGTTCGTCGCGTCGATGTCGTCGAGACAGCCGGCGACGGTACCGGCGGCGAGCGCGCCGGCTCCCCCTCTGAGCAGCGCGCGTCGTGTCGGGTTCATACTCGAGGCTGGTTCCACCGGAGTATAAGGGTTATTATCCCGAAGATGTATTTTGTTAACTGCAACGCTCGATGGTCGAGTCTGTTAACAATAACTGGCGATATAGCGAACTGAGTTAGTAGTCCGGTCGGTTCGAGCGGTATCGATCCAGTGTCGTCGACGGTTCGGGACGACCCGCGGCGCGTTCACTCGAGCGAGACCTCGAGCTGAGTCCCGTCCAGTCGACGATAGGCTGACGGGCGGTCCGGATCGGAATCGCGAACTACCTCGAACGCGTCGAATCGGATCACGAGTCGCCCGGGATCGATCGTCGCCCGGAGGACGGGGCCGCGGCTCGTCACGACGACGTAGGGCGGTCCCGCCACGGGTCTCGCCTGGAGGTCGTAGCCAGCGGCCTCGACCACGTCGGCGAGGACGCTCGGCAGGGCCTCGAGTATCCCAGTTTCCTCGAGGAGTCGGCGAAGTCCGTCGGCGACCGCGTGGCTGTCCGTCGTTCTCGAGGTATCCCAGGGGTCGGCGACCGCGTCGGCGCAGGTGTCGATCCCGGCGATGATCGACGCGTGATCCGTCTGGATCCGTCGCCGAGCGTCACGAACTGGATGGGACACGGCTTTCGGTGGAACGGGAACTTACAAAGATGTCCCGACTCGAATCGCATCCGTGTCACAGAATCGCTCCCACGGGGATCGGTTCGCCGGATTCTGTTTGGATTATCCGTTGTGTAGCCGTGTGAATGGAACGGTGTGTTCTGGAGGGATCAGTTGAGACAAAGCGTCCTGCTATCGTGGCAACACGGAATCGCCACGCCCTCCCCAACCGATTCGTTCGCTCGCTGTACTCGCTCCCTCATCCCTCGCGCAGCGTCGTGCCGCGGTTCATTGGCATTCACCGCGGCCCAGCGCGCGCCACCGCACACCGGATGGTCGGTTTGGTGTGAGACGTAGTTCCACTGTATCGCTTCTCAGCTAGCAGTTCGAGACGAGGAACTCGTTCTCAACCGGTCGACCGCTTACCGGTCCAGCACTATTCGTTTCGACTCTCGACGGACCCGACGGTTAGCGTCCGGGCCCGCCGCAGGACGCCGCGAGCCCGCCGTCGCCACGACGACCCCTGACCGGCCGCGAGTTCGCGCCGAAGCCGCTCGTTTTCGTCCTCGAGCTCGCCGTTATCCGCCTCGAGGTGGTCGATCCGGGCCTCGAAGTCGTCGACGCGATCCTCGAGTCGGTACCGACGGGTTCGCTGTGCCTCGCGGTCGTTTCGCAACTGATCGCGCTCCCGCCGGAGTTCGGTCAGTCGGGCCTCGAGACGGTCGCGTTCGTCCCGGTTCGAACTGACGAAGGGATCGCGGCCCGCATCGTCGGGAATTCCCTCGAGCGACTCGTCTCCGGCGGCCGTCTCGTCGGATTCGATCTCGATGTGCCCCGAGTGAGTGGCGTTGACGACGCCTCCTACGAGCAGTATCAGGCCGCCGAAGTACAGCCAGGTCAACAGGAGCAGGATCGCCCCGATCGGACCGGCCGACTCGGAACTACTCGAGAGGGCGACGTAGATCTGAAAGAGCGTCTGGAGCGCCGCCCAGCCGACGGCGGCGACGAGGACGCCCGGGAGCACCTCCCGGACCGAGACGTCGACGTCGGGGAAGAAGTAGTACATCGGGAGGAAGGCGATCGTTAGTCCGACCACGAGCAACAGCGGGTTCAACAGTCCGATGAAGGGAATGCTCGGGAAGAACGCGAACACGATGGTGGTCACCGCCGCGGCGACCAGCGCGACGCCGATCGTCCCGAAGACGACGGCACCGTCGCGCAACTGGTCGACCAGGGAGTTCTCCGCGGTCGACGCGTAGATCTCCGAGAAGGCGGTGTCCAGCCCCCGGAAGATCTTCAGCGACCCCCACAGGAGCACGACGAGGCCGATGACGGACGTTCCCACGCTTCCGGTGTCGCCTTCGATCCCGTCCTCGAGGATGATCTGCCCGCTCTCGGGGAGGAAGCCCTCGGTCGTCGACGAGACCTGTTGGACGAGCGCCTCGTCACCGACGAACGAGACGAGAAAGAAGACGAGGACGAGCAGCGGAATCAACGAGATAAACGCCTGATACGCGATGCCTGCGGCCATGAACGTCACGTTCTTCTCCTGAATCCCCGCGACGACCGACTTTACGAAGGGAACCGCGCCGCGACCGTTGATACCCATATCGCATCCTCCACCACAAACCCGGATAGCACTCCGGCTTGCAACCACGCGGTTCACTTCGTCGCTGCTCCGAACGTCGAATCATCGATCCGACCCGCCCTCGAGCAGCGGACCCACCGCTTCGCGAGTCGGTAACGCCGCCATCGCTCCCCTGGCAGTGGTCGCCGTCGCGGCGACCGCGTTCGCGAACGCCACCGCGTCCG
>NZ_JAQIVI010000070.1 GCF_028618695.1 Natrinema soli | reverse complement strand
CGGCGGCGTACTCCCGATGGCGGGAGAGCACCCGATACAGGAGGACGCTCGCCGCCCAGAACATCGCCGAGACGGTCAGCGTCACGATCGCACAGACCATGATGACGACGATGGCGACGAGTAGCCCGCGCGCGTCGTCGCCGTCGCCGCCCGATCCGCCGGCACCGAACCCGGAGCCGAGAACCCGGTAGAGCCCGTAGAGAACGTAGAACGCGGCGATCGCGAAGTAGTACGTGATCGTCGGCAGGAGCCACGCGACGGTCATCAGGTTCGCGTCGCGGTTCGTGAGGTGGGCGACTTCGTGGGCGACCGTCGCCTCGAGTTCCGCGTCGTCAAGTAGCTCGAGGAGCCCGGTCGTGACGACGACCGTCCCGGCACCGTCGTTCGGGTCCCCGCGGCCCGTTGATCCGCCGGCGACGGCGAACGCGTTCGGAACGTCGGTGTCGATGACTGCCACGAGCGCCCGTGGATGATCGATTTGCGCCGAGCTCCGCGTGACGGCGGCGTGTAACTCCGGGTAGTCGTCCGCCGAGGCGGACCGCGCGCCGACCGAGCCGAGGACCGCCCGCAGACCGTACCAGTACTGGACGACGAGGCCGCCGAGTACGACCAGCGTCAAGAGGACAGGATCGACGTAGAACTCGCCGTGATACGGCCGCTCGTTCGCCCACTCGAGCAGGGCGATGCCGACGGTGTTCGCGAGAAAGAGGAAGGTGTAGACGAACGCGAACGGGAGGACGACCAGCAGTCCGATCGCGACGAGCATCCGTACGTGCAGTTCGCGGTCCGTGTCGAGATCGACGTGGAGAGACATGGGCAAGCGGAGCCTCAGTTGATGAACTGAAATGGCAGATAGTAAAGGTGTCTATCGGAGAGAGACGACTCGAGGGCTGTCTCGTCTCCGGCAGACGTCGCGATCCGCTCTCTCGTCGGATCAAGACCGTTCGGACGGGGCCGACACCGCCGCACCGTTCGTGCGACCGACTACCAATACAAAACTACTAGCTGTTTAAGCAGTAGCTTCATATACGATACGATCGTTGGAGTATATAGCAAATACCCAGTGATCCATACACATGAGAGTAGATAGCAAGACGTTTGTCTACCAGAGCATCGAACACACGAACGGGCCCTTTTTCACGGATCGCCGATCGCTCGAGGCGGTTCGCGAGCGGATCGTCGCCGATATCCGGGCGACTGTCGACGACGCCGGCGCGGACGGGGTCGTCGTCGCGATGAGCGGCGGCATCGACTCGACGCTGACGACGGCGCTAGCGGTCGAGGCCGTCGGCAGCGAGAGCGTCCTCGGGCTGGGACTCCCCTGCCACATGACCGAGCAGGCCCACGTCAGCGACGCGCACACGATCGCCGAGGGGATGGGAATCGACTTCGAGGAGATCCAGTTGCGCCCGCTCCTCGAGGTCTTCGACGAAACGGTCGCGAGCGAACTCGAGACGGAGACCGAGGCCGACGACCGGCCGAACGAGCGGAACCACGAAATCGGAAACGCGACCGCGCGGCTGCGGATGCTCACCGCCTACTACGCGGCCAACCGCCAGTCGCGGATCGTCCTCGGCACGGCGAACCGCTCGGAGTGGTTGCTCGGCTACTTCACCAAGCACGGAGACGGCGCGGCCGACGCCTACCCGATCGGCGACTGCTACAAGACGGAGGTTCGAGCGCTCGCGAAACACATCGGACTCCCCCGCCGGATCGTCAACAAGGAACCGACGGCGGGGTTCTGGGCCACCCAGACGGACGCCGACGAACTCGGCGCGCGCTACGACGTCATCGACCCGCTGTTGTACCGGCTCGTCGAGGACGGCCGCTCGTTCGACGAGACCGTCGCCGAACTGCAACTCGATCGCGACACGGCCGAGGAGATCGCCTCGCTGCACACCGACACCGAACACAAACGCGCGACACCGCCGACGCCGGGGATCGCCGGCCGCGGCACGGGAGGGCTCCTCGACGATTCGGACGCGCTCGAGTGATCGCAACGGCACGCGGCCGCGTCGATCCGTGATCGTCCCTCGATAGCGGATTCAGCGAGCCGGCTCGTCGGCATACAGGCCCTGGTTACGCCACCAGAACAGCCCCCACGACAGGAGGAAGCCGGCGCCCATCGCGAGGATATCCGTCAGGAAGTTCGAGAGCCCGAAACCGACTATCGCCACGAGCGTGATCGCCGATCCCAGTGCCGCCCCCGTCACGACGAACAGGACGTCACCGGCGATCTTCGCCCGCGAGCTCGTCCAGTACCGTTGTCGATCCTCGTCGTACCAGATACCGACGTAGATCAATACCGGCGACATGATCGCAATGACCGTAATCGATCGGTACGCCTCGGGAAGCACGGTCGGCCCCAGCACGAACAGATTCAACAGATTCGCGACCATCGCCGCGAGAAACAGGCCGATCAGCAGCCAGCCCCATCGCGGGAGCCGCTCTTTGTCCATATCGGAGACGGTCACCGCTGGAAAATAATACTGCCGTTCTCGCCGTTATTCCGCGCAGCAAGCGTCCTTTTTCGGGGAGTCCTCGACGCCGTTCCCGTCGGCCGCGACCGGCTCCTCGAGTCGGTAGAGGCTCTGCCGCGCGTCCGCAAAGTAGATGTCCTCGTCGACGATTCCGATCTCTTCGAGTCGCTCGAGCGCGTACCGCACCGTCCGGGCCGAGAGCATCGATTCCTCGACGATCTGTTTCTGCGTCAGCGGCCCGTCGTACTCGAGAACCTTGAAGACGAGTTTCGCACTCGGTGGCAAGTCTTCGATTTCCTCCCCGTCGGTCTCTGCCATATTACGAATCGAAAGGCCCCAGCAGTATAAAAGTTGAGCCTTACCGGACGAGTAGCATAATACAGTACAATGTATTCATCCGTGTAAATTGTACCCTCCGTCGCCGAACCGTTCGATATGACTGGTGTACCTGATCCGGCGGAGGGTGTCAGCAACGACGTGACTCTGTGAGTCAGACATGTTCGCCTCGTGGCGTTCGGAACGAGGCTGCGATTCGATCAGCGAACGATTCGTCGGTGTTCGTCCCGCGAAAATCGTCCTCGACCAGTCCACCTCGCCGCTCAGCTTTCGCCGATCATCCCTCGCCGATCATCCGGTCTTCGTCCTCCCACTCCTGCTCGCGCAGTTCGTACTTCTGGGTCTTTCCGGTCGCCGTTTTCGGAAGTTCGGTAACGTATTCGATCCGACGGACGACCTTGTAACTCGCCAGTCGATCGCGGGTGAACTCGGTCAGTTCGTCGGCCGACACCGGCGGATCGGTCGGATCCCCGTTCGACGGCACGACGAACGCCTTCGGCGTCTCGCCCCACTCGTCGCTCGGTGCCGGAATCACGGCCGCGTCCGCGACCGCGTCGTGATCGAACAGCGTGTCCTCGAGTTCGATGCTCGAGATGTTCTCGCCCCCGGAGATGATGATGTCCTTCTTGCGGTCCCGGATCGCGATCAGGCCGTTCTCGTCGACCGACGCGAGGTCGCCGGTGTGGTAGTAGCCCTCGACGCGGTCGTTGAACGCGTCGTCGGTCTCGTCGGGCTTGTTCCAGTAGCGGTCCATGATCTGGTTGCCCCGGACGACGATTTCGCCGAGCGTCGCGTCGTCGCGCGGGACGTCGTTCCCCTCCTCGTCGACGACGCGAACGTCGGTGCCGAGAACACCCATCCCCTGGCGCTTCTTGATCTCGAAGCGGTTCTCGCCGTTCATGAGGCGCTTGGCGTCGGAGATAGTGATCAGCGGTCCCGTCTCGGTCGCCCCGTAGAGGTGTTTCAGGTACCAGCCGAAGCGGTCCTCGACGGCCCGAATGGTGGCTTCCGGCGGCGCGCTCCCGGCGGTCGTTACCCGAACCCGCTTCTCGCCGGCCATCTCGGGTTCCCCCTCGGCTTCGTAGTAGTCGATCAGTTGGTTGAGCACCGCCGGAGCCGCACAGAGGAAGGACACGTCTTCCTCGCGAATCGACGAGACGACCTCGTCGGGATTGACCCCGCGCGTACAGACGTGGGTCGCGCCCATGCCGGTCACCGCGTAGAGATGGCCCCAGCCGTTGACGTGGAACATCGGCAGCGTCCACAGATAGGTGTCGTCGTCGGTGATCTCGTGGTAGATCGACATCAGATACGCGTGGAGCGTCTCGGTCCGATGCGTGCGGCAGACCCCCTTCGGATCGCCCGTGGTTCCCGAGGTGTAGTTGATCGTGATGATCTCGTCCTCGGCCATCTCGGGCCGCTCGAACTCGGTCCCGGCGTCCTCGAGCACGCCGTCGAACTCCTCCCAATCGCCCCTCACCGCGTCTGCGTCGTTCGTAACGAACGTCTCCGTCGGCACCTCGTCGCGGATCGCCTCGATCTTCTCCGCGAACGCGTAGTCGGCGTAGATCGCGTCCACGCCCGCATCAGACAGGATGTACTCGTAATCGGTCGGCTCGAGGCGGTAGTTCAACGGCGTGTGGACCGCACCGAGTTGCATCGCGCCGAAGGCCGCCTCGAGGTGGTAGTGCGTGTTCGGATCGAGCACGGCGACGCGGTCGCCTTTCTCGATGCCCCGACTCTGGAGCGCCGCGGAGAACCGATCGGCCCGCTCGCCGAACTCAGCGTAGGTGAACCGGTTACCGTCGACCCCTACGATCGCTTCCTCGTCCCCGTAGTATTCCCGCGCCTGCTCGAGGAAATCAGTGACAATGAGTGGCGTTTCCATGCGCCGAAATTTTTGCGGATCAATCCTATACGTATTTCGTTTATCATCGAACGTGAAGAACGTCCGAGAGGACAGCGCGCTCGGTCGTCGCCTCCGGAGGCGACGTCCCGTTCAGAGTCGTTCCCAGACGTTCTGGTCGTCCTCGAACCCGTCCGAATCGTCAGGTGCCGCGAACTCGTCGCTCGGGTCCAGTTCCGAAAGGTCCTCGGCGGAGAGGTCCCCGTCGCCGTCGATGACGGCCGGCTGTTCCTCGAGGTCCATCTCCGGCCAGGCGGTCTCCTCCCAGAGGCCGCGGTCGCTGTAGTAGTAGACGACCCCGTCGTTGACGACCGCGAACAGTCCCCGCTGCGTGTCGTGGACGACGCGCTCGTTCGTATCGATCGCGACGTCGACGACGTCCTCGAGCGTGTCGAGCGAGACGTGATAGTCGCCGATCCACATCGGGATCGACCCCTTCGAGATCCACTCGGCGTAGCGCTGTTCGTGGACCGCTCGACGGGCCGCCTCGAGATCCGTAGGAGACCGGCGGGCGACGAGCGCTGCACCGGCCAGCGACAGCGTTCCGAGCACCGAGAGACCGCCGACGAGCGTCGCACTGCGGGGCTCAGTCGTCCGCGCCGTCCCGCTCCGATAGCTGTGAGTCGCCGAATCCGACAGCGAGTTCCCGAGCCAGTAGGCGTCGTCCGTTATCTCTACCGGCGTCGTCGCCGTCACGGTCCCCTGTTGGCGACCCGTATCGTACTCGACGCGAAGCACCATCGCCAACTCGACCGAGCCGACGCCGGCGACCTCGCGCTCGAGTTGCCGCTGTCGCTGCCGGTAGGATTCCACGTCGATCGTCGCGTTCGACGTCGCGACGCCGTTCTCGACCGACGCCGACTCGCGCAACGCCGTGTGTGTCTCGTTCCAGAACGGGGACCCGTCGCGGATCGCCTCGAACCGAAGCCGTAGTTTGTGCGTCACGTCCCCGTCCTCGATAGGGGCCCCGCCGGTTTCGTTCCGGAGCCTCGTCTCGGGCCGGATCGTCAGTTCCGGCGTGGAATTCAGAAAGTAGACCGAACTATCCTCGAGGCGGTCGCCCTCGTCCCAGAGCGTCCCGTTTTCGGTGACGACGGCGCTCGTCCCCGCGTCGGTCGTGACGCGTTCCTCGCTGAACTGGTCCGCGGTCGTCGTCACCGGATTCGCGACTGCCCAACCGGTCGCGGCGATCCCGAGAACACTGACGACGACCAGCGCGATCGCGATCGCGCGTCCGTGTCTGGCGAGCACCAGTTCGAGCCGCGGGCTGTCGATCATCTGCCGTCCCTCCCGATTCGGCCTCGCCGTTCGAGCCCGCCGGCTGACCGACCGCGCTCGTCCGCTGGCCGAGCTGTTCGTTTCCGAACTGGTCGGTCACCGGAACAATACATACGGAAGTGAAAGAAAGCGACCATTATAAGGGTAGTGGCCCCCCACCGACTACTCTCGATCGCGGAGCCACTTCCGAAGCCGTCGCTCGAGGCGGGTCGAGAGCGGGACGTGATCCCCCGCGGATCGGACCCGGAGATCGCCGCTGCCGAAGATCACGAGGACGATTCCGACGGTGATCCCGACGATGACCCCGTTTACCGCGGCGATAGCGACGAAGGGGTGAACGCCGTGGAGCCAGACCAGCACCGACGGCGGGAGAACG
Organism: Natrinema soli; assembly: GCF_028618695.1. Next base: position 1,409 of record NZ_JAQIVI010000070.1, on the reverse strand, counting down.
GCGAGATACCGGTATTCGCCGAGATGGCGCGTATATTCTCCCGTTTCCTCCGGCGCGGACAGCGTCACCGTCGTTTCTCCGCTCCCGCGAATCCCGATCGTCTGCCACTCTGGATCGGCCGCGATCCCGCCGCTTTCGGCGTCGTGGACGACCACTACCGGCAGATAGCCGGCGTTATCGACCGACCTGGTGAGTTCGGCCGTCGCGCCCGGTGCGACGACCTGCGGATCGTCGTCGGGCGATTCGGTACTCACGAGACCGTACTCGGCGGTCCCCGACGGGACGACCATCGCCGCGGTCGCGAACGTGACGAACACCAGCAGAATCAGCCCCAAGATCGTCCAGAACGCGATCACGTTCTCGCGCGAGCGCCGTCTGGTCGTCTCGCGCCGCGACGGGCCGAGTCGCTCGAACACCGTTCCGAAGCCGAGCATGGCGACGCCGATCGCGACCAACATTGCGCCGAGCCCGTTGCCGGATGCAGTCGTCGTCAGGCCGAGAATCGGCGCGACAGTTTCGGAGGCCCCCGTTGCGATTCCCTGCACACCCATAACGGCCGTTCCGAGGTGGGGTATCGTCACGACCTCGCTGTTTACCTGCCAGGCCTCGGCGACGATCTGGCCGTCCGTGACGTGGGGTTCACCGCCATCCTGATCGGTAAACGGGTTCGCGTCGCCCTTCGTGACGTATCCCTCCTCGGTCTCGCCGACCACGCGGTGGGTCGTCAGCCCGCCGCCGTGGAGCTCTCTGGCCTGGAAGACGACGACGTCGCCCTCCTCGACGTCGCCGGTGACGGCGCTGGGAACGGAGACGAACCCGTCGCCGGCGTCCATCGCAGGCTCCATGCTGCCGGTCGCGACGTAGCCGAGCAGAATCGGCTGCCCGAGGAGTTGCCCGACGATCAGCAGGATAATGACCAGCGCGAGGCCGAACCCGAGCCCTCGCTTGAGGAGTGACGGGGTTGTCATCGACGAGTGACGAGTACGATCATGTCTGACTGACTGTTCGTCTATACTATATTTCTTCTCCAGTATAAAGCCCGCGAGAGTTCCGACGGGGAGTAACGGAGTCGTCGCGTGCTCGAGAGACCTTGAGTTTCGACACCATTCACTGTCACCCCGCGGTGGCGCGCGCTGGCGACGTGCTCGAGTTTTCTCGAGAGCGCGTCGGTGACGTCGTGCGAGGGATGAGCGAACAACGTGAGCGAATCGGTTGGGGAGGGTGTGGAAATTCCTAGTTGCCAGCCTGAGCAGGACACTCGTCTATACCGACCTTATGATCAACACAGTGTAACGAACACGTTTCGTACCCGTCTCGACAGGGGCACGACTAGCGATGAACGGTCCACCGCCGGTTCGCGACGACCACCAGGGCCAACAGCCCGGCCGTCGCGGGCGGCGCGAGCGCCG
>NZ_JAQIVI010000007.1:21603-54204 GCF_028618695.1 Natrinema soli | reverse complement strand
TGGAGGCTTACCGATTACTTGGTGAAGCTCAGAATAGACCGCGAGATCAGATCGCCGCCGGTCGTGACCGCCAGGACATTCGTCCGGGCGGTCAGTCAATCTCTCCGACAAGGTGGCTAAGCGGAAAGCACTCGGTGTCGCTCGCCTGCGGCAAGCCGCAGGACTCGCGTTTTCTCTCCTAAATCGCGTGTTGGACGCTGCTCGACACATCTTGCTTAGCGAACCAAGGATTGCGACATAGGATTCGAGAGAGTTCTACTCGGATTTTATTTGATCCCTCCGAAGCTCGTTTGTAGACGCTCTACATCCCAGAAACGTGAAGTAATGATATGACGTGTTAAACAGTTTGGAGACACTATGTTTACTTGTCCTATGTTCTGGTGGAACTGAATAAAATCTCAAGGATATGTTTAGATCATCAGGTGCACAATCATATCCCCCAAAAAAAGACGATTCCGATCGTCGTCACAACAGTCAGAATCAACTGTAATGGGAACCCAACCCGGGCGAAGTCCGTAAATTTGTATCCACCGGGGCCGTACACCATAAGGTTCGTCTGGTAACCAACAGGGGTATTGAACGCCGTAGACGCTGCGAAGGTCACTGCCAGAACGAATGCAAAGGCATTCGCGTTAATTTGCGTCGCCACATCAACGGCAACTGGAATCATGAGCACCACGCTCGCGTTGTTGCTAATAAGTTCGGTCATCAGGGCTGTGAACAGGTAGAATACTCCGAGAACCGCAATCGGGGGAAGAAAATCGGCACTGCCTGCGACCAACGACGCGAGCCACTCGGCACCACCAGTCTGTTCCATCGCAATCCCAAGCGGGATGACCCCGGCGAGTAGGAAGATCACGTTCCAGTCGACAGCATTATAGACTTCTTTCGGGCGAACGCACCCTGTTCCGACCATCGCGACAATGCCCGCGAGTGCAGTGATGACGATTGGTGCAATCTCAAGTGCTGCGATGGCAACGACAGCGGCGACAATACCGACTGCGATCGGCATCTTTGTACGTCGGTAATCTGGATGGGAAATTTTCTCGACGATGACGAACTCACGAGATCGATCCAACCGGGTAATTGTGTCCTCGGTTGCCTGCATGAGAAGCAAATCACCGCCCCGAAGTTGGAGTTCGTCCATCCGTTCATGTCGAATTTTGTCGCCGCGGCGAATCGCGAGAACCGTTGTATCGTACTGCGTATCGAAAGCAAGGCTCTCGAGTGTTTCACCCACTAAGTTTGAATCTGGAAGGATGGCAACTTCAACTAAGAGACGATTCTCGTCCCTGGCCTCGAGATCGGTATCCTGGTATTTGACTGCTGGGACAGGATTAACGCCCTCGACTTCGAGTAACTCAAGCAATGTGTCGCGATCAGCCCGGATCAGTAATACGTCACCGTCGCGGATGGTCTTGCGATCGAGCGGTGCCATCGTTGTTTCATCGTCACGGACTATCTGAACAATGTCGAGATCAAGATCAAGATCGTTCAGACATTCGTCGACAGTCTTGCCGGTAAGGGGCGAGTCGGAATCAACCGCTACCTCGGTGAGGTAGTCAGACATTTCAAACTCGCTGGTGAGATCCTCTCCAGGCGTGATTCGCTCTGGTATCAGGTGACGGCCAATCACCAACAGGTAGATGCAGCCAATGATGAGGACGAGAAGTCCGAGTTGAGTGAATTCGAACATTGTGAACGGTCGATCGAGTAGACGAGCAGAGACGTCGCTTGCGAGTAGGTTCGTCGATGTTCCGATGACCGTCAGCATTCCGCCCATCATCGACGCGTACGAAATGGGGATCAGGAGCTTCGAGGGTGAGATATTTGTTTGCTCGACGATGTCGTCCACCATCGGAATCATAATGGCGACGACTGGCGTATTATTGATGAATCCAGCCGTTCCACCCGAAAACCCGATAAGCGCAGCAAGTTGTTTTATGGGATCGTTTTCGGTATGCTCGAGAAGCGTGTCGGATAGCAGCGCGACGACGCCTGTCCGGCGAATTCCCTCACTGAGAACGAACATCGCAAGGACTGTGATCGTTGCCGGGTTTGCAAAGCCTGTGAGCCCGTCGTCAGGTGAGATTTCCGTCCACGGACCCAGCGCGACGAGCGCGACGATGATCCCAATCGCGGTGATATCTATTGGGATCGGTTCAGTAACAAATAAGATTAATGCGATAGCAATAATTCCGAAGACAACTAGCATGCCAGTTGTCACGGACGGGAACTGCCCTATTGTGACTGTCAGTGGTTCCATTGTAAGGTAAACATAGAGAGAGGCGAACAACACCGCATTGTAGATGCCATGAACGACAGCAGGAACAACGAGGTTGTCCGATTGTTCGTATATCCAGCCTAAGACCAGACTGAGTACGAAGAGAATACCGATAGCGGCAGTCACGTACTCACCAGTATAGGCGGGAAAGTGAGCGACTGCGAATACGGCGCTGGTAGCGATGATGCCGATGCCTGTATTGTACGCTTCGACGAGTCGAGTCTGAATAACTCCCCGAAACAGCAACTCTTCGCCAGGACCGATCACGAGGAGTGACAATGGAACGAGTAGCAGGAGAAGTGACGGGTGTTGCTCGGCGATAATCGCAAATTCATGCTCTGCCATGGTTCGTATCCCGACGAGTTGTAAGAGTCCATTCATCAGGACAAGCAACCCGAACAACCCGGCGAGACCGATTACAATCCAGATAGCGTCTTGTTGATCTGGGGTTCGAAGACGAACGTGCTCGAGACCAAAATCGTGATATCGAAGATAGCTTCCCGCAACAAGTGCGAAACCGAGACCCTGAAACACGACCATGACAACGACCATAAGAGGGAGGTCGTCGATAGCGTGAATACCGGCCACATTGAGCGCCGCCACAGCTGCGCCTGCGAGCAACCCACCGGCTACGAGTCCCCCAAATCCAATTACAGTCGCATCTAACAGTGGTAGGAGCGTAGAGCGCGGCGTGTGTTGGTCGGACATACAGTTTTCCCCGTGGAAGAGGGATTTCTAGCCACTCACTGGACACCGGCAGTTTCAGAACTGCTATCCGTAGTTGTGAGTCCGCCAAGATCCTCCATCAGATCTTCATAAAATTCGTGCATCTCCTGAGTCACCGAGGGAGTTATCTGCTCAAACGCCTGGTCGAAGTGTTCCTGAGCGAGTTCGAGTTCGTCGGCATGGGCTTCGATCATGTCGACCGACACATCATCTTCATCGAGCGACATAATTGCCTCCTCCATTGCAATCAGGCTTGCTTCACGAACACAGGCTTCGATGTCACCGCCTGTGTAGTCTTCCGCCGTTTCAGCCAGTTCCCCGAGGTCAACGTCGTCGGTGAGCGGAACATCGCGGGTGTGGACTTCGAAAATTTCTCGCCGCGCATCGACGTCCGGAATTGGAACGTAGACGGTTTTGTCCAGCCGTCCGGGCCGTAACAATGCACGATCGATGATGTCCGGCCGGTTCGTTGCCCCGAGAACGAACACGTTTCTGAGCTCCTCGATACCGTCGAGTTCGGTCAGTAACTGCGACACCACCCGTTCGGTCACCTGTGAGTCGAACGATTGGCCACGTTCGGGAGCTATCGAGTCGATCTCGTCGAAGAAGATAATCGTCGGGGCATTCTGACGCGCTTTGTTGAACACATCCCGCACGCCTTTTTCAGACTCACCGACGAACTTGTCGAGCAGTTCGGGACCCTTGACCGAGATGAAGTTAACATTGCTTGCATTGGCGACAGCCTTTGCAAGCAGTGTTTTCCCCGTTCCCGGCGGGCCGTACATAAGCACACCTTTTGGTGCATCGGCATGGAGCTTCCTGAACATCTCGGGGTAGTTAAGCGGCCACTCGACAGCTCGTACCAGTTCGTGTTTTGCCTCTTCGAGACCACCGACATCCTCGTAGGTGACGTTCGGTACTTCCACGAACACTTCCCGCATTGCGCTTGGTTCAATACTTCCGAGAGCCGCTTCGATATCTTCGTCCTCAACGAATAATTCGTCCAGAACGTCCGGTGGTACCACTTCCTCTTCAAAGTCGACATCAACCTGAACACGGCGAAGTGCATGCATAGCTGCCTCCTTCACCAGCGATTCGAGATCTGCACCGACAAAACCGTACGTTCGATCTGCAAGGTCCTCGAGATCCACATCGTCAGCGAGGGGCATTCCCCTCGTATGGATCTGGAGAATTTCAAGCCGACCATCATGCGACGGTGCGCCGATTTCAATTTCACGATCGAATCGACCGCCACGACGGAGAGCGACATCCACCGCGTCGATGCGGTTTGTCGCAGCGATCACGATAACATCACCGCGCTCCTCAAGCCCGTCCATGAGTGAAAGTAGTTGGGAGACGACCCGCTGTTCGACATCGCCGGAAACGTCGTCCCGGCTCGGTGCAATCGAGTCGATCTCATCAATGAAGATGATCGAAGGAGTATTCTGTTGGGCTTCATCGAAAACTTCCCGCAGATGCTCTTCGCTTTCGCCATAGTATTTCGACATGATCTCCGGTCCGGAGACGGTGAAGAAGTTTGCGTCGACCTCGTTAGCGACGGCTTTGGCAATGAGCGTTTTCCCCGTCCCCGGCGGGCCATACAGAAGGACACCCTTCGGAGGTGCAATACCGAGCCGACGGAAGAGTTCGGGATGCCGTAACGGAAGTTCGATCATCTCGCGGACCTGGCCAAGTTCCCGCTCGAGACCGCCAACGTCATCGTAGGTCACGTCTTGAATCTCTGAACGATCTCTCGCAAGATCCTCTTCTGTGATCGGCTCATCTCGAACGACGAGTTCGGTTCCTTCCGTTATTATTACTGGACCAGACGGGGTAGTCTGCGTGACGATGAACGGAAACGACCTGCCCAGAAGCTGCATATGAACCGCATCTCCTCGGACGACAGGTCTATCGAGGAGGTACCGTTTTAGTGAGGGGCCTGCACCGCGCAGGATAACTTGCTCCGGGAGTGCGATCGTCACTGAGTCGGCAGGATCAGCTTCTGTTTTCTCCACTTCGACGTAGTCATCTATCTCTACGTCCGCGTTCATCCGGACGTTGCCGTCGATCCGGATAACGTCATCTGGGTCGGTTCCAGGCCCAGGATGCGCTTTCGCAACTGTTCGTCGGCGTCCAGTAATTTCGACGATGTCGCCTGGTTCAAGTTGCAGTTCGTCCATAGCCGCATGGCTCAGTCTTGCGATACCTTGGCCGACATCACTGGATGTGAGTCCTTGGACTCGTAGCTCTGCACTCATGTTTCTACACAACAAGAGCCACGCTAAACAGTGTCAAAGTCACCCTCCTTTCCAGCGGCAGAGTCTAATTAAGTACGCAAGAAGGGGAGGTGGGTATCGAACTCCGATGGGGAGTTTACAACATCAACTAGTCAAACAACCCTTTTGTCGTGACCCGTGGGCCGGTTGCAACATCAGAATCTGAATTTTGGTGAGAGAATACGTGATAGCACCCCAAATAAAAAACAGTCCTGATCAACCCCGATCACTATGTTAATAGATATCGATGAATTGCCAGTGACGAATGCACATGAGTCACACAGCGCATTTCTCAGTTGGCGTACAGACCTAGCTGGCGGTTGCACATCGAAGGATCGCCTCTGTCAACTCTGTCCACGCTCCCCCTAGATCCGAGCATCGATATCTCACACTATTTTGCGTACTACTTCAGTGAATTAATTGATACAAATGATGGGCTCTGAAGCAAGAATTTATTGAAATGATTACCGTTGTCGACATCACGATTCCGGCCGAATCGTTTGCACTGGGGAGAATATTCACCGACCATTCAACCGTACAAATTGAACTCGAGCGGTTGGCTCCACTGCATAAGGCGGTCATCATGCCACAGTTCTGGGTAGCGAACGACGAAGACGATGCTATCGCAACCACACTGAATGATGACCCCCTCGTGGATAACGTGGAGACTCTCACCAATACCGATAGTAACGTTGAACGAACATTGTACGAAATCCAATGGAATCCTGATGTTAATGGGCTCGTCCAATCTCTTATCGAAGCCGATGCTAAGATCCTCGTTGCCAAAGGTACGGCGGAGGAGTGGCAGTTTCAGCTCCAGTTTAAGAACCACTCAGGCCTTGCTTCTTTTCGGAAATCTCTTCAGGAGTATGGGATTCAGATTACCTTGAACACCGTGTTCAATCCGATGGTTCATGAAGAAGATGAACTTCTCACTGCCGAACAATCAGACGCCCTGATCACAGCTTACGAAGAAGGATATTATGAAGTTCCTCGTGGCATCTCTCAAGACGAACTTGGGTCACTTCTGGGGATTAGTGGGAACTCCGTCTCACAGCGACTTCGCCGGGGAACCGTCCGACTTATTAAGGAAGCGTATGAATCCGGTGAGTTTCGACTGTAACTGTGTCACTGCTTAAAAGCCCTCTTAATAGAGAGAAGCATTGATTGAAAGCCTTCTCGAATAGACGGACAATGCGACGCGAAATCAATGATACGCCGAGTAATACTGTTATTGACGCAATAGCTACAGTTCAGGATGTTGATGTGGCTGATTTAGAACCGTTGTATAACGCTCTTGATCCAGATGCATTGAACGCAGTGTTTCAGGGAGACAGTGGTGATACCTGTCGAGTGACGTTCTCCTGGGAGGGCCACATGATCACGGTTACGAACAACGAGGTTATTGTCAGCCCTAAAGGAGATGGCAGTAGTTCAGGAGTGCCTCATGCGTCAATGAGCGGTAATGAAATTTGTCCTCATCACCCCCAATCCTCCGATCAAGATTCTGCACATTGACGACGATCTACAATTTGTAGAGTTGGTTGAAGCTTGACGTAAATTGTTCCAGAGTTCACGCCGAGGTACGCAACTCTGCTGAACAGTGACTTCAGTATCCTCTACAAGGGCGAGGCGGGAACAAGCGTTCTCAACTTCTAGAGCTGATGGATATTCGACCGATGGATTCAGCAAAACGTCTTCGTCAATTACAACTAATTTTCCTGACAAATCGATCAGTAATCTGTGAGGTAGTGCAGGACTATGTTATGTTCTGTTGTATCCTATTGATTTCCTCAAAGTAACAGAGATAAATACTGAGTAGGACAAAGATAACAGTAAGGATTATTACAGTCTGAATAAATGGGTGCCTCCAAGAACCGTCGATGAACGAGACGGCCAAATGGGTTAAGAGCGGAACCGTTACCACGAGATATAGTACCGGTTTCCAGAAGGATGTAAAGTAGACGAATCCAGCGGTGAAAAGGATAATAGCAATTGCAATATACCGCATAAACTGGTTAATCCACCAAAGATATAGATACGTTGCTAGCAGCATTGTACCAAGAATCAGAAGGATCCAATTAAGTATTTGCTTCGGGTGGTTTTTCCAATCAGTCATAAAATACACCATAATTAGCAAATCTAGTTGCCTGTTTTTTGATTATCTGAGCTTGGTTTGCTTTAACAGACTATCGTCACAGTGACCGGTGCTCGCAGGACAACCTTCTCGGCGACGCTCCCCAGTAGAATCCGCGATAGAAGACTTCATCTGTGGCTTCCCATCACGATTATATCAGCGTCTTCAGCATGCTCAATGATTTTTTCTCGCCGGTTCGCCAATGTCGGTTTCAGTTTGGATTGCACCACTAAACGCTGCATCCTCCTTAATCGAGCGACCAGAGTCAAAAATTTCCTTGGTATACTCGGTAGCGGATTCGAGTATCTGTTCTTTCTATTAGGATTTATCTCACCGTATGGTCCAGTCGGTGTTTCAACGACGTGAAGAAAGGTCAAGGAGGACTCAGGATGTGTTTCAATTGCGAACTCTACTGTTTGATCTGATAATTCGGATCCGTCCACTGGAACGAGGATGTTGTCTGTCATTATTGTGTGATTGTTATGACGACGTGATCGGTGCTAACCGGATGTGTGATGGTTGCTTCACTGCTCCACGCATCATCGAATCACCACTACAGCGTACATAAGCCCGAGCAAGGCACCATATAATACGTGACCGACAAGGCTCTCGACGGCGATAAACGGAACTTGAGGGCCTACTGCCCCCATCTCCCCAAGCCATACCGGCATTACAATTACCGGCAGTATCCCCCCACACGAAATGACCGAACACGATCCCCAACATCACCGTCTTTACTCTGTATCCTACTCTATACAGAGTTGGTTCTGCCGTCAGATAAGCCATCACAGGTGATCTCGAGACTATCGCTGCGAAGGTGAGACCGAGAACTGTCCCGTGGAACAGATGAACGAGCATCCCTCTGAGTGTATTCGGTTCAAATCTGTACAGTGCAGGAATGGTTATCTCGATAAACTGCGATGAAATGATGGACATCAGACCACCAAAAGCGAGTGCGCTGAGTACACCAGCCAATATCCCGCCCTGCCACCAAATGAAGGTAATTCGGTTCATGATCGTGGTCGTGTAGGAAGTATCCATATAAACTCTACCTGAATACTCAGCTAGGGGTGGATGACATCTCGTCAGTCGATAATGCGTCATCGATGCGACGGTGTTCGTGTACAATTTGAAGCGTCGTCATCAAATCTGGAAGAGTAACGATGCCGACCAGATCGCCGTTCCCGTTAATAACAAGTAGACCGTCGGTATCTTTCCCATTAACTTTCTGAAACACTTCTACCACTTCACTGTCTGGTGTAATTCTCACCTCCTTATCCGCAGGAGTCATCACGTCAGCGACAACCACCTGTGATCGATCGGGGGGAGATATTTCGTGAATGTCTCGAAGCGAAATGATACCTACTGGGTCTTCATTTTCGTCATTCACTGGAAGAATTGTCTGTCGCTCCCGGAGCATCTGATCGAGCAAATCGTTGATAGTGAGATTCGGCGAAACTGCCGTCAAATCGGATGCAGGAGTCATTATGTCCCTTACCTGCATCCCTTCGACCACCGCATCGAGCATCATCTGTCGTGTCTCGGCTGCAGCGGCGATATAAATGAAAAACGCAATTGCGACCCAGAACAAATTAAGCATGAGCAACCCACCCAGTCCGAGCAATACTGCAAATGCCTTACCGACTGCTGCCGCCTGTCTTGTCGCTCGAGCATACGATTGCCGTCGTGCGAGGATTGCTCGAAGAACGCGTCCGCCATCGAGTGGAAATGCCGGAAGCATATTGAATGCTGCGAGTGCCACATTGAGCACGGCGAGATACGCGAGGACAAATGCTACCGTATTACTTCCAGGCGGCACGGCGAGCAACACGACGTAACAAATAATGCCAACCGCGATACTGACAACTGGACCTGCGATCGCGATCCAGAACTCATGCAACCAGTTGCGCGGCGTCTCAGTGAGATGTGCGATTCCACCGAGCAACCATAGCGTTATTGCCTCGATTCGGTATCCAAACGCCATCGCCACGACCGAGTGACCCAATTCGTGGAGTGCAACTCCAACGAATAGACCAATCGCTACGAAGAGTCCAACAAGCCAGGGGCGAGCCCCTGCAGTAAGTGCTTCGGTCGTGATCTGTGTGCCGAGCGACTCGTTCAGCAGAGGGACGATCATTTCGATCTGTGTACCAATCAGATATGCAAACACTGGTACCACAAGGAGAAAGGTTATGTCCAGTTTTATCGGAATTCCGAATATTCTACCTAACCGAAAACTTTTGAACAAGCCGAACGAGGGACCCTGATCGTGATCGGTTATTGAGGACTGCTCATCACTTGGCCCATGCATTGCCCTACCTGAACGGCCAGACTCGGGGTTATTCATCTTGATTACCCGGCCAAGATACCATCTTGTCGTAATCTGCGGGAGGCACGGGACCAGTAAGCAGGGGATCGTCGGTCGCTTCCATCCAATCCCGGAGCTGTTGCGCGATATCAATGCGCGTCTCATCGTAGTGTGGTTCGTAGATCAGGTTTCTTCCCTCCTGAGGATCGGATCTGAGGTCGTAGAGTTCTTCATACGGGCGTAATGGCGTACCGTACTCCTCTCGGACTTCACGACCGGCTTCACTCGCAAAAATATCCTTCGTGAGATAGACGTCCGGAAGATGCCAGAAGCTCTGAATGTACTTGTATCGAGAGGTGCGAATTGCTCGAACTGGATTGTACATATCATGCCAAGTCATCTCGGCGAAAATTCGTTCACGCTCCTCATACTTATCGCCGGAAAGCAATGGATAGAACGACTTTCCCTCAATATCATCTGGAATCTCGTAGCCAGCGACATCAAGTATCGTCGGCAAAACATCAACATTGCTGAGTAATTCATCGTAGCGCTCACCGCTGTCTATCATACCCGGATAACGCATAAGCAATCCCGCCTCAATACCTGGATCATAGCAAGAGCCCTTCGCACGAGGAAATGCAATCCCATGTTCGGTGGTAAATATCACAAGGGTTTCATCAGATAAATCGGTCGAATCAAGCGTTTCGAGTATCGTTCCCAGCGCATCGTCGGCGGCATATACCATTCCGTGCATCTCGGCGAGATCGCGCCGGATCCCTTCACGGTCAGGGAGGTATGGAAGCGGCTGTACTTCATCAGGATTATCTGTATCGTAGTGCTCGGGTTCAAACCCAAATCGTCCATTATCCTCTTCAACACGATGGAGTTCGAAGAAACCGATCGAGGCAAAGAAAGGAGCCTCGTACACCTCTTTTTCAAGGAATGTCGAAACAACAGAGGCCACGTTACGCCCTCGATTGGCTTGATGAACCTCGGGCGAGACGCCCTGGTATAGGTTTCCCTCCGAATGGACATAATCGTAGCCGAGACGGTCCGTGTCCTGTGCGATGTGCTGGAGACCGAATAAGTGAGTTTCGTAGCCTGTATCACCCAAATACTGAGGGAGAATGCGTACCTCCGGGTGTATATTCCATTGCCCGTGTGCGAGCCCCATTAACCCATTGACGTGCGGATATTTTCCCGTCATGAGGGATCCTCTGCTCGGGGAGCACTGAGGGGCGGTTACATAGTGCTCCTCAAATACCGCTCCATCGTCTGCAAGAGAATCAATATGCGGCGTCTCAACATCTGCTCCATAACAACCGAGATATCTGCCGAGATCGTGACAGTGGATGAGTAGTATGTTCGGCTGGGGCGAGGGCATGATATGGAATAGCATGATCTGGGCGAAAGCCATTCCCCAGTCCTAGTCAAGTTTTATTTAACGGCATAAAATCGAATTTGACTCATTCCTACGGAGATGCAATTCAGGGCTCTCAATGGAGATGATCTTTCAATGTTTGGCCATCAGTTACTCAGGAAATCATCTCGAGCTCATATAAATAAAGTTATAAAATGTTAGAATCTCACTCTGATGTCTTTTGCCCACGGTCACAATTCCTTGCCCCTGCCAGTTTCGGCTCCAGTATCTGAATTAACAACAAATGCATGTCTAATGAGATTCATATGCCCTCTTCGGAGTCGTTCCGAGTACGCTTGATGACTAATGCCTAGTTCAGAACTGAGCTCGCGAACCGAAATATTACGTGGGATTTCGTAATAACCACGTTCGTAGGAGTGCAGGAGTGCTTTTTGCTGCTTCTCAGTAAATCCAAATCTGCCCTTGTAGTTCTCGTTTAATTCGTATACACCAGTTATCGTTACTGGGACATCCGTCGCTTGGCGGAACTCAAGAGGAGTAGTAAGCGCATCTCGATTAGTAACCAGGAGGCGAAAATGCCACTGTTCGTTCACACTTGTTAGAGCTAAAACCATAACATGATCATTGACAAGTCGCTGAATGAATGTATGGACTTGATCGTTCCAGTTCATCCGGTAGAGCCGTTCACTCCCGAGATCGGCGATTGATTCGAAACTCGTTACGCTTGAATCGTTATCGAATGCTGTTTCAAGTGAATCGGAATTAATCTCGTTGGCCCACACATACGGTAAAACATGGCCGTTCTGCGCGACGATACGCTCTATTTTGAATTCAACCCCTTTGAACTCCCGCATTGTCTCTCCGAGGGCGAAACCGTCTCCTGGGATGTTTATTTCAATTATCGTACTCATGTCTTGTCACCAGTTATTCGTGCCGCTGGACGTCTGCTCCTCAGACCGTTCGAATGCAGTACTATGCCGGTCCATCTCACGTTGAGATCTGTTCTTATCGCTACAGACGTGCCTGTGACCTCCTCCCCGGCGTAAACGCCGGGGCTTCCCACAAGCGAAGGCTTGCTGATTTGGAAGAGTTACGGTTTAACACCCGACGGGGTGCTGGCCGGGCCACGCGACCGTTACTCCTATCCAGCGAAGGATTCGGAGTTATCTGGCTTGTTTTACGTCGGTATCCTCGCCTATCACGCGGGGGATACCCGCGAGACTTGGGTCGGAACTCCGATATTGTCCGATTGTCCCGGTATAAGCGCGGACATGCCGCGTCGGTCAGCACCCAGTACGCCCACAGAACACGTAAGTTTACCGGGCGGCGATTCACGCCCGCCGTGAACGGCGGGATTCTCTCGCCTAAAGAAGATAGCCACACCTTGAGGGAAATTAACTGTTCTCTGCTTATTACTTAAAACACCATGTAGAATATACCGAGCTCCTTTCGGTTTACGATACCCTTTTCAGTGTTGCTGCCCATTTAGTATGTAAAGGTAAAAGTCAAAGAGAAGCTAAGGGCCGTGGTGAATCGCCCTACAGCGTTGGATTTGCCTAGCTCACAGCACGCTTGATGTTGTAGACGGCACACATCAGAACGATTTCACGGAATTCTCGATACCAGGATCGCGCACGCACGGCGTCATCGAGCGTGCGCTTGATCACCGAGAAGACGGTCTCAGATAACGCTCTCTGCCTGTAGAGAGTTCCATCGATTCGCGCGTTATGCGCGTGATCGATGGGACGGAACTCACGATGCTTGATTAGCGATCTCACGCCTTCTTCCCTCAACTTATCGCGTAATTGCTGCCAATCGTAGCCTTTGTCAGCGGCAAGGCTGTGCAACTCGCCCGCGTTGCGGCTGGCGAGTTGCCAGCCGAGCTGGGTGTCGTGCCGTTTCTCGGTCGTACAGTGAACGTCGAGGACAGCTTGTGACGCTGTGTCGACGAGAGCGGTTGTTTTGAGCGTCTGCACGCGGTAATTCGTCCGTCGGCAGTAGTGTTTGCTGGCGTTTTCGCGGTCGAAAAACGTCGCGTCCATCGCAGCGTGATCAGATGGCTCGTGGAGCTGCGCCGACAGGCGCAGCAGCACTCTCCAGACCGCCATCTTGATCCTGTCAAACGCCTTCACTAGCGTCGAGTGATCAGGGAGATCGGCCTTCTCAAGGCCGATCTCCGCCAGTATTTGTGGCATCTCGCTCAGGAGATCAAGCGCTTCGCGGTAGGATTTCTCCAAGTAAATCCGCAGACAATGCAGCGAAACGACGGCGTAGTCGGCGAATCCGCTGCCACCCTGCGGGGCGGCGGATTCGCCTCGGCCACCAACAGCACTTTTAGCCAACGTCACTACCTTCCCAGTGAAGCGGGAAATTTTGGACATGAATCACCCGTCGTTTCCCGCTTCAACTCCCTAGTTGTGACGGATCAAGTCAGCTCCATCTAGCGATTCACCAGAGCCAAGCTAAGAGATGTGAACACTGTGAGCAAGGTACCGGCGATGCAGAGAACTGATCGCACCCATGGAATCTCCCTTTGATGATGCCGAATTTCTCGTGCGCTCAGAGAGTCGTGTGCGAGTCCTTCGAATGTTACTGGACGGCCCACGTGAATGCCAAGAATTGACTGAGTCGATTAGCGTATCTCGTGTGACGATGGTCCAAATCCTTCAGGATCTGGAAGATCGTCTGTGGATAGAACAAGAAGGACAAGAATATCAGATCACTCAACTCGGACGCACACTCATCAATGGCTTCGAGTTATTTCTCCAAACTGTTGAGGCCACACAGCAACTGAGAGATTTTATCGTCAACCTGTCATCTGAGGAATTACCTGCTGATCTTCGGCCGTTCGGTCAAGCAGAGGTCGTTCGCGCAAGTCACGGTGATTCCAACGCACCTATCAGGCGTATGAGTGAGATAGCACAGAGTGCAGACCAGTTACAGATTCTCACCCATTCAATATTTGAGGAAGGTCTCCGCGCAACCAATAAACGTGCGTCATCGGCTTTGGATCCGGCGGAGGTCGTGTTATCAACTGCGGCAGTGAAAGCGGCCAGTGAAGACCAACAACTATCTTCCTATATCCAGCGCTCAATCGAGACTGGAACCAATATATATCACTATGATGGAGAGTTTCTACACATTGTTTTAATCGCCGATCAGTCGGTTATGATCCTCGTCACCGGGGATTTCGATAATATCATTGGGGGGATCATTTCGGATGATAAAAGGACTCTCTCATGGGCTGAAAAGACATTTAAACAGTACCAACGTGAAGCTAGTTTTCTTAGTAATGATCAATTCTCTAGAAGACCTAAGTAGATAAATACGTATATTGTCTTTATAATGAACCGAATGTGTTATTTTAAATGGTAATCTAATAATGAGCGGATCTTACAGAGAGTCAGATTTTTTCAAATGACTAGGATTTCTAATCAATGACCTGTTCTTGCTCGTCAAGGATATCTTCGTGTTCTTCAATTGCATCTTCGTGCGCATCGATGTTTCCTTTGTTACGGTTTGAAATTTCTTGTAACCGATCTTCTTTTCCGTAGAGAACAACGGTATCTCCCGGCCGAATCTCCGTATCGGGCCCTGGAGCGCCAATGTAGTCCTCGCCGCGCTCAATCCCAAGCAGAATCACTCCCTCATCGGCGAGGTTCAATTCCTCGGCGGTATCATTGGCTAACCACTCGTCTTCGTCAACGTCTACTTCAGCAATACGATACTCGTTTTGTAGGCCGAGTACTCTCGTATAATCCCGAATGTTAAAGTCTGTCGTCCGGCTGAGTGCCCACTCAATGATTGGCGTCATGAGGCTATTGATCCACTGACTCCATGCAAAAAGAATGAGCAGAACGACACCCCCAAGAATATACAGTAAGGTACGGAGATTCTCTTCATTAGCGTTAGTGAACGATAGGAGGAGAGATGTGAGCCCACTAACCAAGCCGATACTCCCTAGCCGAATGAGCGTCTTCACTGTCGATCGCCTTGCGGGCGTTGTCACGGTCTGTTCCGCCTCTTCCGTTGTGAATCCAGCTCCAGAGAAGGCGGATGCCGCTTGAAATGAGGCCACATCGGGTGACAGACCAGTCATGCGAAGAGCAACTGAACCGATCCGCACAATAAGCAATGAAAGTGCGAAAATGAGCAGTAGCGAAAGGATTTGATAAGTGGCGACCATGTTGAGGCATTCCACCACCAGTGAGTAAAATGCTCGTGTTGACTGCAGGCGAATGTGTCGATATCGTCGTCTCAACATTGATACCGCCTGACTGAGCTAGCGATTTCCCACCGGGTTAGCCGCTTGGGAGCGGTGACGCTCTTTAGTAGCACTAAAATTTGTGCAATTTCCCATGCACATTCGATTGTTTCGTCCGGGATGAGCAGAAATAGAGCAAGTAGTTGGGAGAAGTGCCTTGAACCGGTGGGGATTCAATCCGAAACTGTGAGCGTTAGAGCAATCGTAGTATTGCGAACGACAGAATCTGTGCACGGGATACATCGACACACTGACCGAGGGGAGACGAACAGTCCCTGCAACTTGAACAACGAGTCAAAAGATTGAGCAAGAGAACGCACAGCTCCGAGAGCAGCTGCAAGAGAAGGACGAGCGGATTGATAAACTTGAAGCACAGCTTCGCAAGTACGAGAATCCACACACACCGCCAAGTAAGCGACGGTTGGGGACTGACAAGTCCCCGACCTCGCAGGACGACGATGTCCGAACTGACGGTGGTACTCCCGGTCGAAAAGATGATCACGACCCAGAGTGGCGTTCTACGGCTGATCCCGATGAAGAAATCGAGGTCACTTGCGGCTGTTGTTCCGAGTGTGAGAACACTTCGGCGAGTCGGTGGGCGTGAGCCCCCGACTCGTCGAGGAGATCTCTGATCCGCAGCCCCCCAGAAGTTACCCAGTACAACCCCACTGCTACCAATGCGACTTTTGTGGGACAGAAACCGTTGCTACACACCCCGACTCCCCCTCATCGGGGCAGTTCGGGGTGAACGTCATCTCCCAAGCAACACTTTCTCGACACGATCACCGCCTCCCCTACCGGAAAATCGCTGATCGCTTCGAGCAACTGTACGGGTTAGAACTCTCGGGCGCGTCCGCGTGGCACGCGACCGAGCGCGCTGCGCGCCCCGGTCGCTGCGAATACGAACAGATTCGAAGACAGATTCAGCAAGCAGAGATCGTTCACGTTGACGAAACCGGTATCAAACGCGAGGGTGAGCAAGCGTGGATCTGGACGTTTCGGACGAGCGAGCACACGCTATACGCCGTAAGAGAGAGAGAGTCGTGGAAGTGATGTTCCCGCGGAAGTCCTCGGCGAGTACTTCGCGGGAACGGTCATCTGCGATGGGTGGACGGCATATCCAGCGTTCAGCGGTAATCTTCAGCGATGCTGGGCACATCTTCGAGAAGCCGA
Source organism: Natrinema soli (assembly GCF_028618695.1). Next base: position 37,655 of record NZ_JAQIVI010000007.1, on the reverse strand, counting down.
AAACGTTGCTAGTGACCACGAGGAGGCAGAACCGGTTCACCGGTATCTCAAGCAGATGTTCGTCGGTCTCCAGCCACGACTGGAGACCGACCCCAGCCCTCGTGAGAGAGCACGGATGCACCGATCATGCCAGAACGGGCTTAGATCGCTCGTTGAGTGGTCAGTAACCGACGAGACAGTGGCAACACTATTCAGGAAAATCGAAGGAGGGATCGGCCACTGGCTCACCGACGAAGGTGAACCAGTCGCTCTCCGGAAAATCATCGGGACACTCCGTACCAATCGAGGTATGTTTGTTCACGAGACGCTCTTGTCCCTGCTGGCACTATGGCGCCAGCAGGGACGCAATCCCTACGAAGAACTTCGCCGAGTCGTCAACAACAATGAGATGATCTCACGGGCTCACGCTATGCCAGCTGTCGAGACTTCGGGGTAAGCTCATATACCGAGTCGGCCGTATTTAGACGCGGGAATTCGAGGGTGATAGACCTATAATCCGGGTCTAGTCATGCGAAAGTAGGAAACGGAGATGACGAACAGAAGCTTGTCTCGACATTTCGTCGATTCAACTGTTCTATCGGAGATGTGGGAACGCTATCGGCTCAGTCCGCAGTCAAAACTCTCAACGATATAACACGCATATACCGTCCGAAGACCGACATAGAGCTGTTCTCACGAGCGTCTAAACAAGGCCTATCGAGCCTATTTAGACGATCAGCAGCGACAACGCGAGAATGACGAGCACTGAGAGATTTGGATATGTCGCGACCATGTCGGAGATATTCGACTGGGACCCACGTATATCCAGTCGTGGCTCAACCTGTCGCCACAGCATATAAGTGGGTGGCTCCAGCAACTCTCCGTGGTTTGAATCTGTACACCGTCAGCTCTAGCTGTCAGGTACTATCATGAGCCACGCCACTGAGAACATACTCGACGTCACAGGACAAAACTGGTGGGCAGTCGGTCTTCGCGGAATCGCCGCCATCATATTCGGGATATTGTCGTTTCTCTGGCCGGGGGTTACGCTGTTCATGCTGGTGTTACTTTTCGGCACGTATGCCATCGTTGACGGTGTATTCGCGTTCGTGAGTGCGTATCGAACTGCGGAAAATCGTGACTCGGCCTGGCCATTTCTCGTCGAGGGTATCCTCGGAATCATTACGGGGATAGTTGCCTTCGTGTGGCCGGGCATCACGGCCGTCGCTCTCCTTTTCTTGATCGCCGTGTGGTCCATCGTCACCGGCGCATTCGAGTTGTATGCGGCGGTGAAGCTCCGGGAAGAGATCGACGACGAATGGTGGCTCGCTCTGGGCGGCCTCGTGTCGGTGGTCTTTGGCCTCCTCCTCGTCTTCCTACCGGGGCCAGGCGCGCTCGCGGTAATCTGGCTCATCGCCGCGTATGCCATCGTCTTTGGAGCCCTGTTGCTCGCCCTCGCCTGGCGCCTACGTCGGTGGCAGGCGGACGAGCGAGCGGCGACGGAAGCGACTGTACCCACATGAACCCGTGACGACCTCATCGGACAAAGACGGCAATCGTCCGCATCCGATGTTTCAGTTGGGGGTCAGGAGCACGTTCGTCACGAGTTTCTCGACCCCGCCTCGAATGCGTTTCGAGGTTGCCTGCGAGCTGATTCCGAGTTCGTTTCCTACTTCCCGGAGTGAAACTTTGCTCGGCGATTCGAAATATCCCATTCCGGCCGCCTTCACGAGCGCCTCCTCCTGGTCCGAGGTCAATCCGAACATCCGATCGGGATACTCCTCCTTCGTCAGGGTATAGACGGCCTCTATATTCATTGTGATACCATTCTCCACGCAGTAGCGGTGGAAATTGCGGAGGTTGTCGCGGTCCGAAAATAGGAGTCGGAACTTCCAAACATTACCTCCGCTCGCCTGAATTATCATTCCATTTGTCCGAAGGATACCGGTGAAGAGACTATTCCTTCCCTGCCACCAAATTCGATAAAGAGAGCGGCCGTTGATCTCGTCGATCCTTTTGAGGTTTTTGACCGAGCCCTCTGCTTGGATGGCCTCCTCGAAGCCGCCAACGTCATTGGTTTCCACCCAGATATACGGAGCCGCTCTTCGCCCAACTGGAATGACTCGTTCGAGTTTGGTGTTCACCCGCGGACCGCGTGTGAGGACTTGACCGAACTGAAACTCCTTAGCCTGGATCGTGAACTCGACTATATCTGCCATGTGTGCTATCCTATCGCACGGTCCTTCAAGGTAATACCATCCTATCGCACGGGTCTTCAAGGCAGTGTGAACAGGTAGTTTGGGAGAAAAGTACCATACCAAGCATTGAATCCCAGCATCACGGTTGCTCCTATGGTCTTTTGGAGTTTCAAAGCCGATAGAAACTCGACTGATTTTCGATCGATAGGTCACCCGGATCGGCCGGCCGTATAATTGGGTAGCCGTATCAACCTCCACTGTTTTTCGCTAGCGAGTAGCACTCTAGCTTGGGGGGCGTACCCCTTGCCCCTTACGAGGAGCACAATAGCACATGGCCCAGAGTACACGTCCAATCAGCACGGTGAATCGAATGCTAGAACAACTCTCCGGGGCGGTTCGGGAACTGGACATCGACCTACTGGACCGTGGCGACGATTACCTCGTCGTTGCGGATCTCCCTGGATTCGAAAAGGACGAGATAGATCTCCGTCTCCGTGAGAACGTCCTCTTCATCCATGCGGAGCACGAAGAACTTGAAGTGGAAGAGGACGATTCCTATCTTCGGAATGAGCGAGAGAATCGATCCGTGATCGGCTCTGTTCGTTTGCCGGAAGAAGTCGACGAGGACCAGGTGTCTTCGAGATACCACAACGGTGTCCTCAGTGTCACGCTCCCGAAAGTGGACCCGTCGGACTCCGAAAGCAACCGAATCGAGATCGACTAATCGCTGCCGACTACTCCTTCAGCACAATCTCCACTCTTCCGAAAAGCAAATCATGAATCGCCTCGGGGTCAAGCTCCGAGGCTTCCCGTTTCTACGACATGACTTGCAGACACGGACTCGAAGTGAGTCGTGCCCGTAGCGGTCACAGTTTCCACGGGCGTTGATTCGGGCCATCCCAGCCCTAATTCAGAAAAACCGCGTTGTAAGACGTTCATCGCCGCGTTCGCGTCTCTGCCCGTCTCGAATCCACAACTCGGACAGGAGTGTTCCCTGACCCAGATGGGTTTTACCGTTTCCACACCGCACGATGCACACTCTTTGGTAGTGCCTCGTGCTTCGACCTGCACGATGTGACAGCCGTACAGGTCGGCCTTGTATTCGAGCATGGTGATGAACTATCACCACGACGCATCCTGCTTGTTCCGAGCGTTCCCATCACCCTGAAGCATCCCAGTCACATCGAGGTCTTCCACGAACACGGCATCGTACTCGCGGACGAGCCACGTTGTGATTTTGTGCTGGTAGTCCAGTACCTTGCGACGAATCCGACGCTTGACCTTGGCGACTTCAACTCGTTGTTTCTCGGAGTTGTTTGACCCCTGCTCCTTCCGCGAGAGTTTGCGTTGTTCGCGTCGGAGGCGGTCGTATTCGTCTTCGAGGCCAAGCCAGTCTACCGTCTTCCCGTCGCTCGTGTGGATGTAGTTGAGGATGCCGAGGTCAACTCCGACGCTGTTGTTCGCATCAAGCGAGTCCACGTCGGGTTTCTCGGGAAGGTCAGTATTGTCGGTTTCTAACCCGAAGGAGACGAACCATTCACCGGTCGTTTCTTTCTTGAATGTGACTTCCTTGATCAAAGCGCGGTCAGGAATCGGGCGATGGTAGCGGATTTTGACCCAGCCAATTTTGCTGAAGCGGACATAAGCAAACCTGTCACGGCCCCTCTTTTCATCGAGGTCGAAGCCAGACTGGTTGTACGTCACACTCCAGTACTCGCTGGGTGCTTGCCGTTTGAGCCGACCGACTTTGCGTCCCTTCTCCTTCGCCTTGCGAAGATTCGAGAGATTGCGATGGAAGCGAGCGACAGTGGCTTGCGCGGCTTTCGAGTGGAGTTCACCGAACACAGGCCACTTGCGTTTCCACTCGGGGAGTTCGTTGTTCTGGTCCTACTCACTCGGCTTGTCGTTTTCAGGGCTGTTCTCGTAATCCCTGCGGACGTGGTTGTAGAGTTGGCGATGAACGTCGAGATGGTGTTCCAGTCGTTCCACTATCTCTTGTGTCGGGTAGGCGTGGTAGCGGTGACTGTGTTCCATCGCTTTCTGTTGGTTAGAGATATGTTCAGTATTGATAGCGCGGTTTCTGGTTCAACCGTCCTCTCTATCCGTTCCGGCCGCGAATAGAAATCTACTATGCCGAGGGTAGAACGGATCCTCCTGCCAATCGATGAAAGCGAAGCAACGGCAAACGCGATTGCTCCGGCGATAGAATTTGCCGAGGAAAGCGATGCTACACTTCACGTCCTGGCTGTTACAGATCAAAGTTCATCCGCCGAACGAGACGTGATGTTCGAACGGTTTGAAACTGAAAGCCAGACTGTAGCCGATGACGTCACCGACCGAGCGGCGGACTCCCGTGTCTCCTCGGTTGCAATCTCCATTGCCGTGGGATTGCCATCACAGGTAATCTGTGAGTACGCTACCAACCGAGGCATCGACCTTATCGTGATGGGAACGCATGGTCGTACCGGCATCGATCGCGTTCTCCGTAGAAGCGTCTGTGAGTCGGTGGTTCGATGGTCCGACACGCCCGTTTACGTGGTCCCGATCCCGGATCGAGATACGACAGATGATAGATGAAGGTCAGAGTGGAGGCACGGGAACGTTGGTGTGGATCGTCTTATGTTGAGTTCGGTCTATGTGCCGCTCGCCCAAGAGCTTGCGGCACAGCCGGAACTCACAGTCGACATCCTCGTCGTGCTAGGTGTCGTCACGCTCGCGCTCACGTTTTTTCTCATTGAATGGTTGCCGGTCGACGTGACTGCAATTCTGTTGATCGTCATTCTCGTCGTACTAGAGCCATTGACGGGCATCGATTCGAGTACCGGTATTTCGGGATTTGCCAACGACGCGACAATTACGGTGCTGGCGATGCTCATCCTGAGCGGGGGTATCGCACGGACGGGACTTGTTCAGGAACTCGGACGTCGAATGGCAGCGTTCGCGGGTGACAACATCCGGAAACAGCTGTTCGCCACTGTTCTCGCGACGAGTCCGGCGTCCGGGTTTCTCAATAATACGCCCGTCGTGGCTCTACTTGTCCCTGTCGTGACTGATCTCGCGAGCCGAGGGAACACCTCTCCGTCGAAGCTACTCATCCCGCTGTCGTATGCCGCACAGGTCGGCGGCATGCTCACGCTCATTGGAAGTTCAACCAACATCCTTGCGAGTGATATTAGCGCCCGCCTCGGGAGCGAGTACCCTGAACTCCACCGATTCTCAATGTTTGAGTTCACGCAACTGGGCGTGATCGTCGTCGTCGTGGGGGCGTTGTACCTGATCTTCATCGGGCATTACCTCCTGCCCGAGCGCGTGCCACCGCATGCAGACTATGCCGAGACCTACGAGGCCAGCAACTATATCGTCGACGTGGAAATCGTCCGCGACTCGCCACTCATCGGGGGCGCGGTCGGCGACGCGACTGAACTGCTCGGCGCGGAGGTCGACAGCGTTCAGGCCGTCCGCGATGGAGATCGGTTGGCCACCCCACGACAGGAGACTCGCCTCGAGTTCGGCGGCGACCGCCTGGCCGAGCGGGAGGCCGCCACGCGGGATGGCCAGGACGAGATCCGCATCAACCCCTCACTCACGAAGTTCTTCAGCGAGGAACTCTCCCGCTTCCGTTCGATCCTGGAATCTGCGAGATGCCGTCATCGACCTGAAGAAACGAGACGAGAGAGCATACAACGCCAGGGTAACTCCTGTCGGACGGGAACGATCACGTCGGTCACGAGCTGTCGCCAGTATCGATTGGACCGCCGAGAATCAAGCGAATCAATCATACGAGAACCGACGACGGATGATGAGAGAAACGATCTCGACGGCCCTCGTCCGTTCCAGTTCTTCGAAGGCGGATCTGTAACGGAATATGGCTTTCCACAGAGCCAAGACGGCCGTTACCGTACGGAGTGCTATGTACGATGACGTTCTTACAGCAGGTGTTGCTCGGGAGCGTCGCGCTCGCGGTAATCCGTGAGGCACATTAGCCCGTTCTCTCGGGTAGCCCCGACGCATCGTAGGACAACGAGCGAGTCGACGACATGTACCTTGCGACCGACGGCTGGACGGGATCGGCAGTCGCGACCGAACGCGCTCTCGTTCGCCGATGCCAGATTGCACGTGCTGTACGCCGTCGACATGAGTTCTGACGCAACCGAGATCCAGTTCGAAAACGACGACAGAGATCGCGGATTGAGCCGACGTGCGCGGTATCGAACGAACGGTCGCACACGGGGCGGCGCACGAGGTCATTCTCGAGTACACCGACTGCGACGCCGTCGGCGCGCTCGTGATGGGAACCGAGAGCAAATCGAGCCTCGAGCGACTCCTCGTCGGGAGCGTTTCCCAGCGCGTGGTTCCCAGCGCGAGCGTCCCTGTACTGACCGTCCGCACGCTCGAGTCGTAGTCCTCTGCCGGCAGTAAGATGAGGTTGGCACCGGTAACAACTGATTGGACACGTTGCAGAATATTACACTAGTACGTGTGTAATCGATGCTGTGATTATATCTCCGAGTAATACTCTGTTACGTATCATTCGGCCGATCGGTCGGCGCTGTGGTCTCACTGCACTCACCTGGAGTCCCGTCGTGAGACGTTCATCGAGGCTCACTACACCGTTTCGGGATCCTCGAGGGCTTCAATATCGGGGACATCACTGCCTCGAACATGATGTTCTCGCCGTTTCAAGAGGAGACCGCGATGGACCTCGTCCACATGGACGATCCTCAGCGGACAGATGACGAGTAGCGCTGTCGGCAACGCCATCTCCCCCTCGAACGTGGTGCTCGGAACCGTCGGCATCATGGGCGAAGAGGGTGAAGTGCTTCGGAGTCACGATCCCCTGGGTCGCGCTCGTGTTCGTCCTCGTGGGGCTGATCACGATCGGGGTGAACGGATACGTCTTCATCGGAGATGGAGTATGACCGAGACCCGCGTCGATCCACTGAACCTCGATGGAATCACGTTTCTCCTGATCCTGTTATCCTGCCGATCGTCAGCTACGGAACCCTCGAGGGGATCGACGCCGTCTGAGGATTCGGACTCGTCCTCCTGGTCATCGGCGGATTCGTGCCGCTTCTCACCGAACTCTTCCTCCGCAAGGACGAAGGCGAGGAGTAGCAGCGACGAGTCACCGAACGATCATCACGGGGACCGAGGCCCGACGGACGACCCTTTCGGCGACGCTTCCGAGCAACACGCGAGAGGCACCCGAGCGGCCGTGGCTGCCGACGACGATGTGATCGACGTCTTTCGACTCCGCAACGGCCACGATCTCGTTACCAGGGGAACCGACGACGGTTTCGCGCTCGACGGAACCGTCGTGGTCTGCTGCGATCTCGGCTGCGTTCTCGAGCAGTTCGTCGACAGCCTCGCGCCGTACCTCGAGTAGCGAGTCGTACGCATATACCCCACCCTCACCGTACGCCCCAATAGACGGGTCAATCACGTGTAACAGCGTGAGAGCCGCGTCCGGATACTCTCGGACGGTGTGTTCGACGGCTTTCATCGCCGGTTCGGAATCGTCGCTCGGAATGAGGACGTCCATCCCGTCCCTTCGTGGTCGTGTTCGAATCGGAACCCGTAGTGTGGACGACGACTCGCTCACCGGATCCCTCACCGCGCTCGACGGCGACGACGTACTGGATCTCGACAACGAGTGGTTCGTCGGCGCCGGGACGTCGATCGAGTCGGCCTACCTCACTCACAGCGAACTTCAGAAATTGATCGATGCCGGAGAGTGCGCCGGAGCCATCGAGCCCGGCGAACGCGACCGGTTGCGCCGCACGTTCAGATTCGACGAGACGCCGGTGAGCGCGATCATGGTTCCCCGCCCGGACGTCATGGCGGTATCGACGACCGACTCACTCGAAACAGCGCTCCAGATCTGTGCGCACAGCGGGTTCACGCACCTCCTTGTGTTTGATGGGAGGCTTGACAGCGTCGTCGGAACGGTCCACGTCTGCGATCTGCTCCGGGAACGAGATTACGGCGCGCGTGAACCGGATGAACTCGAACTCGCGGACGTGATGCGACCGACGATCCACGTCCCCGAAACCATGCCGTCTGACGTGGTGCTCGCGGAGATGCAACGCGCACCCCTCCCCCCTCGTCTATCTGTCTCAGCACCTTTCCGGTACGTATGGGAGAACTCAAAACGGAAGAACAACGATCGTGGACGGATATTATTAGCGGCACTGTCTAGTTGAGCACCTCATCAGCTGGCGTTCGTCCATCAAGCGATTGATGCAGTCTCTGATGGTTGTAGTAATGCACGAACTGTTCAATCCATTTACGGGCGCTCGACCGACTGCCCACCCATGAGTTATGGAAACGGGCGACTCGAATTTTGAAAGTGTGAAACCACTTTTCGATCTGTCCCGTTTCGAGTTGATAAAGTTACCGAGCAACCATCCAACAGAATCCGTCGAAAGACTGCACCTATGCTTGAATAGTACACTATTCTCAAGGAAAATAGTCGAGAGAGAGAGAGCGTTCAACTTGAATCATCCACCAGATGTAGACGAGAAACGTATGGACTGAGGAGTGCCGCCTCTCATAGCGGCGGCGCTCCAGTCGTCGTGAGGCGGATTCAGCCGTAGGTTCGCAGCGATGTGTTCCACCGGGTGCGGATCGTTCGGATTACTTCCTGCACGCCACCCTGTAACGGGTGGCGTGCCGGAACCACTCAACCAATACGTATCCGATCAGCGTACAGAAAATCTCGAAGAGAACGCCATTCAACGACTGGGAGTGAAAGCTCTCGATATTCGTGTACTGCTTGAGTTCTCGGAAGAGTATCTCGATCATCGTGCGAAGCGTGTAGATGCTCATCACTTCAACAGGTGCGTACGCTGACGACAACGTCATCAGGTACGCGAGTTCCTCGCCATCGACGTCTTCGAAGACAATGCGGCGGAATTGCTTGCCAGTCTCAGCAAGCTCAATCAATTCATCATGGAGAACTCGTGTCCCCTGCTCGTCGGTAATCTCGACGTCCTAGATGTGTTCCAGGACGTCGACACGAGCATCTGCTTGGAGGAGACAGATGAAGTCCGTTTCACGCTCTTTGAGGTCACAGAACCGGTCATAATCAAGGTAACCGCGGTCGAAGACGTGGATTGGCGAGTCGAGCTCTGCAAAGACCTCGACGTCGCTCTGGAGATGCTTGAACTGAGTTGGCTCACGCATTACGCCCGGCGTGATGGTGACGCCAAGCGGGTGCTTGGCGTCGCCATCGACACGCGCGGAAAGATTGAGATGGAGCCCTTTCTCACCGGGATCAATCTTATGGAGAATTTCGGTGTCATGGCGTTCGCTTGGAACTGCAACTGATCTAGTGGGATTCAAATTAGTCGCATCAGTTGCTACAACGGCACGATCGAGCCAGTCAAGTCGTTTCCGTTGAACTCCGCGTTGGTGATAGAGCTGTGGTGAATGAAGCAATTCCAAGAACAGACGAACGACCGCGACTACCGCGCGGTCGTTCGTCAACCTGGAGAAGATTGAACCAGCCATGTACGTCAACTCGTCATAGATGGTCGTTTTCTCGACGAGTTCAGCAAGTGAGTCGGATGGGTTGACTCCTTCGAAGATGGCGACTTTGAGGTGGTTGTTAAAATCGTGTCTAGCGGTGTGTGTTCCGATTTCGAAGTCGTCGGCAATGAACTCGCTGTCGACTGCGTCGAGCAGCGAGTAGAACTCAGCCCCAACAGTTGATGGAGAAATGCTGTCGATCTGTGTACCCATTGCCCGGAGCTAACGAACTCACATCGAATTTAAATACTCGAAACGGGACAGCATCACCGTAGGTTTCGTCGCGGAAGAAGGCGTTCCGTAGGACTTCGACGAAATCGGGCTTCTCGTCATACTAGGTGAGGAAGTGGATACTCCCTTGTAGGTCTCGCCGCTGACGGCAAATATAAAATATCTGTTATTATCAGGCGGTGATTCAGTAGGTTGAGCGACCGACACTACTGGGTAGCACGAGAAATGGATTGTATATAGTCTTGGGAATTTTAGAGGTGGAAGGTTCCTGTGGGTGCGTCTATTGCTGAACCAGAGAATTGTCGGGATATCCTGCCCGTCGCCGTGCATCCTGCCGCTCACTCTCTGTCAGGCGGTACTGTTCCAACTCTTTTTCAAGCGGGCCGAGTGCCCTACGACGTTCTTGATGTGCTTCGAGGAAATTCGCAATATTCTCTGCCGCCATCTCTTTGAGTTCACCACTCAGGAGCGACCCCTCTTGATACTCGCGTGCAAGCCGTTCCACCTGCTCATCACTTTCTTCGAAGAAGTAATACAAGAACTGATACGAGACATCCACCTCGGGGTTCCCTCCCTGTTCTCGATGCTCTTCGAGACTAGTCTGCCCGCCAGAGTAAGCGTGAGTACTGATTTTGTCGAAGACCGTTCCTCGGTCATCAGATAGGAGGATGCTCGGTGCGTCGTCGGACGAACTCATCTTCCCCGGCCCTTCGAGGCTCGGGAGGAACTTCGAGAGCAAGGCACCGGGCTTGGCCACGTCATACCGTTGCTTGGCCGCGATGTCACGGCAGACTCGAACGTGGGGGTCTTGGTCAACCGCAATCGGGACGAGCGTCGGATGGCGACCCTCCACAAGTTGTGGTAGGAGAAGGTGCGTGGCTTGGACAGCAGGGTAGAACGAGAGACCGATATTCTCGGGTTCCCCATATGTTGCGTCCACGGTCGATTGAGTTACTTCCTTGGCAAACGCAGTTGCTAAAGGATACACCACGTCAGCGTCAGCCGTGTCTACGATGATTCGGGTTCGCTCGGGGTCGAACCCAACCGCGAGAAGGTCAAGGAGGTTCTCGCGGGTGTAGTCGCTAATCTCGCCCAGCGACTTATCTTTAAGGAGGTACTTCTCGTCATCAGAGAACGGGATATAGACGAGGGTTCCCGTCTGGTCTTGCAGGTACTTGGCGAAGTAGAACGGGAAGATGTGGCCGAGGTGCATCGGCCCCGAGGGGCCACGTCCCGTCACGATGGAGTGCAGTTTACCTTCGTTGGCGGCATCAAGGAACGGGTCTACGTCTCGCTCTGCATAGAAAACGTCACGACGCACGAGCGGATGACCGGGTTCGGAGAATTTCGCCTTCTGCTCGGCAGTGAGGGCGTCAGCTCCGAACTTATCGAGGAGTCGGTCGTAGTCGATGTCGCCTTCGACGGCGTATGGCGTTACGGTGAAGTGGCCTTCTGCTGGCATGTGTTTTTGATGGTTGTTGTCATTTTGGGGGCGATACGATTGAGAAAGCGAGTCAGCATCGCGGTCGAATCCGCCGGGTTAAGCCCGTCTGACCCTAAACCACGATACTGTCCACTTCCCGAGACGCGTGCCAACGCCAGCAATTGACGTGGGAAGTGGACTCCATATTTACATCGACGAGGTTGCACCTCTTATAGGTTCTGTTCCTCTACTTGTCTCGCAATCAGCAGAGCAATCTAACCGATTATTCTAAACGTGCGGCATTGCTAGATTGAGCTCTCCAGTTTGAGTGCTTTGAGCGGCGTCTGATTCTCCAGTTCTTGGTGGCTGCGGTGGTGGTTGTAGTAGGCGGTGTAGGCAGTCAGCCAGCGCTCGGTGCTGGCCTGACTGCCGTTCCAGGTTACGTGAAACCGTTCGATCCGCATGGTGTACGTCTGGAACAGCTTCTCGACGATGTTGCGCTCAGAGTAATCAAGATGGCCGGTGAGATCGGTCCGAGCGAGGGCCGTGAGATTTCCCATGCCATCGACGAGAAATTCCGCGTCAGAGACGCGGTGTTTCTCTTTGAGTTCCTCTAAGAACGTTTCAGCGGGATTCCGTCCACGATGCTCAGAAAGTCGTGCGTGGAGCACGACTTTCGAGTCAACATCGATCGCTGCGTACAACCAAACCGTCCGTTCTTCTCCGAACTGAACCTGTTTCTCGTCGACAGCGACTCGAGCAGGGTCGGCGGTGAACTCTTGATCGTAGTACTCGGTATAGGACTGGTATCAGTGCTGAATGGTTGCTCGGGTTCGGCTGACGTTGAACCACTCGCAGAGATCGCGACACTCAGCTAAGGAGGCCGCTGCAGCATGCCCAGCGCACGCCAGCCTGATCAGCCAGGCTGGCGTGCGCGTCCGATCACTACCCAAAAAGGTACGTCTGAAGAACCTGTCACCTTGATCTGGAGTTCTTCGAACAGCATCCTACTTCCCTCGAAGAACTCCGTTCAGTTCAGCCTCAATCTAGCAGTGCCTTTGAGGAAGTGAGTTCGAATCTCGAATTGAAACGCATATACGTTGAAAGAGAACCTAGACGGCGAGAGTTTACTGTGACACCGGAACAACGAGCGGCGTTGACAACCGCACTGAAGCGGGGGTACTACGCTGTCCCTCGTGAGGCGAAACAGGAGGAAATCGCTGCGGAGCTCGGAATCTCCGAAAATGCGCTTTCTGAGCGACTTCGACGAGGAACGGCTCGGCTTGTATAGAGTACGTTGTTGATCGATTTGGTGCGTCATGGTAAGTGGAGCGATCAGCAAAACGTCGCTACGTGTCTCCGAATAAGCGCGCCACTTTGGGGACAATATCGTCCAAACTGTTGCAGACATATCGATATCTTGTAACTAGATTATGAGGGTGTCATAGAACGAGTAGCACACCAAAGAGCAGGGTAAACGCTGAGGTGGATGAGTTCAGCGACCCTGCAAGATGATCCTTCGGTAGACTCGTTCTTCAATGTCGTGGAGACCGAGACGCTAGCGCTGTTTGAGCACCTCTCTTTCGAGTTTCTCGAAGAGTTCGACGTGTTCGCCCCGGCGGAGACGGGGCGAACACGAGGTCACGGGCCACCAGAGCTGATGCGTGGCTTTCTCCACTGCTACTACAAGGATATTTACGGCATTCGTCCTGTTGAACGAGAGCTTCGAAACACGGTTGTCTGGCTGAGCTGTGGCTTCGATCGACCGCCGTCGAGAGACGCGGTCGATCGCTTTCTCACCGACCTCGAACACGTCGTTGACGATGTCTTCACCTACCTCGTCGAGCAGGCCGCCCGCCGCGGCCTGCTCGAGTTGACCTACTGTATTGATTCAACTGACGTGAGGGCGATGCCCGCCGATCAAGACGCGTCGAAGTGCTACGATCCAACCGACGACGAGTACTACTACGGCTACGGCTGTACAATCGTCTCGACCGGGCAAAAGATCCCGATTGCAGCGGAGTTTACAGAGAGTAAGCAAGCGCCAGAGGAGACGGCGATGCGCGTCACGCGTGACGCGCTCGCCGTCGCTAAGCCTATCTGGATGGTCGGTGACAGCGCCTACGACACGCTCGACTGGCACGACCACCTGCTGACCGCAGGGGTCGTGCCAGTCGCTCCGTACAACGCACGAAACACCGACAACCCGAAAGACATCGAGTACAGGGTCGAAGACCGCATTGAACAACACGGCGAGGACGTTCAGCTGAAGCAGTCCACGTTGGAGGAGACGTACAATCGCCGTACTGGAGTCGAACGAACCAATGAATCAGTGAAGGACTGCGGCCTCGGGCGAACATTCGCCCGAGGCCGCGTCCACGCACGGGCGCAGGTGTTTCTTTCTCTGTGCCTTCGCCTTGTCGTCGCTATCACCAATTACGAACGCGGAGACAATCCGGGAAGCACGATCATCACGGTGTGAGAAGAGTTCTATGACACCCTCAGATTATGTCAATCCGAAACTTCCTAGCATCTTCGAATAAGATAGATATCAATGGATAGCATCGACCAATACATGGAGGAGAGTGTCGCTGGATTCAAGGAAAAAGGAGACTGGGACACGATCGTCGAACATGGTGATCGAATCACAGAAGCTCTCACCGACGAGAATATTGAGGGATCTGACTTTGAGGAATGGAAGGTATGGCGGCCAAAAGTTGATGAGCGTCTCAATGAAGATGTAAAAGAGAAAACCGCCGAACTGGCGAGTACGTCGGAAGGAGAGGGAGAAAAAGTCGGAACATCACCGGAAGAAGATGTAAGTGCGGCAGGAGAAAAACTGAAAGAATCAGTCTCCGAACTAGCGGAGGGAGACTTCGATGATGCACTCAAAAAAGGACGAAAGTTACTCGGCCGCGCGGCACGTGCGGCCGACACCGCAGGGCGGAAAGCGTTGCGAACGGTTGAAGAGCCGGTTTACGAACATGTCATGACGAAGGTCTCACCGGTGTATTTCGACAATGAACTCGTCAGTGCCAACATTGAGCGCACGCGGGACACCGACGAACCATATGCCTTCGAAGTGAACATTAACGACGACGACCTGAAAGATTGTGTGCGTGATCGCTTCTAAGAATACCTGCATCAATCCTGGCAACCGTGTGGCGGTGAGATACGGAGCCGTTCCAGATGTCCAGCATAGGCGGCATAAAGTTCGACGATAAGTATGTTCTAGGGTTGGACGGCTGTAAGACGTTTTTCGCGTCGTGGAGAAACAACCGGTGGGATCGATTGCTACGTCCACGGACTGTCGTTTTAATCGTAAATTTCATCGGCTTCTTCGAGTGGAAGCTCGATATCGGAGTCAACGACTTCAGTTACGTGTGCAGACAATCGAAGCGTTTCACTGCACGTCGGACAGAGGACGGCCACGTCGATGAATAGCGACTCGTCCTGTTGATAGAGATCGAGGACACCGGTGTCAGCAGCGGTGAGGTATTCCGCTTCCAATTCATGTTCGTGACTGCGTGCGTAGTCGTACGTCATCAGTCCCGAGTAATCGTCGGGTGAGGATGTAACTTTCGCCACCGTTCGCAATCGAACTCCTGTTGACACCACCGAGAAAACGTCACCATCTCATTGAGCAGGGATATTGGAACGGTTTTGTAGGTGCCAAGACCGGTAGAAATGAAACTCGACCTGATGAGTGGGACCCATCGTTGAAATTGACCGCATCCGAGATTTATCGGAACCATCGAATTTACCACCGAATTTTAATAATTATAAATGATAAATAGAAGTTGTTATCTATTTTCCGATCGTCAGTCGGATCGCGGTTCGGAGCGGACAATGACGGATCCATCTACTGTCACCGTAACCTCACACCCGCTGAAGGTGAATTTCACTCGTCCACCGATGAGCCGTCGCTCGCCATTTTGAGACGACGAAAATAATGATTCTAAACTTTCGTATTCGACTACCGAACCTAGAGGCGCCAATGCAAGTGGTTAGATTCCAGTCGCTGCCGATACCGTCGCGATAATCGTTTCTGCGAGCGAGTTATTCCCTTCCCAATCGTGATTCTTTTAGCATGTGTCAGTTGCCGAATCATAGTCGACGCAGTCGTTATTCTCCTGTGTGTTCGATATCATGTTTGCTGATTATACTGCTGTGTTGAATAGTGGTACGGCGTAGGGATCAGAGTGGATCACAAAGTTGTTCGATGTTGTTGATGGCGAAGATGAGGACGATTTCACGGAACTCTCGATACCAGGCTTGCGCTCGCACGGCATCGCCGAGCGAGCGCTTCACGGATAAGTACGACGTTTCGGCCATCCAGCGCTGGGTATAATCGTGTTCTCGAATGAGTGCGTTGTTGCTAACAGCGTTTCCAGACGACCCACGGTAGTGAATCGACGGTTCGATACCCAGAGAGTAACATTCGTACTCGGAGTGCCAGTCCTGAAAGCCGTTGTCGGCGGCGACAGTATTCAGGTCGTCCGCCGGAACGCGGACGACCTGCGGCCCAGCCTTCGTATCATGACGCCATTGAGCGTGACATTGGACGTCAAGGGCGGCAAGGGACTCTGTATCGGTCAACGTCGTCACCTTGAGTGTCTCTACTGACCGATCAGACCGGGTGAGATAGTGCGCAGATGCGTGACCTCGGTCGAAGAACGTGCTGTCAAGGG